>NZ_CP013650.1:3753287-4066061 GCF_001466725.1 Lacimicrobium alkaliphilum
CATCCGGCATCGGCGCACCCTTATATTCATAGGGCCCCATGGGGTCGTCGCCGGCACTTTCCAGTACATTCAGATGCTGATAATCCAGCGTGCCGTCCTGACCTGATGTGTACATCATATACCAGCGGTAACCGTTGGGGCCTTTGAGGCGATGAAATTCAAACGCCCAGAAATTACAGCAACGTTCAGGGTCGGTATCTGACCATACATTGACCGGTGTGGCATCGGCCAGCCCCGACAGGGTCGGAGACTTACGCATCACCAGTTCCGAGGTCCAGGTGGTGGTGGTCAGGTAATAATTACCGTCCCAGTATTCCAGCCAGGGATCGGCCCCGTTAGGAAACAGCGGATTGGTGAAGGTGCCTTTTTTCTGGCTCTGGTCTGGCTGTTCCGCCTGACTCTGCTCTGTTACTGACTGACTGGCGCAGCCGCCGAGATTCAGTATCAGTAACAGGCCAGCGGCCAGGGAAGAAGTGGATTTAACGGCGCTCATAATCAATTCTCTTTTGCATGGGTTGCAGGCGATTTTCATTTCAGCTGTCACTGCGAGTCAGAAAGCGATAAATAATCCGGGTACGGTATGTTTCACCGGGGTTGAGCCGGGTTGAAGGAAACATGGCCTGATTCGGCGAATCCGGGAAATGCTGTGGCTCAAGGCAAAAGCCGCTGCGGTGCTGATAGGTTGTGCCTTTACCGGTCAGGCTGCCATCCAGGAAATTACCGGAATAGAACTGCACGCCAGGCTCTTCGCTGGCCACCTCAAGCACCCGGCCACTGACGGGCTCTTCGACTCTGGCAGCGAGGCGCAGTTTGCCGTCGCCTTCGCGGTCCAGTACATAGTTGTGATCGTAGCCCTGACCCCTTTGCAATTGCTCATGGTCTTCGTTAATGCGCTCGCCCATTGGCGTCGGCTCGCGAAAATCGAAAGGGGTATTGCTGATGTCTGCTATCTCTCCGGTGGGTATCAACCCTTCGTCGACAGGTGTATAGGCGTCAGCAGGGATCATTAACTCATGGCCGAGAATATCGCCGCTGCCGGCCAGGTTAAAGTAACTGTGCTGGGTCATATTCACGATGGTGGGCTTGTCGGTTGTCGCTTCAAAGCGCATATCCAGCTCATCATTGTTGCTGAGCTCATACACCACTTTAACCTCGAGCCGCCCGGGGTAGCCCTGATCGCCGTCTTCGCTGACCAGAGCCAGTTCAACACCGGCGCTGCTGTCGGTTTTAAAGGGGGTCATCTGCCAGTTGCGCTTGTCAAAGCCCTGTACGCCGCCGTGCAGATGGTTTTCGCCGTCATTGGTATCAAGTTGATAAACCCTACCGTCAAGCTCAAAACGCCCTTTATTGATACGGTTGCCGTAACGGCCAATCAGGGCACCGAAATAGGGGTTAGACTGCACATACTCCTCTAAACTGTCGAGACCGAGCACGATATCGCCCATTTGCCCTTGTGCATCGGGAGTGAGCAGACGGGTAATGATGCCGCCGTAGCTGATTACGTCCATTTCGATACCATTGCTGTTTCGCAATGTCACCTGGGTGACCTTTTCACCGGATGATAAGGTGCCATAATCCTGACTGGAAAAAGAAGGCTGGGACGACATAGAGGTTTCCTTTTCTGCTTGTGGCTGAGACGCCGACTGGGATTGAGGGCCTTCACTACAGGCACTGAGGCCGAAGAGTAACGTAACGCAGGCCGCCAGAGTAGCAAACTGCCGGCTGAAACTGCCACCGGAACGATTAAAGCCACGGCGTGCACCGGAGCAGGTTGATAGATATAGGAGCATGACTTTACCTGTTGGCAACAAATTTTATACTTTTATATTACAAATAAGGGTGAATATGCAAGTTTTGTCGCAGATAATTTTAGCGGATCGCTCAGCGGCAGCTTTGACAAAGAATCTGCTATAGTCTTGAGCACCGTATCAGAGCAGAATTCTGCCGTTTTCCACCATGATACAGTCCATGCCTGCCGCCTCTGCGGCCTGACGACCAATTTCGGTATCTTCAAATACCACACAGTGCTGTGCGGGCACGCCGAGGTTATCGGCTACCTGTAAGAAGGTCTCGGGATGAGGCTTACCCTGACGGACATCTGAAGCGGTGACCAGGGTCTGGATCTTGTCCATCAGGCCGGTATCCCGCAGCATTTTCTCTGCGTGGGGCCGCTCGGCACCGGTACCCACGCCAACGGGCATACGGGTACGGTAGTGTTCGAGTACGGCGATAGTGGCATCAATAGTCACCGGGGCACTGTTCATCTGCTCCCAGAACCGCCGCTTGGCTTGCGCCACCTGCAAGGGATCATGGCTAAGGCCATGCTTCTGATTCAGCAATACCACCGTCGCCTGAGTGGGTACTCCGCCAAGGCCGTTCATATACTCAGCGTCAAAAGGGTAACCAAAGTGTTTGCAGGTTTGCTCCCAGGCAAGCATATGTTCGCCCATGGAGTCGATCAGCGTGCCGTCCATATCAAACACAATGCCCTGATATTGGCTTAGATCCAGCATGGGTTCTCCTTATGACGAAATGATGCGTTCACCATAACAGAAAGGCTGGCGAATCGGCGAGGGACACCATCTCGCCAACCTTCCAGCCTGAATTTATTAAACTACAGAGACACAGCGATTTCGGAGGGCAAGACACAGCATATTGATATTGCCCACTTCGTGCTCTTCCTGTCCTTCGTGGTAACAAAACAACTATTTATGATACGACCACGAAGAACACGAAGGGACACGAAGCATCGACACCTAATCTGGCTGTTCTCTGTGTCTCTGTGGTGTTCATCCCTTCTCTGTTACAGCCCCTGATTCAGATGATAATACGCGGCATTCTGGCGCAATTCACTCTTCAGGGCGCGGATATTGGTATCGGCATCGATAATGATGGTTTCCACTCCGGCCATCTCGGCGAAGTCTTCCAGCATCTCAGTGCTCACCTGCTGGCTGTATACCGTATGGTGAGCACCACCGGCATGGATCCATGCGGCCGCAGCCACAGACAGATTCGGCCGTGGCTCCCACAACGCTGAAGCGACCGGCAGGTGCGGCAAATCCGCAGGCGGCGCCACGGTGTCAACTTCATTGATCAAAAAGCGGAATCTGTTGCCCAGATCTATAGGTGACAGATTCACCGCCGGGCCGGGCTGTGCGGTAAACAGCAGGCGGGCCACATCACATCTGACGCCGATGCTGTGATGATGCACTTCCAGACGGGGTTTTTGCGCAGCAATCGAAGGGCAAACCTCCAGCATATGGGCACCCAGTACCTGATCACGGGCACCGAGGTTATAGGTGTAATCTTCCATAAAGGAGGTACCGCCCTGACGGCCCTGCCCCATCACCTTCATTACCCTGACCATGGCCGAGGTTTTCCAGTCGCCTTCGGCGCCATAACCGTAACCACGGGCCATCATTCGCTGAGTGGCCAGGCCCGGCAGACCGGTGAGACCAGCCAGATTTTCAAAACAATTGGTGTAGGCGTTAAAGCCGCCGTCATCAAGGAATTTACTCATGCCCAGTTCCAGCCGGGCCTCATTTTTCAGCATGGCAAGCTGATGGCTGTCTTCAAGCAATGCCGGGGCAATGTCATAGTCCTGACGGTACTGTTCTAGCTGGCTGTTGATTTCGGCATCACTGACCTGCTCCACCACATCAACCAACTCGGCGAGGCTGTAACCATGCACTTCATAGCCAAACTGGATCTGTGCCGCGACTTTGTCGCCTTCGGTCACCGCGACCTGACGCATATTGTCACCAAAACGGGCCACTTTTAGAGACCGACTCTCATGCCAGCCCAATGCCGCCCGGCACCAGTCATCAATCTGGGCCTGAACCTCTTCTTTTTGCCAGTGACCTACCACCACTTTACGCTCTTTGCGCATACGGGTGCCGATAAAACCAAACTCACGGTCTCCATGGGCGCTCTGGTGGGTATTCATGTAGTTCATGTTGATTTCAGACCAGGGCAACTCGGCATTGAACTGGGTATGCAGATGCAAAAACGGCTTGCGCAGCTCATTTAAACCGGCGATCCACATCTTGGCCGGCGAAAAGGTATGCATCCACATGACCAGCCCGACACACTCCGCGCTGGCGTTTGCCTGCTGGCAAAGTGCATGGATTTCCTGTGGCGTTTTTACCACCGGCTTGAACACCATGTTCACCGGCAGCTTGCCTGTTTCGTTCAGACCCTTAACGATAGTCTGACTGTCGCCGGCGACAGTTTCGAGCACCTTGGGACCGTACAGATGCTGAGATCCTGTGACCAGCCAGACTTCTTTTTGCTTAACCTGTTGCATAATCTTCCTCTTCTAAACTTGGTTGCGGCTCAGCTACTCTGCCCGTAATAGGCATTCTTGCCGTGCTTTCTTAAATAATGTTTGTCCAGTATGGCCTGACTCAGCAGGCTGCCACTGGGCGCCAATGTGCGGGTGAGATAGGCCATGCGGGCGATCTCTTCGAGCAAAACAGCGTGATATACAGACTTGGCGGCACTCTCACCCCAAGTAAAGGGCGCGTGACCGGCAACAATCACCATCGGCGAGGCCATCGGATCGCGCTGCTTAAAACAGTCGGTGATCTGCACCCCGGTTTCCTGTTCGTAATCTCTTTCTATCTGGGCTTGTGTCATCTCTGCGGTGCAGGGGATCTCACCATGCACAAAATCCGCATGGGTAGTACCCAGGCAGGGAATAGACAACTTGGCCTGGGCCCAGGCGGTGGCATAGGTAGAATGGGTATGGGTTACCCCGCCTATGGCCTCAAAGTGGCGATACAAATGGGTATGGGTTTTGGTATCAGAAGAAGGCCGCATAGACCCTTCCACTACGTTATCGTCGAGATCCACAATCACCATGTCATCGGCCTGCATCTGCTCGTAAGAAACACCGCTGGGCTTGATCGCAATCACGCCTTTTTGGCGATCAATCTGCGACACATTGCCAAAGGTGTAGATCACCAGCCCCTTGCTTTGCAGCTCCAGGTTGGCTTCATACACTTCGCGTTTTAATTCACGGTAGCTCATCACTCACCTCCGCTGACAAACTGCCCGAGGCGCTGATAACGGGCGTAAAGTTGATCGTAAAGCTGCACATTGGCCGGATTCGGCTGATAGGTTTTATGCACCGGCGAAGCCATTACTGCCTGCGCCTCGGCAACACCCGGATAGGCGCCGCCAACAACTGCCGCAAAAATCGCCGCACCCAGAGCGCAGCTCTGTTCACTTTCGAGTACATCAATCGGGCAGTTCCAGACATCGGCGCAGACCTGCATCACAAAATCGGATTTCTTCGAGATCCCGCCGATCACCACAATGTTTTCTACCGGTACGCCCTGCTCGCGGAAGCGCTCTGTAATGGCCCGGGAGCCAAAGGCCGTGGCCTCCACCAGCGCCCGGAACAGGTGAGCAGCACTGCTACCCATCTTCAGACCACTGATGGCCATGGCAACGGATTGATCGGCATCGGGAGTGCGCCGGCCATTGACCCAGTCCAGCGCAGTGAGATTGCCCGCACCGGGTTCTAAGTTCTGAGCCTGCTCTGACAGCACCTGTAAAATTTGCGCTTCTATCTGCCCGACCTGCTGCGCCCAGATATCAGCCACTGTGGCGTGCGGCTGGATGTGTTGCAGTGGCCAGCTGAGTAAGTCTTTAAACCAGGCATAGAGGTCGCCAAAGGCCGACTGACCGGCTTCCAGACCCACCATGCCGGGCACCACTGAACCGTTCACCTGCCCACAGATACCGGGCACGGATTTGCCCTCCAGCTGAGCCGGCTCTGCCAGCGTAATATCGCAGGTAGAGGTGCCCATGACTTTGGTCAGCGTGCCGGGGCGCACATTGGCAGCGACTGCCCCCATATGGCAGTCAAAAGCACCAAAACCCACCGGTGTACCGGCTTTGAGACCAAGCTTTGCGGCCCACTCTTCGGTCAGACCGCCGACCTTTTGATCGCTGCAGCGGGTATCGGCATTCAGGCGCTCCACCAGCCCGTCGAGCAGCGGGTCGATACCGGCGAAAAACGCATTGGGCGGGAAGCCCTGCCATTTTTCGTTCCACATCAGTTTATGCCCGGCGGCGCAACGACCCATTTGTAATACAGAAGGATGGGTGGTACCGGTTAATACGGCGGGCAACCAGTCACAATGTTCTACCCACATATGGGCGGCCTGATGCACCTGACTGTCCTGGCGAGATACATGCAGGGCCTTGGCCCAGTACCATTCAGAAGAATAAATACCGCCCATGTCCTGCAGATAATTAACCGGGGCAGCATTCGCGGCCTGCGTGATTTCTGTGGCTTCGGCCAGCGCCGTATGATCTTTCCACAGCACAAACATGGCGTTAGGGTTGTCGGCGAATTCCGGTTTCAGTGCCAGCGCCTGGCCCTGACTGTCAACCGCCACTGGGGTAGAACCTGTCGTATCGATGCTGATGCCGATAACCTTGTCGCCACTGCCGGCAGGTAATGATTGCCATAGCTGCTGCAGCGCCTGCTGCAGACCCTCCAGATAATCCAGTGGGTGCTGGCGAAACTGATCACGGGCGGGATCACAATACAGGCCCTGGGACCAGCGTGGATAATTAACCACAGCACTGGCCAGTTCACTGCCATCGTGGGTATCCACCAGTAATGCTCTTACCGAGTCAGAGCCGTAATCCAGCCCCAGTACATATCCAGACATAAAAAACCTTTTCAATTGTCACTGATAATGGTCAACTTTGTTAATTGTATGATAATATCAACATTTGCCAATTGCAAAGGTAATATAAAAATAATATCGGACTTTATCTTTTAATTGCTCACGAAAGGGAACACAGCAGATATCAGTGCGCGGCCCCTTGCAGCCCTTAACCCCAAGAGGACAATATGTCAGATCAACTTAGTCAGCTTAAAACCTTTACCACTGTGGTGGCCGATACCGGCGATTTCGAAGCCATTCGCCAGTATCAGCCTGAAGACGCCACCACTAACCCTTCCTTGATACTTAAAGCCGTGCAGCAGGACAAATATCGCCCCCTGCTGAGCGAGGCACTGGAATGGGCCAACGCCCAGCCCGGTGATGGCAACAAGACCGAACTGGCCGCCGATAAGCTGGCGGTGATGCTTGGCGCCAGGCTGCTTCAACAGGTTCCGGGATATGTGTCGACGGAAGTGAATGCCCATCTGTCTTTCGATACCATGGGCACCATTGAAAAGGCCCATCAGTTGCTTGACCTTTATCGCCAGCAGGGTGTGGACACCGATCGCATTCTGATTAAAATTGCCGCTACCTGGGAAGGCATACAGGCCGCCAGAGTACTGGAACAACAAGGGGTGAAGTGCAACCTGACGCTGGTGTTCAGTTTTACTCAGGCCCGCGCCTGTGCCGAAGCCGGAGCCTATCTGATCTCACCTTTTGTGGGCAGGATCCTCGACTGGTACAAGGCCAGTCATCCGGATCAGGACTTCAGTGAAATGCAGGATCCTGGCGTGCAGTCGGTTACCCGTATCTACGAGTATTTCAAACAGCACGGCTACAACACTGTGGTGATGGGTGCCAGTTTTCGTAATATCGGTGAAATTCAGTGTCTGGCCGGTTGTGATCGCCTGACCATCAGCCCGGCTTTACTGGAAGAGCTCGCCAATACTCAGGGTGAACTGCCCCGCCGCCTGCTGCCGGGTGAAACAGCCAAAGGCGAACAGCCTGCACAATTAAACGAAGCGGATTTTCGCTGGCAAATGAATGAAGACCCCATGGCCACGGAAAAGCTGGCAGAAGGGATCCGCCAGTTCGCCGCCGATCAGGTCAGACTGGAACAATTACTGCGACAATAAGAAAGAAAGTGGGGTCAGAGTAAACTTTTCAACCAGAGCCCGCGAACTTTGAACTGCTCCAGATTAGAAAAGTTTACTCTGACCCCACTTTTTATTGTCTAAGCCTGGTCTATCAGTTTTCTGGCTCTTGTGACCACGGCTTCGGTGGTAAAGCCGAAATGCCGCAACAGATCTGCGCCGGGTGCCGACTCACCAAAGGTCTGCATACCGATAATATCGCCAGTATTGCCAACGTATTTATACCAGTAGTCACAGTGCGCCGCTTCAATGGCGAGTTTAGGGCAGTGGGGTGGTAGCACCTGTGTCTTGTACTCTTCAGACTGGGCATCGAACCTGTCGGTACAGGGCATGGACACCAGTTGCACTGCAATTCCCTGCTCAGTTAACTGCTCGGCGGCCTGTTTGGCCAGCTCCACTTCCGAACCGGTAGCAATTAACACCAACTGAGGTTCAGCGGTAGCAGCGCGCAGAATATAGCCGCCTTTTTCGATCTGGGCCAGTTGCTCGGCACTTCTGGACATCGCTTTAAGGGTCTGACGGCTGAATACCAGTGCCGTTGGCCCGTTCTGGCGCTGTAAGGCACAGCTCCAGGCCACCGCCGTTTCCGCACCATCGCAGGGGCGCCAGACAGACAGATTCGGGGTCATTCGCAGGTTGGCCAGCTGCTCGACGGGCTGATGCGTCGGGCCGTCTTCACCCTGACCAATTGAGTCATGGGTATACACAAAGATATTACGGATACCCATCAGCGCCGACATACGCACGGCGTTGCGGGCGTATTCCATAAACATCAGGAAAGTGGCGCCAAAGGGAATAAATCCGCCGTGCAGCGCAATGCCGTTCATGATCGCCGACATACCGAATTCACGTACGCCGTAATACAGGTAATTGCCATCATCCTGATCCTGTAGCCCCTTCGCACCCTGCCAGAGGGTCAGGTTTGAGCCGGCCAGATCGGCAGAGCCGCCAAGCAACTCAGGCAGTAATCCGGCATAGGCCTGAATACTTTGTTGTGAGGCCTTACGACTGGCAATATCGGCCATCTGCTGCTGACTTTGCTGCACAAAAGCCCAGGCCTTGTCTGCAAAATCAGCAGGCAATTCACCGGCCATACGCCGCTGAAATTCAGCCGCCAATTGTGGATAGGCGCAGGCATATTCGCTCAGCAATCCTCTCCATTGCTGTTCAAGTTCCTCACCCTGAGCTTTACTATCCCAGCCCTGGTAAACATCCTGCGGGATCTCAAAGGGCCCGTAAGGCCAGTCAAGAAATTTCCGGGTGGCCTTGATTTCATCTTCACCCAGTGGTGCACCATGGCAATCATGGCTGCCGGATTTATTCGGCGAACCGAATCCAATGGTGGTCTGGCAGCAAATCAGTGTGGGCTTATCGGTGACGGCCTGGGCCATCTCAATGGCATCGGCGATGGCTTGCGGATCATGACCATCTACACTGGCGATCACCTGCCAGCCATATGACGCGAAACGCTGTGCAGTATCATCGGTAAACCAGCCCTGCACTTCACCATCAATGGAAATACCATTGTCATCCCAGAACGCAATCAGCTTGCCCAGCTTATGGGTACCGGCCAGCGAGCAGACTTCATGGGAAATCCCTTCCATCAGACAGCCATCGCCGAGAAAACAGTAAGTATAATGATCCACCAGCGAGAAGCCGGGGCGATTAAACTGTGCTGCCAGGGTCTTTTCCGCTATGGCCATACCTACGGCGTTGGCAATACCAGCACCAAGAGGCCCGGTGGTGGTTTCCACGCCGGGAGTATAACCATATTCGGGATGGCCGGGCGTGCGTGAGTGCAATTGACGGAACTGCCTGAGATCTTCAATCGAGAGATCGTAGCCGCTTAAATGAAGCAATGCGTAGAGCAACATGGAACCATGACCGTTGGAAAGCACGAAGCGATCCCGGTTGGCCCAGTCCGGGTTAGCCGGGTTGTGTCTGAGATACCCACGCCATAATACCGTGGCGATATCCGCCATGCCCATTGGTGCACCGGGATGGCCGGATTTGGCCTGCTGCACGGCGTCCATGGCCAGCACCCGAATGGCGTTGGCCAGTTGCTTATCATTGTTCATCGTTTCACCTCACCATCATTATAATATTGTATTATAATTATTACAGAGAGGTGAACCCGGTGCAACTACTGCGACAGGTCTGATAATTAAATCCGTATCCGTTGGAACCCAACCGTATATTCACCGTTACAACTTTTATCTGGCCTTTAGGCGATGTCGGCACTATCCTCTGCTTCTGAACGACACACTGCACGCAAAGGAGCAACAGATAAGGAATGCGTCGAATACTGCTACCAATGTTCCTGTTTTTTAGCGCCATTGTTTACGCCGAAACAGAGCAAATGTTATGGGTCAGCCCGGATGACGGAGGCCGTACCCACAAGAACATTCCATCCATGGGGATCAAGGAAGCGACCTTTGCCATGCTCAGAGAATCCCTGCCAGAAATAGATATCCGCGTTATTCCGGCAAATAATATTCGTGCCCTGCAGATGCTGGAAGACAACCCCGCCGCATGCGCCGGTAACAAAATACTGAGTAAAGATCGTGCCGAGCGCTTTTATGCCAGTGAGTTGCCACAAACGGTCTTTCCGGGCTTACGTTTGTACACCAGAAAGGATGCGTCAGTAACAGCAGAGCTGCAGGCTATGCAACAGGGCAATGTCCTCAGTTTACCCCTGGTGCTGGATAAAATGTCGGAAAGACAGTTCGGCGTTGTCGGTGGCCGCCGTTACAGCGATGAAATTGACAGTATTTTGCTTGAACCCAGCTGGCGGCAAAAAGTCTGGATCCGTACCGCTTCGGATATGGGGGCCGGAATGATGGATATGTTGCTCAGTGGGCGTATTTCGGCACTGCTTGAGCATCCAAACAGCGCCTTTCATTACCATCAGCAACTGAACTCTTATGTTGAATTGCAGAGCTTTGCCCTGGCTCAGGCCCCGGACAGAGCGCTGGGTTATATTCTGTGCTCAAAAACCCCTGAAGGTAAGAGACTCAGTAAGCTTCTGAGCGACGCCATCGCTACACTGAGCCAGACCCGGGAATACCTGCAGGTTCATCTGGACTGGCTTCCTCAGCAGGACAAAGATGCTTACCTGCATCTCTATAATCAGGTTTACGGTACCAACTTCAGCACACTAGTCAGCAAAACGGAATAGCAACTCCCCACCCTTGAGCAGCTGGCTATGGCTGATACTCTGTGCCTCTAAAGGCTGACCATTGAGATAAACCTTGTCTACATAGTTATCACCGCGGTCATTTTCCTTGCGCACCCGCAGGCTATTGCCGTTACCCAATTGAATCAGAACCTCATCAAACTGCGGCGTACCCAGTATATAGTCGCCGCCCACCGGATTAACCGGATAAAAACCCAGTGCGCTGAACACATACCAGGCCGACATCTGGCCCACATCATCATTACCGGCAAGACCGTCGGGCTGAGCCTGATACATGGTATCGCGGATCTCTTTGATTCTGGCTTCGCCTTTCCATTTCTGATCGGTAAAGGCATATAAGTAGGCCACATGATGCACCGGCTCATTGCCGTGGGCATACTGGCCGATCAGGCCGGAGATATCCGGTGATACATCCCCTTCCATTTCTGAACTGGTGGTAAACAGCTCATCCAGTTTGGCGATAAAGTTCTGTTCGCTGCCAAACAGCTCAATCAGACCTTCCACCTCATGGGGCACAAAGAAAGTGTATTGCCAGGCATTGGCCTCGGTGTAATCCGTATTGCGATGCTCCACATAAACAGGGTTAAAAGGGGTTACCCAATCGCCCTGTTTGTCTTTGCCACGCATAAAACCGGTGCTGGCATCAAACAGGGTGCGATAGCTTTGTGAGCGGCCCATAAAATAATCATATTCATCATCTTTACCTAATGCTTTGGCCAGTTGGGCAATGGCCCAGTCATCAAAGGCATATTCGAGGGTTTTGGATACGGCTTCCACTTCCAGTTCTGAGGGGATATAGCCGTATTCCCGGTAAAGATCGATGCCGAAGCGGTTCTGCATCGCCGAGGTTTTCACTGCAGCAAACAAGCGCTGCGGATCCACAGTGGTCAGGCCCTTAAGATAGGCATCCACGATCACCGGCACGGCGTGATAGCCGATCATCACATCGGTTTCGTTGCCCATCAGCTCCCAGCTTGGCAGCAATCCCACCTCATCATAAAAACCCAGCATGGAGTAGATCATGTCGTCCACCCGCTGCGGATCGCTGATGGTCAGCAACGGGTGCAGGGCACGAAAGGTATCCCAGAGTGAAAACAGAGAATAGCGGCCATAGCCTGGATCGCTGTGCGCACTGCCATCGGCACCAAAATAACCGCCATTGACATCATGGAACACCTGCGGCGCAATAAACGAGTGATACAAGGCGGTATAAAACTTAGTCTTGGCCTCATTGTTCTCGTCTTCTACCTGAAACTTAACTAACTGTTGTTGCCAGGCCTGTTTTGCCTTAGCCCTGGCGCCATCAAAATCCAGATTAGCCACTTCTGCCTGCAGATTGTCTCTGGCGCCATTGATACTCACGTAGGACAGCGCCACTTTGGCCTCAACGACTTTCTCACCCTCAGGCTGACCGAAGTTAAGTACTACCTGCCCCTGTTCCGCCTGTAAATGCACCCCTTCAACGGGCTCTCCCTGCTGGTACAACTGATGACGGAAAGGCTGATCAAAGCGGGCAACAAAATACAGCGGTTGGTATTTGGCCCAGCCACCGGAGATCCGGTAGCCGCTGATGGTTTTCTCATCTTCAACCCGGATAAAGGTCATCAGCGCCTTATCGTAATTCTGTGCATAACCCAGGTCCAGCAGTAACTGCGCATCCTGCTGCCCGGCAAAACTGTAGCGATGCACGCCGGTGCGGGTGGTGGCGGTGAGTTCCGCTTTAACCTGCTCTTCGGGCAGTGTCAGTGCATAATACCCCGCCTCAGCCACTTCATCGTCATGGCTGTAGGAGGTGAATATTCTGCCCTTTTCGTCTTTGTCACGCTGAGAATAATCGCCGCGAAAGGGCATCACCAGAATATCCAGCATATCCCCCACACCGGTGCCCGAAAGATGAGTATGGCTGAACCCCAACAGGGTGTCGTCAGAGTAATGATAGCCGGAGGTCCAGTCCCAGCCTTTTGAAGGATTATCAGGACTCAGTTGCACCATACCAAAGGGCACCAGTGCACCGGGAAAGGTATGACCGTGGCCGCCGGTGCCAATCAGCGGATCCACATACTTAAGCACATCAGCCTGCGAATCCTGTATTGTTGCCACCGATTGTTCTGTGTCCGTGCTGACACAACCCATTAAAAGGCCGAGGGTGATCAGGGGCGTCAGCCCCGCGTACAAGGTTTTTCTCAACATCATTACTCTTCTTTTAACTTATCAAACCAGTTCTTTTTCAGGATCCAGGAAGTCAGTGCTGTCACCACAAAGGCGCTCAGCAAGCCATACCATTGCTGGATCACCAGATAAATGGGCATGATCACCAGGCTCAGTTGCCAGATAATGCCGACCGCCACATTGACCAGATCTCTGGCGCCGTGTATGTCTTCTGCCAGCTCCGGGCTTTCGGCCAGCACCTTCTGCCGCACAGGGCCCCAGAACCCCCAGGGTCGTACCTGAGCATAGAAACGGCACAGCACCTGATCCGATTCCGGCGCTGTCATCAAAGTACCGGCAACAGAGCCGAACAGACTGAGCAGCAATAACAACGGAAAGGCAAACAGCGGATGCACACCAGGCAGCAGCAGAGGCAGGATCAGAGACGATATCAGACCCGCCATCATGCCCCAGAAATAGCCATAGGCATTGAAGCGCCACCAGTGCCATTTGAGCAGGTTAGCCGCAGCATAGCCGCCAAACAGGGCGCCAAAGATCCACTGCATAATCTCGTTGATAGTGCTGAGCATCAGCCCCAGTCCGACACCAATCAACACCAGCAGCAAAGAGACCAGATAACTGACCCGTACATAGGTGCGCTTGTCGGCATCGGGCCGGAAATACTTTTTATAGATGTCGTTAACAAAATACACCGGCGCCGCATTCAGTGATGCCGCCAAGGTCGACATAAAGGCTGCAAGCAGTCCGGCAATCAGTAACCCCGTTAACCCCACTGGCACAAAGTTATTAATTGCATAGGGCAGGATTTGTTCAAAATCGAAGCCCTCACCCTGCGCATGGATCTCGGGTCCCATATACACCAGTGCCAATACCGATAAACCGGCCACCATCATATAGCGGGGGAAAAACATCACCAGTGACACCAGACCACTCATTTTGGCCGCCTCTTTGGGAGAGCGGGTTGCCAGGATGCGTTGCATATCATAGTTAGGCACCGGTCCCGCCATACTGAACAGCACGCCTTTGAACAGCATCATCATCACCATCAGGCCGAAAAGCTCAAAGCCGTCCTGCTGGATTTTACTGTTCACGCTGTCGATCAGTCCGTCCCAGTTCAGTTCCAGTTGCCAGCCAAAGAACAGCTGATCCCATCCTGCCGGGGTCGCTTGTGTAATCTGCTCAGGGGTCACCAGGTTAATGGCGATCACCCCCACCGCCAGTGCGGCGACGGTCATAATCACAAACTGCAACACCTCGGTGAACACCACCGAATACATGCCGCCCTTGATCACGTACAAGGTGGTGACCGTAAAGATCATCAGGGCATAGAGATCAGGAGAGATCTCCCAGGGGAAGAAAATGGCGGCAAATTTTCCTATGCCTTTAAACGCATAGGCGATAAAGCCAACGGCGCTGACAAGGGCAAAGATGACCACCACCAACTGGCACAACTCCGCCCCTCTACCTGAGCCAAAACGGGTTTGCAGCCACTCGGCGCCGGTCATCACATTGGAACGCCGTAACCAGATAGACAGATAGACCATCAGAAAAATCTGATTGAAGATCGGCCACACCCAGGGTAACCAGGCACTTTTCAGCCCGTAAACAAAGCACATGGACACCAGCCACATGGTACCGGCAATATCGAACATGCCGGAGGCGTTAGAGACGCCCAGTGCCCACCAGGGGATCTTTTTACCGGCCAGAAAGTAAGCGCCCATATCCTTGCCGGCGAGGCGGGAAATATACAGCCCCAACGCCAGAGTGCCGAGCAAATAACCGGCAATCACTACCAGGTCGATACTGCTTAAATTCATTGCCGCTACTCCTGGTAACTGTCAGCAAGGGAAATACAACACAGCCCCTCACTCAGGTGCTGAATCTCAGCCTGACTCTTACCCGGCAAAGCCAGAGACAGGCTTTTCGGTTGTCCGGGTAACAGGTCAAAGAAATTATCCGAAAAGTTCGCGCTCACGCCTGCTAAAGACAAATAACACTGGCGCAGTAAACAGACGCTGCTCAGCCGCACCTCCAGCATGTCATCCCGGGCCACAACCTCCAGCTCTGCACTGGCCTGTGGCAGGGCCTGCTGATTCGCGGGCACAAAATAGTACAGGTTTTCGGCCAGCAACTGATTATCAGGGCGTTGCAACTGAACCTGTAAGACCAGGTTTTCAGCCGCTTTCCCCTTAAGCAGTTCAGCGCGACTGAGCTCAAGCAACTGCCTGCTGGTATTCGCCGGTGTATCCAGCACCTGCTGTTGCTGCCAGTGGCAGTGACCGTCAAAATCAAGCAGTCTCAGATGTAAACTGGCAGGCTCAGACGCGAGCAAATCGCTGACTAAGGTAATGCTCAGACGTTGTTGCTGCTCTGTCACCGTCAAAAGATAGGGGGCGAAGTTGCGCTGGGCCTGATAATGTAATGCCTTGTACTGGCCGTAGTAATCGATGCCGGACCAGGACGCCGCCGGCCAGGTATCGTTTAATTGCCAGTACAGGGTACCCATACAAAATGGCCGTGCGGCACGATGGGCCTCGAAGGCAAGTTTCAGCCCTTGTGCCTGTTGCACCTGACTTAAGTACAGCAAGGCATCAAAATCCTTGGGCGCCTTATATTCCTGTTCCAGGTAGGCACAGATCAGATGGTTACCTCTGGGATGTTTCTGATGCACCTGCATGACCGGAGATTCCAGTTGCCTGTCGCCGGGCTCGGTATAACGGGCCACCGATTCCGGCATCGGAAAGGACTGAAAACCAAATTCACTCATAAAACGGGGCACCCGCTTCTGGTACTCACTGAAGGGCTCCTCACCGTGCCACACACCCCAGTAATGATGATTACCCATATGATCGGCATCTTCTTCCCAGAAGCCTATGGGCGATGAGCGCAGATAAAAACGCTCTGGATCCAGTGTCTCAACCTGCTCCGGCAGGCATTGGTCAAACAGACGAATATAGTCTTGTTTCAGTCGTTTATAGAGTTCATCACTGTAGCCGAACTTCTGTGGCCACTGCCAGTGTTTGATGGCCATATCCACTTCATTATTACCACACCACATAGCCAGGCAGGCGTGATTGCGCAGCCGTTTGATATTGTACTCTGCCTCACGGGTGACATTGGCAATAAACTCATCATCCGCCGGATACAAGGTGCAGGCGAACATAAAATCCTGCCAGATCAGGATGCCGTTTTCGTCGGCAAGCCGGTAAAAAATATCATCCTGATAAATACCGCCACCCCAGACCCTGAGCATATTCATATTGGCCTGTCTGGCCGCATCAAAATATTCACGATGGCGCTGTGGCGTCATACGATGAATAAAACTGTCACCGGGAATATAGTTGGCGCCTTTGATAAACACCGGCTCGCCGTTGACCTTAAAATAAAAACTCTCGCCCATCTCATCGGGCTGGTTGATGACCTCTATGCTGCGTAAGCCGATACGCTGGCTTCGCTGATCGATCAGCTTGCCGGCCTGTTTCAGGCGCAGTTCAAACTCATACAAAAAGGCCTCGCCTAAGCCGTTGGGCCACCAGCGCTGTGGATTATCCAGCACAAAATCAAGCCGCAGCGAATCCTGCTGCGCGTCTAAAGATACACACCGATTCAGCCTGGGCGCCTGTTTACAGGCCACTTCCAGGGTTAAGGGCTGCTCAGTCAGGCTGCTAAGCTGCACATCCAGACTGAAACTGGCCTGATCAGCGCTAAGCTGATGCTGAACAAAGTGCAGCTCATCGATACGCGCCGATTCTGTGCCCTGTAAATAAATGTCGCGCCAGATACCGCTGGTGACAAAGCGCGGGCCCCAGTCCCAGCCAAAATGACAGGGAGCCTTACGACAATAGACGCTGAGTTTTTCATCTGATTTGTCATTCTCGGCCGGATAGGCAAAACCTGCGCTGCGGTACCGGGGCATCACTTCATTAATGGGTGAACGAAAATGGATCTCCAGCAGATTCTCACCCTGGCGCAGTAAAGACTTACATTCAATCCGCTGACCAACAAACATATTCTCACTACGGCCCAACCGATGACCATTCAGGAAAATATCGCAAAAGGTATCCAGCCCCTCGGCCACCAGCTCGATAGCATCACAACCGGTCAGCTCAGAGTTCAGCTCAAAAGTACGCCGATAATGCCAGTCTTCGCGCTCTATCCATTGCAGATTGGTCTCATTGTCCCGGAAAAAAGGATCCTCTATGCGCTGATTGGCAAGCAGATCGGTAAAATTACAACCCGGCACGGTAGCGGGCAGCCATTGCTGCTCGCCCTGCTGACGAAACTGCCAGGCACCATTGAGAGGTTGTCGGCAAACTGAAGTAGAAAACTGATTATCTGTCATACAACTCGACTAAATTAAATACCAGAAACATGCCCTGACACAGGGCTCATTAACGCTCTTCACAACAGCTCAGGGTTGGCAGGCCTGCACCAGTTGACGGACTTTATCTGTGTTTACCCGAGCCTGCCCGGCGCCGGTAATATCTGACACTGACGAATAGCTGTGCACCGACAAGGGGCCCGTGTGCAGCGGCAGGGTGCTAAGGATCTCCGGCACATTGGTGCTATTCACGCCACCGCCAACGACCAGTTCTATCCGCCCTTTCGCCCGCTCCATCAGGCGATGCAACTGGCCCAAACCCGACACCACTGCCTGCCTGCTGCCCCATGGGGTGCCGGCACTGAGCAGACGATCGACACCGCACTGCAACAGACATTCCAGCGCCCTATCAGGGTCTGCCACCGCATCAAAGGCGCGGTGAAAGGTCACCTTAAGGCCAAGCTGATGGGCTTGCTCTGTCAGTGTTTGCAGCGCCGCCCTGTCCACCTCTGCACTGGCGGTCAGGCAACCCAGTACCACGCCACCGGCGCCACAATCGGCCGCCTGCTGAATACTGCGTTGCATTTGCGCCAGCTCATTCTGGTCATAGCAAAAGTCACCGGCGCGGGGACGTACCATCACCACTACGCCTGCTGGCTGCGCAAAAATCCCGCAAGCGGTCTCCATTGCCTGCATATCCGGTGTTAAACCCTGTTGTGCCATATCGGCACACAGTTCAATACGCCGGGCTCCACCGGCCTTAGCAGCCAGCACATTCTGTCTGAGCAGGGTCAGATCATCGGCATCAAGACAGATCTCCACCTCAATCATGGTGTCACCTCCAGCCTGCCCAAATTGGCTTCCAATTGCCCCTGACCGCTTTGCACCTTAAGGCCGATGCGCTGTATTTTCTGCCCGGCAAGAGCAGACAGAGAAAATTCACTCAACCGCCAGTCCGTGCTCGCGGGCAAAGCAAAATCAAACTGCTGGCCGTCAGCGGTTTGCAGATACACTGACAGCCCCTTATGGCCTTGAAGCACCACCCGTAACTGACCGGATTCGCCGGGAATAACAGACGTCTGGTACAGCGGAATACGTGCCTGCTCATCGTTACGCGCAGCGTCAATAGCCAATGAACTGCCGCCGTCAAAGACTTTGTCAAAATCATATTTAAGGCTGACATTCTGATTACCGAACACGGCGAATTGCCAGGTGGGCAATATGTCCTGACGATCCATCTGCGTCCAGGGGCCGCCGATTTTTTCGCCCTTATCCATCAGCACTTTGCCCTGGCCGGTATTAAAATGGGTGGTAAAAGGCAGGCTGGTAATAACAGATGTGGCCGCAAGATATGCATTCAGACCTTTCCAGCCCTGCTGATCCGGGATCGCCGGGTTCAGGTTATCACCGGCAAACAGGCGTCGTTCAGCGCGATAAAAGGCCTCAGCCTCACTACCATCCTGGTCAAACTGGCTAAAGGCAGGTGTATGGGGCTCACCGTCGAAGTTATAGTTAAAATTCGGCGCAAACAGGGCGATTGACGTCAGCGGCTGGCCGTCGTCGAACAGCCAGTCCAGCCATATGGTGCGGCTGAAGGCACGCTGGGCATTGCGACTGGGCCACAGATCCACACCGAAAAACACCTCATAAGGGGAGCGGCCAAGATCCAGTGCCTGCTGGTGTGAGTTCAGCACTTTTTGTTGATCCCACCAGTAGTTGAGAAAGATGGCATCACTGGCGCGCCCTTTGCCCTGCAGGTAGCGGCTGTTGTGCTGATTCAGTTCGTTCTGCCAGCGCACTTCTCCGCTTTGCACCATGGAATCATACCAGTGGATCTCCATATTCTGGGGTGCTCTGGCCGTCAGATACTGCATAAAGCTAAGCATACGGGCGGCCAGCGCCTTGCCGCGTTTTGGGTCACGCTGGTCTTTAAGCAACTGGTTATTGCCATCCTTCACCGCCGTCAGATCCGTTTCCTGATTAATCAACCAGCCGTCAAAACCGTAAAAGCCAGCGATCTCAATCAGTTTGTCGGCGAAGATAAAACGCCCCTTATCATCCTGTGCCAGCAATTGCTCAGCAGTATCGGCACTGCCGCCCCACTGCGCCACCGCCAGAAACACCGAGCCGATGACCTTGACGCCATTGCGATGTGCGGTGTCCACCCAGGGCCGGGCAGGAATTTGTACTGTGTGCTCGGCGGTACCGGCGAACCAGTTAAGCACATGGATCTGTGACCAGTGGCTGAAGTTATACAGATTAAAAACCGGTTGGGTATCGAGGTAATTGGCAAAGTTATTCATGCCATCCGGGGCATAGAGCACTCGTGCCGGCCCCGGCTGTTGCTCACCAAGGGGCGCATCAATACGCCTGGCCAGGGGCTGGCGGGAGATATTTTCTGAACTGGCCAGTTCAGAATCCGGTGTCCAGCGAGCCACCTGCTCCAGGGTCAGCGCAAAAGGTGGCTGGTTGCTCAGGATCTCTGCGGCATTGGCGCTGAGGCTGAATAGCAGGGTAAGCAAAACCAGCGCTCTCATGCCTGACTCTCCAGCAGGCTTTTACCATCTTTTAACAGACTGCCGGCCTCGTCCCGTACGGCGTAATTAAAACCCGGCTGAATACAATAAGCACCGTACTCACCGGCTTTGTTAAGGGCCAGAAACCCTACCTGAAATTTCTGATAGTCGTCCAGCTTATGGGCGATACGCATAACCGCCTGCCTGCAGGCCTGTTGCGGGCTGGCGCCTTGTCGCATCAGCTCCACCACCAGATGACAACCGACGGTTTTCATCATCAGTTCTCCCATGCCGGTAGCGGTAGCGGCACCGATTTCGTTATCCACATATAGCCCGGCACCGATGATGGGGGAATCCCCGACCCGGCCGTGCATTTTATAGGCGGCGCCGCTGGTGGTGCAGGCACCGGATAAATCACCATTGGCATCCAGCGCCAGCATGCCGATGGTGTCGTGGTTTTCGATATTAATATGCTGCACCTCACGGCCTTTCAGCCAGGCCTGCCACTCGGCTTTTGACTGTTCGGTGAGCAGGTTCTCTTCCTTAAAGCCCTGTTCCAGGGCAAAACGCTTTGCCCCCTCCCCCACCAGCATCACATGGGGGCTGTTCTCCATCACCTTACGGGCCACAGAGATCGGATGTTTGATATCCTGCAAAAAGGCCACCGAGCCGCAGTTCATGTTTTCGTCCATGATACAGGCATCCAGCGTCACCCTGCCGCTGGCATCGGGGTAACCGCCATAGCCAACGGTACGCACATCAGGATCGGCTTCCGGTACCCGCACTCCGGCTTCCACCGCATCCAGCGCCCGGCCATCCCGTTGCAGTATTTTCCAGGCCTCCTCATTGGCAGGGCCACCATGTTCCCAGGTAGACACCACTATGGGCTTGTTCACTGTTGCGGCGTGCGCCAGTTGGGGCATTAACACAGTGGCAGCGGTGCCAAGGGCAGAGAATTTGAGGAACTGTCGTCGTGAAGTCATTGGCTGTCCTGATAAAAACTTACTGGATTCGGGCTATACGCTGTGTATAGCGCTGACGGGCAAACAGCACTGCCCCTTGTTCAGGTGTGGCTTTGGCGGCAGTGATCTGTTGCTGACAGGCCTTGCTCAGCCATGGCCGGATATGGGGGCTGACGCCACCAAGCATGGCCAGTCGCTGACAACCGGTCTCCCGTAATTTATCTATTACCCGCTGAATAAAACTTGCGCCCTGGTGTATCAGGCCAATGCTCACGTCATCGCCCTCGCTGGCCTGTGTAAAAACCATCGGCGCATAGCGGGCGTATTCACCGGGTGCCGCATTTTGCATTTGCTGCGCTAATTGCAGTGGCGAAGTTTCTCCCAACAGCACCGGGGTAAGCGCTGTGGCGGGTCCGATACCTTCTGCATCCAGCAGTACTGCCTTGATTGCTTCCAGCCCGAACCATGATCCGCTACAGGTGGCGTTGATGGGAAAGCCATAACCGCCAATCCGGGTGACCTTACCCTGAGCCCGCGCCAGTGCACTGAATCCGGTACCGAGAATAATCACCGCACCGTCTTCACCCTGATGAGCACCCAACGCCGCCACCTCGAGATCTGTGGTCAGGCTGAGCGAGGCAAAGGGATGCTGCCAGAGCGCCATAGCATCGTGCATAGCCGGTAAGTGCAACCCGGCCAGGCCAGCGCCGACATCCAGTTGATGAATACACTCACAGGGCAACTTTGCTACCGCTAAAGCCTCCTTTGTGGCACTCAGTATGGAATCGATACACTGCTCTACTCCGCTGACGGGATTAGCGGGCCCGCCTCGCCCATGGCCCAGCACATTCCCAGCGGCATCTTCGATTCGCACCCGACAATGACTGCCGCCGCCATCGATACCCATAAACAAAGGATCTTGCTGTTGCGAACCCATACTCTGCTCTGGTTTCATTAATTCAGTCTGTAGCATAGTTAATCTGACGTGGTGCAGACAGGTCCGGATGGACGCCAGTCCTTATTTCAGAATTGGGAAAGCGGCCAGATACATTTCTGGCCGCGTTCAGGAGGCTAGAGCTGAGGACCAATTAGCTCGATCTCAGCCACTTGCATCAGGCTGTCATCCCCTTTGTTTTTGGTGATTTCAACCCGGTAGAACATAAAGCTGCGACCATTAGTGGTGGGGAAAACCTTACGTTCATAGCGCTCATCGAAAGACTCCCCAATCCACTCGCCAACCAACGACCACGTTTCACCATCGTTGGAGCCCAGCAGACGGAAGTTTTCCGGATCCCGACTCGGCGCATCGTTAGCACTGGTCATTGCCAGCTGGTTAATGGTTCCGGCCTGATCCAGTGAGATATCAATCCATGACGGCTCTTCAACCGTTGGCACACCGCCATTGTCCAGCCATTTAGTTTGGGCGTCGCCATCAAAGGCCATCGAACCGGCTTCATTGTCACTTATGGCTGCGCGCTCCGCAAAGGTTGCACCACTTTGAGTCAGAACCACTGACTGGTACTGTGGGCCCACCAGACCAATTTCAGCAATCTGCATCAGGTTGCTGTCACCTTTATTCTTGGTGATATTGAACCGATACTGGCTGTAACCCAGTGAATTGACGACCGGGAAGGTCTGGCGTTCGAATCGTTCATCGAAGGATACGCCTAACCATTCACCCAGGGTCACCCAATACTCGCCGTCCTGGGTTGCCTGCAGGGTAAAGTTTTCTGGATCCCGGTCCGGCGCATCGTTGGCACTGATCAACACCACCTGATTCACCGCCTGGGACTCTGGCAAAGACACCTCAACCCACGCTGGCTCTTCTGCGGTTGGTACTGCCGTATTATCTAACCACTTGGTTTGGCTGTCGCCATCAAAGGCCTTGGCACCCGACTCGTTATCACTGATAGCGCCGCGTGCCTCAACGGTGGTGTATTCAAGCGCATGGTTGAGGTCGGCCAGTTGTGGACCGATTAATTCAAGTTCGGCTATTTGCATCATGCTGTCGTCACCCTTGTTCTTGGTGACATTGAAACGATAGCTGCTAAAAGCCAGGCCATTATCGAGATTGAACAACTGGCGTTCAAAACGCTCATCAAAGGATTCTGCCAGCCAGCTTCCCAATGTTACCCAGGTTACACCTCCATCATTCGAGCCTTGCAGGTTAAAGTTTTCCGGATCACGGCTGGGTGCGTCATTGGCACTGGTAATTGCCAGTGTACCGACGGCCACAGGTGCAGCAAAATCGACCTGAACCCACGACGGGTCTTCCACCGTAGGCACGGCAGTATTGTCCAGCCATTTTGTTTGTGTATCACCATCAAACAACATTGGCGCAGCTTCATTATCGCTGATCGCACCGCGAGCAGTAATACTGGCCTCCGATGCGGGCTGAATCACATCTGCGTAGACGGGTCCGAAAAACTCAATTTCCGCCACTTGCATCAATCCGTCATCACCTTTATTTTTGGTAATATTTAAACGGTAATGGCTGTATTTCAGGCCATTGGCGAAACTAAACTCTTTGCGCTCGAAACGTTCATCAAACGTCTCACCCAGAAATTCTGCCAGTGTTACCCAGTTTTCACCGTCGTCAGAGGCCTGCAGATTAAAATTCTCAGGATCACGGCTTGGCGCATCGTTGGCACTGGTTATAGCCAGACTACTGACAGCTTGAGGTTCAGCGAATTCCACCTGAATCCAGGACGGGTCTTCCTCCGTGGGTGCTCCATTCCAGTCATTGTGATCTAACCATTTAGTATTTACATCACCATCAAACGCCTTCGGTCCGGCTTCGGCCTCGCTAATCTGGTTTCTGGCGGTAATAGTGGCATTGTCGGTTGATACAGCAACCAGTGGCCCTGTGTTTAGTTCTTCCTGCACAAAGGGCAAGGCCAGGTCAATAACATCTTCGGCTGCCATTCCAAGCTGATCCAGAAACGGTACCGCGGCAACCGTCGCCAGCATTTGCTCGCGCAGAGGCTTAAGTACGGTAATATCCCCTTCCTGCGCTATACCAATGGTTTCAATGGTGTTGCTTATACGAGTATTAATCGTACTGTCGGGCGCTATATCAGCAAAAGCTGCGTTGGCCAGCGACAGTTTGATAATATCCGTGCTGACCAACGTATCAGTGCATTCCTGTTCCCCTGTCGGTTCACCGTCTTCGCCGACAAGAGCCACGCAGTCTTCACCTGAAACGAAATTTTCATAGGCTTCAGCGCTGACCAGATCGCCGCTGAAAACATTCTGCTTGGCATCCACACCCAACGCCTTGAGGGCAGTTTGTGAATTATCCTCAAGCGCGAGTTCATATAGCTGACGAACAGACACATTGCGCCCGCCTGCCACATCTTTTTCAACCAATGCGGTGGCGATCGTGGTCAGCGCATTCGCCCGGAAGGTCGCATCTGCGGTACCATCTGCGGAATTCGCAAAAGGCACACTCAGATATGTCATGGAGGTCAGTTCAGTTCCGGAAAGTAAGCCGCCGGTAATCACATCGCCCATGGTCATATCACCACAGGCTGGTGCGTCACACACCATACTCGAATCAGCATCGGCAGTGACCACTACCTTAACCATACTGTTGATACCAAAGCCTTCGTCACCCTCAACACTCATGTTGATTTGCCCTTCGGTATCAGTGCGATCACCGGAAGTAATTGCAATGGTTGAACCATTTAGCTGGGTGACGCTCACCGCTGCATTACTGACGGTCCCTTTAGTAACCTGCCCTACCAGATCGGCAGAAGTGGTTTTAGGGGTCACCGGAATATCAGCCGGATCCGCACTGTCTGCGCCACCGCATCCATAAAGCCCCGTCAGAGCTAGTCCTACAACGGCGGAGAGTTTTGTTAATTTGAGCTTGCTCATTATTATTCCTCTATCAATTCGTTTTCTTGTTAGTGCTTTGGATTTGTGCACTTAGAAGCGGTAAGTAGCGCCTGCATAGAAGCGACGGCCGCCGTAAGAATTGCTGATAAAACGGTCCTTAGTGTCATCACCAAGATGAACATAGGTATCTGACTGGGTCAGGTTGATTACCGAGGCATTAAACACCAGGTTTTCGCTGTAGTTATAACTGGCATTCACATCCACCTGGTCATAGGTATCCGTGTAGTAGTTCATTTCCCATGAAGAGTTATATCCACCGACGGTAGGACCCCGTTTGTTATAGGATGCCCGCACACTAAACAGCTCATCCTCATAAAAAACGGAAAAATTCATCTGATATTTAGAGCTGCCGGCCAATGGCGATTCACCGACTTTTTCACCACTTAGTTCAATGTCAGCCTGATTGGTGTCATTGCGGGTATAGTTGGCGTAGAGGCCGTATCCGTTATCGAAGAAATGCTGAACAAAAACTTCCATACCTTTGGACGTGGCATTAGTGCCGTTAGCCGTGGTGTAGAAATCCCGAACCTGAATATTGTCACCACTGACATTAATCGTTTCATCACCGGCATTGGGCAGATTAAAACTCATGTCCGGTACATTACGGGTAACGTCAATAATCAGCGGCACGACAAAGTTGTCCACATCCTTTTTAAACAACGCGATACCGGCGCCCGACCCGTTGCCATAGTAGTATTCCAGAGATATATCGAACTGGGTGGATTCAAATGGCAGCAATTCAGTATTACCACCCGAACCTGTCCAGCCCTCTACATCCTCGATAGGATCAAAGTCCGGTGCCGATGAGCGATCTGCAGCATACTCACTGGAGGTATAGGTCAGGGTCTGGAACTGACCCAGATCGTCATATCCGGGCCTGGCCATCACTTTGGCTGCAGCCGCGCGCAGCACCCAGTTTTTATCGATGTCCCAGACCAGGTTCAGACTGGGCAATACTTTGGTATCGCTGTTTTCCTTTTCAATATAGATAAATTCTTCGTAAAGGCGTTCATCTTCAGGCAGCTCATTTCCTTCACTGTCTTTCCAGTCAAGCCTATACCTCACTTTATCTGACGAACCGCTGGTGGTTGTTGTTTTTACCACGCGTACGCCGAAGTTACCGCGGAAATTCTGATAGGAATAATCCGCCTGAAGATAAGCCGCTGCTATTTCTTCCTCTACCCCATACACATAGTTAGGCTCAATGCGGGTGTAGTGAACAAAATTATCCAGCAGGTAGTCCTGATATTTATGCCAGTCTACCGCCGGGAAAAGGTTGGTATTGATCACATCAGACAGGTTGTCCAGCGACTCAGGGCGAATCAGCCCGGTCAGCTCCGGGATACCACCATTCTTGGAATAGTCATCATCCAGATTGATACCGCCAGCAGCTTCTTCGGCTGCAATATCCAGTGCAGGATCCAGGTAGAAGCTATTGCGGGTATCGCGATGAATCTCACCTTTTCGATACTTTGCACCAAAACGCAGCGTATCGACGATGCCATAGTCCAGAAAGTAATCCACGTCGAGCTGGGCATAGGTCTCTTCCTGAGTACCGGTAACAAAGCTGGAGTCCGTGGCACCTGCATCAGCTTCACCACCTATACCTGCGGCCAGATTATTAATCATGTCAGGGTCCATATAGGTGGTCATCTTTCGGTCAGAAAAATCATATCCGTAAAACAATGATGATTCCCCTGCGTAGTAAGCCGCACGGTATTTCTCAGAGGGACCGCCTTCAGCTTCGGTATGACCGGCTACAACGCGTGCGTTGAAGTTCAGGCCTTCATATTCCATAAAGAAATCGAAGGTATCAGAGGTGGACTCTTCAATCTTGTACTCGCCGTTCATTCTTGGAATTGGCGATACCTGCTGTTCACCGGATACGCCTACATGATAGTCGATACCGGTAACAAAATTGGCCGCTTCATTGACTCTGACGTCAGTCCAGAAGCGATCATTATTGTTCCACTCCGGGTACTCCAGTTGATTGAGAATGGAGTCCTGCCCCAAAGTGAACCGAAAGTAGTTCATCCCGACTTCCAGATTATCGGTGGGCCGCCACTGTAACGTCAGCTGTGTACCAGTGCGCTCGCGCTCTTCTTCCAGTACTTCCTGAACCATACTCTGAGCGGCATAGCCCGTGGCCCCCCTTCAACTTCCTGATTATCAACCCTCTCGGTGTACAGGTAGTTCTGGTTCATAATATTGATACGTGAGGTTTGAGAGCGGTTGGTACGATCCTGCCTGGTGTAGCCCAGCAAGAGACCTAGATCTTCATCGTCGTTTTTCCACGAGTACACGCCACTGAACTGAGGTTCATTCTTGTCGGTGATATCGGAGTTGGTCGCCTCAATATTAAAGATACCGGAATTTTTTTCCATATCCAGCGGCTTGCGAGAATGCAGTAAAATGGTACCACCAACACCCCCCTCATCCAGACGGGCCTCGGAAGATTTAAATACCTCCACTTTCTGAATCATAGTTGACGGCAGCAGTGCATAAGAAAAAGAGCGGCTTGGTTCGCCGGGAGAAGAGGCAATGAAATTACCGTTTAACTGAGTAAAAGTCAGATCGGAAGATAACCCACGGATGCTGACCGTGGCACCTTCACCTCCGCTTCGCTGGATTACCACACCAGGAACACGTTGCAATGAATCGGCAACGTTTTTATCCGGGAATTTACCGATGTCTTCGGCCGTAATGGCATCCACCACTGAGTTTGACAGTCGCTTGATCGCCAGGTTTTCTGCAGCCGAAGCACGGATGCCGCGTATTTCAATCACTTCGGTATCTTCAGCCGCAGACTCCGTATCAGCGTCCTGCGCCTGAGCCATACCCGCCCCCATGGCGCTGATGATGGACAGACAGAGCAGTGTTCGGTTAAAGCCTCTTGTCTGTGAGGCTTCGTGTGTCGTATTCCTGGTTGCCATTAGCTTCTCCACTTGGATTCATGTAATCGTAAACACTGAATTTCTAAATTTTCATTTATATCTTTTTTATCAGTGAGTTATAAATTCTTATAAAATCTTCATACATTCTGATTACAAAGTTTAAATGTAATCGATTACAAACGAGATAAAATACTAGCCTCACAAAAACATGCTGTCAACAGAGTGGCTTTATTTTATTACAATTTATTAACTAAGGTCTTTAAGGATTGATGCTATCTTTTTGATATGAAAGTACTTTTCTATTCGTCGCAACAAGAAAGGGAGGCATCAAAAGCAACCTTATGGCAACAAAGCATGCCGCTAGTCCTGATGCACAGGGCCTGTACTGTGTCGTTCAATCAGGCTGAAAGGCAAAATCTCCCGGGTCCGGGTCAGAGGCTGGCGGTTAATCATTCTGGATAAGACCTCAACCGCCCGCCTTCCCATATCATAGGCCGGTTGGTCTACTGTGGTCAGCGGCGGATCCATATAGGCTGAGGTACGCACATTATCAAATCCTGTTACTGAGATATCTTGCGGTACCCGCAGACCATGGCGTTTTATTTCATGAATGGCACCCAGAGCGATGTCGTCGTTAAAACAGAATACCGCCGTTGGCGGTTGCTTGTGAGCCAGTAGCTGCTGAATACCTTCAATACCGGTTTCTATCCGGTAACTGCCGCCCACCAGCATATCCTCGTCAAAACTGATGCCTTCTTCGGTAAGCACACTCTTGATACCGGAGAGCCTGTCATGATGGATCTGGCTGGCAATTTGCCCGGCTATTACCCCAAAGCGCTTGTGGCCATAGCCGATAAGATGGTGCGTCAGGGCCCGTCCGGCGGCGTAGTTATCCAGTTCAATAAAAGGATAATCCGGATGACCGGCAATACGTTCACAGACGCTGACCATAGGTATCGAAGCGGCAAGATCTGCATCATTGTCAGAAAAAGGGAAAGAATGGTCTAGCTGGATCAGACCGTCGGCCCGGTTGGTTAATACCATACTGGCGTATTCATGCTCCCGCTCAGCTTTACCCTGGGTATCACCCAACAACACCGAGAAGCCCTTTTCCTGGGCGGCCTGCTCTATACCCTCGATAATTCGCATAAAGAAGGGATTCACCAGGTTCGGTACCAATACCACAATAGAATTAGACTTGCCGGTTTTAACGCTGGTAGCCAGCCAGTTGGGCCGATAACCAGCTTGCTTGACCGCCTTCATCACCTTCTCGCGGGTCTGCGGCGTAACCAGATCCGGGCTTTTCAGCGTCCTCGACACCGTCGCCGTCGATACCCCCGCCAACTGGCTTACTTTTTTAATATTGGTCATGGTGTTAAGCACTTTTATTGGACTAACGCTGTTAACAACCTCTGCTCAGTACCCGAGCAGAGAATCACAGGCTAACAGCTACTGGTTGCATATAATTCCATTGCCGGGCCGTAATAGCAAGGGCGTTGTAATCGATATCATACAAACCGGCAGCTACCAATCCTGGCATTTTTAAGTCAAGTTTATCAGGCTCCTCTGAAATTTAGCATCAAGGAGGGCTGGACGAGGCAAATGTAATCGATTACAGTTAACTTTTGTTAAAATTCGCTTCGGACCGGGTTACAGGCTTTTTACAATCCGTTGCTCACGAAGCTGAAATATCCTTTAACTCAGGGGAACAGTATGTACAGACTCTGTATTGCCACTCTTGTCGGCCTGTCACTAATGGCCTGTGAGAGTAATCCTTCGCACAATATCAACCCACAGCAGGTGAATCTGGTACAGCAGGACCTGGTGCAGTATGTGAACCCGTTGATGGGCACAGATTCCAAATTCAGCCTCTCCAACGGCAATACTTACCCCGCCATTGCCAGGCCCTGGGGGATGAACTTCTGGACGCCCATGACCGCACCTATGGGCGACGGCTGGACCTATAAATACCGGGATGACAAGATCCGCGGCATTAAACAAACTCATCAGCCCAGCCCCTGGTTAAATGACTATGGTGCCTTCTCCTTTATGGCGGTTACCGGCGAGCTTAAATTCGATCAGGACAGTCGCGCATCCTGGTTTTCCCATAAGGCAGAGCAGGTCAGCCCGGATTACTACAGCGTTTATCTGGCCGATCATGATGTCACCGCCGAAGTCACCCCGACAACAAGAGCTGCCCAGTTCCGCTTTACCTTCCCTGAGCGGAAAACCTCTTACCTTGTGTTGGATGCCTTCGACAAAGGCTCGATGGTTAAAATCCTTCCCGAACAACGTAAGATTATCGGCTATGCCCGTAATAACCATGGTGGAGTGCCGGACAACTTCCACAATTACTTTGTCGCCGAGTTCGACAAAGATTTTGAGATCACCCACACCTGGCAGGATGAGTGGCAGCTACAAACCAACAGTCTTGAAAGCAAAGGCGAACATGTGGGCGCCATTATCGGCTTTAAGACCGGGCGCGGCGAGCAGGTTAATGTCAAAGTGGCCTCGTCTTTTATCAGTCCGGAGCAGGCGCAGCTAAATCTTGAACGGGAAGTGGGCAATGACAGTTTTGAGGTCACCCGCCGAAAAGCCCGACAGGACTGGCAGCAGGAGCTGTCCCGTATCCGGGTAGAAAGCAGCGATCTGGACAAGGTACGTACCTTTTACTCCACGCTGTATCGGGTACTGCTATTCCCGCGCAAGTTTTATGAATTTAATGCCGACAATGAGATGGTCCATTACAGCCCTTACAACGGTGAGGTGTTGCCGGGCTATATGTTTACCGATAACGGCTTCTGGGACACCTTTCGCGCGGTCTTCCCCTTCTTCACCCTGATGTACCCTGAGCAGGATGCCAGATTTATGCAGGGCCTGGTCAACACCTATAAGGAATCAGGCTGGCTGCCTGAGTGGGCCAGTCCCGGCCATCGCAATGTGATGATTGGTTCCAACTCGGCCATTAATATTGCCGATGCCTATATCAAAGGCATTCGCGGTTTTGATATTGATACACTGTATGAAGCCGCACTGAAAAACGCCGAGGTCGACGAGGGGCGTCCAATGACATCTGTGGGCCGTGAGGGCGTGGATTATTACAATGAGCTGGGATATGTGCCTTATGATGTGGGCATTCACGAAAGCGCCGCCCGCACCCTGGAGTATGCCTTTGCCGATTTTAACCTCTATCAACTGGCCAGCTTACTGGGCAAAGAGGAAGACGCCGAAAAATTCCGTCAGCGCTCACTGAATTACCGTCATCTGTTTGACCCGCAAAGCGGCTGGATGCGCGGTAAGAATGAGGATGGCAGCTTTCAGGCCCCCTTTAACCCCTTGAAATGGGGCGATGCTTTTACCGAAGGCAATGCCCTGCATTACACCTGGTCGGTATTCCATGACGTTGAAGGCCTGAAACAGCTTATGGGTGGGCAGCAAGCCTTTATTGATAAGCTCGATGAAGTGTTTGAGATGCCGCCGCTGTTTGACGACTCCTATTATGGTTTTACCATCCATGAGATTCGTGAAATGCAGATTGTGAATATGGGTAACTACGCCCACGGCAATCAGCCTATTCAGCATATGATCTATCTGTACAACCATGCCGGGCAGCCGTGGAAGGCGCAGCAGAAAGTGCGCGAGGTAATGGACACACTCTACTTTGCCACGCCCGATGGTTACGCAGGAGATGAAGATAACGGCCAGACCTCGGCCTGGTATGTGTTCAGCGCACTGGGTTTCTACCCTGTTACCCCCGGCACCACAGAATATGTGATTGGCAGCCCGCTGTTTAACAAAGTCACCCTGACCATGGAAGATGGTAGTGAGTTTGTGATTGAAGCTGACCGCAATGGTCCTCAGGCGCCTTATATTCAACAGGCCTGGCTTAATGGTGAGCCCTATGACAAAACCTGGCTTGACCATCATGCTATCCAGGCCGGTGGCACATTGCGTTTTCAGATGGGCAGACAGCCTGATAAGGATTGGGGTACATCATCTGATGCCGTTCCCTATTCCCTGTCTTTGGCTGATAAGTAAGGCAGGATAATCATCATCGGGCCTGCAGAGACATTGCAGGCCCCTGGCTTTATAAACCAACAGATTCATTAACCAGGATATCCATCATGGCAACCATTCCTCCACAGTCACCTGGCCGTCAGGGGCAACAAAGTCACACCCATTTCGCCTTTGCGGCGATGACCACCTTATTCTTTATCTGGGGCTTTATCACCGCCCTCAATGACATATTGATCCCCCACCTGAAGGCGACCTTTTCACTCAGCTATACCCAGGCCATGCTGGTACAGTTCTGTTTCTTCGGCGCGTATTTTATTGTCTCTCCCGTGGCCGGAAAGCTGATCGAGCGCATCGGTTATATTCGCGGCATTATCGTCGGGTTGTGTACCATCGCCCTGGGTTGTGGTTTGTTTTATCCAGCAGCAGAAGTGGCAGTCTATGGCCTGTTTTTGCTGGGACTTTTTATCCTTGCTGCCGGTGTGACCATATTGCAGGTTTCGGCCAACCCCTATGTGTCTATCCTCGGGCCGGAGCGCACCGCCGCCAGCCGCCTGAATCTGGCTCAGGCCATCAATTCTCTGGGCCATACCCTGGCCCCATTGTTCGGTGCAGCGCTGATTTTTGGCGCGGTGGAATCGGAGCAAATCACCGCCAAGTCTGTGCAGTTGCCCTATCTGTTGATAGCGGGCGTGATGCTGCTGACGGCTTTGAGTTTTAAGTTTCTTAAACTGCCGGTGATTGAGTCTCAGGATGAGCATACTGCACAGCAAGGCGACAGTATCTGGCAACAAAAAGCGCTGGTGTTCGGCACCCTGGCGATCTTTTTATACGTGGGCGCCGAGGTGACTATCGGCAGCTTTCTGGTCAACTATTTTGGTCAGCCTCATATCGGTGGCTTAAGTGAACACCAGGCCAGCCAGATGGTCTCCTACTACTGGGGCGGCGCCATGATTGGACGCTTTGTGGGGGCGGCGCTTACCCGCTTTGTTGCGCCTATTTATGTACTGGCGTTTAACAGCATCATGGCGATTGTGTTGTTGCTGGTATCCATTAACAGCAGTGGCGCGCTGGCGATGTGGTCAGTGATCGCTGTCGGCTTTTTTAACTCTATCATGTTTCCCACTATCTTTACCCTCGCCATTCGCGGGCTGGGGCCGCTTACCAGTCGTGGTTCCGGGCTGCTTTGCCAGGCCATTGTCGGCGGTGCCATTCTGCCCCTGATTCAGGGGTTGGTGGCTGATGGTACCTCGGTACAGTTCAGTTTTGTGGTACCCATGCTGGCTTACATTTATATCGGCTGGTATGCACTGGTCGGCTCCAAACGCCCTGCAGCACAACAGGAGGTACCGGTAAGCTTATGAAACCCAACCCCATGAAAGCCGTTATCTGCTTTGGCGAAGCGCTGATTGATTTTCTGAATTTTAACCAGTCTCAACAAGGGCCACTGACGTTACCGGAGTTTCGCCAGTATCCTGGCGGCGCACCGGCAAATGCCGCGGTGGCAGTAGCCAAACTGGGCGGCAATGCCCGCTTTGTTGGCCAGGTTGGCCAGGATGCCTTCGGTGACTTTCTGATTCAGGCCATGGCGGCCTACGGTGTAGACACCTCACTGGTTTTTCAACATGCCAGTGCCAGAACGGCTCTGGCCTTTGTGATGCTGGACGAACAGGGCGAACGCAGCTTCTCCTTCTACCGCGATCAAACCGCCGATGTGCTGTTTAATCAGCAACAATGTGACCCTGACTGGTTTGATAACAACAGTATTTTGCATCTGTGCAGCAACACCCTGACCACAGAAGCCATAGCCGATTGCTCAGAACATCTGCTCAGACTGGCCAAACAGCAGGGCGCTCTGGTCAGCTTCGATGTTAATCTTCGCCATAATCTTTGGCCTGAAGGCGAGGCAGACCGCGAATCCGTAAATAAACTGGTGTATCAGGCCGATGTGGTGAAGTTCTCTAAAGAAGAGCTCGACTATCTCAGCGCTGGTGATAGTCCTACCTATATTCGTCACTGTCTGCAGCAGGGATGCCGTCTGTTGCTGGCGACCGACGGTGCCAACAGCATCCATTACCATACTGCCACCCACCAGGGTGAGATTCAGCCACCACAAGTCAAAGCCGTGGATACCACCGCAGGGGGCGATGCCTTTATTGGAGGTTTTCTGTATGCCCTGAGTGTAATTGATAATGCCGGCGCACAGATTGGCCGACCAGAAACGCTGGAGCCTTTGCTGATCTTTGCCAGCCATTGTGGCGCCCACGCAGTGACACTGCCAGGGGCCTTTCCCGCTTTGCCAACACTGACCACCGTGTTTCAGGCATTGGCTGAGCAAGGCCATCAGCCAGAACAATTCAGAACCATATTCGGGAGTCCGGAATGAACTTTTACGATCAGAATTTTCTTATTCAGCATTGCCAGAGCATTGTGGATTTTTATACTCCCAGTGTTGTGGATAAAAGCGGCGGCTATCATCAGAACTATCTGGATGATGGCAGCCTGTTCGATACCCATTTCAAGCAACTGGTCAGCAGCACCCGAATCATCGTCAACTATGCCAGCGCTTATATGCTGTTTGAAAAAGAAGAATATAGAGATATTGCCTTACATGGACTTAATTATTTGGAGAATGTCCACTGGCAGCCGGACAGCCAGCGCTATGCCTGGACCCTGAACAACCATCAGCCACTGGATATGACACAGCAGGCCTATGGTTATGCCTTTGTGCTGTTAGCCTATGCGGCTGTCCGAAAAGCCGGATTGATAGATAATGATCAACCCCTGCTGGACACCTATGCTCTGCTCGAATCGAGATTCTGGCAATCTGAATATGGTCTGTATGCCGATGAAATCAGCGCCGATGGGGTGCTCAGCCCTTATCGGGGTCAGAACGCCAATATGCATCTGTGTGAAGCCATGTTAGCGGCCTGGGAGGCCACAGAAAAGCCTCAGTTTTTACAACGGGCACAGCAGTTGGCAGAAAATATCGCACTGCGTCAGGCCGACCTCACCGATGGCCTGGTGTGGGAGCATTACACCGAGGACTTTAAGCCGGACTGGGAATATAACAAAGCGGATCCCAAGAACCTTTACCGCCCCTGGGGTTTTCAGCCCGGCCATCAGACCGAATGGAGCAAGCTGCTGCTGATATTACACCGCCATGCCCCACAGCCCTGGCTGTTGGAACGGGCCTGCAGCCTGTTTGATAGGGCCTGGGAAAAGGCCCTGGACAAAGAATATGGCGGGCTGGTGTATGGCTTCGACCCTCAGGGTAACTGGTGTGACGAGGACAAATATTTCTGGGTCCAGGCGGAAAGCTTCGCTGCGGCCGCACTGCTGTATAAAACCACTGATGAAAGTAAGTACTTACAACAATATGAATCTCTGTGGCAGTACAGCTGGCAGCATATGATCGATCATCAGTACGGTGCCTGGTTCAGATTACTCAACCGGGATAACAGTAAGACCAGTAATCAGAAAAGTGCCGCCGGGGCCAAATGCGATTACCACTCGCTCGGTGCCTGCATAGAAGTATTGCGCAGCCTTGGGCACAGCAAGCTTAAATAATCCTGAGTAGAAGGCTGGACTGTGATAGCCAGCAAGAGAGTTGATAAAAATGCCTGTGAAATTGCTAGTTCCCTTACTACTGGTTTTATCCGTATCAGCCTGTAGCCAGTCAGGCCTCAAGGTCACAGATTCTGACCACCAGAGCGATCCGCTGGATTATGTGGATCCCTTTATCGGCACAGATGGCAAGGGAAAGACCTTCCCCGGCGCCACCGTGCCACATGGTATGGTGCAACTGAGCCCGGATAACGGCAGAACCGGCTGGGACTGGATAGCCGGTTACTTTTACCCTGATAACATACTCGCCGGTTTCAGCCATAAACATCTTTCCGGCACCGGCGCCGGTGATCTTTATGATATCTCTTTTATGCCGCTAACCCGCCCCTTTAAGGGCCAGCAAACCGAAGGCGGGCCGCAAGGCGGCACCATCGTTTCTTCTTTCAGCCACGACAATGAGCGCGCCTCACCCGGCTATTATCAGGTTTTTCTTGAGGATTACGGGATCAATGTGGAGCTTACGGCTGGGCCGCGCAGTGGCCTGCAACGCTATACCTTCAGCCCGGATACCGATACGGCAGTAATACGGCTGGATCTGGGATACAGCCGTAACTGGGACAGCACCACAGCCACCCATATTGAGATTATCGACAATCAGACCATCGCCGGATACCGCAAATCCACTGGCTGGGCAGAAGATCAGCGAGTGTACTTCTACACCCGTTTCTCGGTGCCCTTTAACCAGCATCAGCTTGAACTGGATGGTAATACCCTCAGCACTAAAACCGCTTCCGGGATACAACTGGCTGCTGAGTTTGATTTTGCACCGCCTGGCTCAGGTGAAATTCTGGTGCATACGGCCATCAGTTCGGTGAGTAAGGCCAATGCGAAAGCCAATCTGCAAGCCGAAGGCCATGAACTGGATTTCAGCGCAGTGCATCAATCTGCCAGACAGGCCTGGCGTGAAGAACTCAGCAAGGTACAGGTTCAGGCCGACCCTGATACCCTTACCCAATTCTATACGGCCATGTATCATGCGTCCCTGGCGCCAAGACTGTTTTCAGACAGTGATGGCCGCTATAAGGGCCCTGATGGCAATATCCATCACAGTGAGAAAGGGCCCAGGTACGAGTTTTTCTCGCTGTGGGACACCTTCCGTGCTCTGCACCCCTGGAAAACCCTGATCGATACCCGTCGTACAGGCGAGATGATGCGCAGCCTGATGGATCACTACCAGGTCAGTGGCCGCCTGCCAGTATGGATTTTCGAGGGCAACGAGACCGATATGATGATGGGCTATCATTCAGTACCCGTACTGGTAGATGCCTATCTTAAAGGCCTGACAGATATCGACGGTGAACAGCTTCTCAATGCGGCGATCCACAGTGCCACTCAGGATGAATTTGGCATCAAAAGCTATCAGGAACTCGGTTACGTACCTTACGACGAGCGCAAATGGAATGTATCGCTGACCCTGGAATACGCCTTCGATGACTGGGCTATTGCCAGGCTGGCCGACGCGCTGGGCAAACAGGAAATTGCCGATGAATTTGCACGCCGCGCACAAAACTATCGCCATCATTTTGATGCTCAAAGTGGTTTTATGCGTGCTAAAAATGCCGATGGTGAATTCCGTTCTCCTTTTGATGCCAATGCCTATTATCCTGAGGATTACTGTGAGGCCAATGCCTGGCAATACAGCTTTTTTGTGCCCCATGATGTGCCGGGCATGATCGAAATGATGGGCGGCAAGCAACAGGTCAGTGCCAGACTGGATGCCATGTTCAGTACAGAACAAGCCGTAGAGGAGTTCCCGGAATGGATCTCAGGCTATATCGGCCAGTATGTGCATGGTAACGAGCCCAGCCATCATGTGCCCTACCTGTATCAGTATCTGGGTGAACCCCATAAAACCCAGCAACTGGTGCGCCGGATAATGAGCGAGCTTTACACCACCGCGCCCGACGGTCTGGTCGGTAATGAAGATGCCGGCCAGATGTCTGCCTGGTACCTGTTCAGTGCGCTGGGCTTTTATCCTGTGGACCCGGTTTCCGGCCAGTATGTGCTCGGCAGTCCGGCCATTGAACAGGCACAGATCAATCTGGAGAATGGCCGCACCTTTACCGTGACAGCGAAAAATCAGAGGCCGGATAATATTTATGTCAGTGACGTGACCCTTAATGGCGAACCCCTTGACGGCTTTATCCTCTCCCATCAGCAGATTATGGACGGCGGCGAGCTAATTTTTACCATGAGCAATACACCATGAACAGATTCCTGACTTTATTGGCTGGCGCCTTGTGCAGCGCAGCCATGGCAGCCGGCCCCGGCCAGTATGTCGACCCTTTTATTGGTACCTCCAATTTTGGTGCCACCCATCCCGGGGCCCAGTATCCCCATGGACTGGCCTCGGTTTCGCCCTTTAATGTGGCCTTCGGGCAGCCCGAGTTGAACCCTTTTGAGAAAGACGACGCCTGGAACTCCAGAGTCTATATTCATGAAAACCAGTTTCTCACCGGTTTCAGCCACCTTAATCTCAGTGGTGTGGGCTGCCCCGAAGCCGGGGTAATGCTGCTGATGCCCACCCGCGGTGAGCTTAACCTTAACCCCGAAGAATACGGCAGCACCTATTCCGGCGAGCGGGCCAGCCCCGGTTACTATAGTGCCCGGTTAGACAAATACGATATTCAGGCCGAAGTCACCAGTACTCTGCGTACCGGCCTCAGCCGTTTTACCTTTCCTGCAGGCCAGTCGCATATTCTGTTAAATCTTGGCCTGGGGCTGACCAATGAAACCGGTGGCAGCCTTGAGATTGTGTCCGAACGAGAAATTCAGGGCATGCGTAATATCGGCACCTTCTGTTATCATTCAGAAAATGTGCGGCCGGTGTACTTTGTTGCCCGCTTTAGCAGGGCGGCCGACGACTTCGGCGCCTGGAAGAAAATGCCACGTTATCGGAATGTTGAAGCCGACTGGGTTGGCTTTAATGACAAGATTAAACCCTATGCCGGTTATCGCCACCCCCTTAGCGGTGATGATATCGGTGCCTGGTTCAGCTTTGATACTCAAAAGGATGAGCAGATCCAGGTGCAGCTGGGCATTTCATTTACCAGTATCGAAAATGCCCGCGCTAATCTTAACGCTGAGCAACGAGGCTTTGATTTTGCCTCAGTCAGACAGAGTGCCGTTGACGCCTGGGATATGTTATTGGGTCGTGCAGAAATAGAAGGAACCCGGCAGCAAAAGACCATGTTCTACACGGCCCTGTACCATAGCCTGCTCCACCCCAACATTATTCAGGATGTCAACGGTGACTATCCGCTGATGGGCCAGCATGGTACCGGCAATACAAAAGAAAACCGCTATTCGGTCTATTCGTTGTGGGATACTCATCGCAATGTTCACCCCTTGCTAAGTCTGCTCTACCCCGATATCCAGACACAAATGGTGCGCTCGGCAGTGGCCATGGCCAAAGAGAGCGGCTGGTTGCCGAAATGGGAGCTGTACGGCATGGAAACACAAGTAATGGTAGGCGACCCCGGTACCGCTATGATTGCGGATTCATACTTAAGGGGGATCAGGGATTTCGATGTGGATGCGGCCTATGAGGCCATGCTCCGCGCCGCCAGTCAGACAGAAAACAACCTGTTACGCCCGGAAATTGAGGAATATCTTAATCTGGGTTATGTGCCGGTAGATGACGAAGGCCCTTATGATGGCAGTGTGGCCACCAGCCTGGAATACTATGTGGCCGACTATAATATCGCGCAGCTGGCAAAGGCGTTGGGCAAAGAAGAGGATTATCAGACCTTTAGCCGTCGTGCCAACAATTACCGCAAGCTGTATGACCCGGCTACCGGCATGCTCAGGCCAAAAAATCGCAACGGGCAGTGGCTGAGCCCCTTCGACCCTGAGTTAGGGCGTAACTTTGAGCCGGCTCCCGGCTATATCGAAGGCAATGCCTGGAATTATCGTTTCTATGTACCCCATGATACGCCGGGACTGATCCAGCTTTCAGGCGGTGATGAGGCATTTGTGGAGCAGTTAGACGCCACCTTTGATACCGGTAATTTCGATATGACTAACGAACCGGATATTACCTACCCGTTTCTCTACAACTTTGTTGAAGGCCAGGCCTGGCGAACCACGCAAAGGGTGCACCAGTTAATTGATCAGTACTTTGGCACCGGGCCCGATGGTTTACCGGGCAATGACGACACCGGCACCCTGTCGGCCTGGCTGGCATTCAGCATGATGGGGCTGTATCCCGTTACTCCTGGCAATACAGATTATGCTCTGTTTACGCCTTTGCTGGATAGCGTCACATTGCACTTAAATACCCAATATTACCCGGGGTCCAGGTTAGTGATTAACAAAGCAGACACCGGTAGTACTGAGCAACATAGTGATATCAGCTTTAACGAACGAAAACTCATGAGACCGTTTTTAGATCATAAGGCTCTGGTTAAGGGCGGTGAAATCACATTTAAGTGAAGGTTCATCGCTACCACGCACAATCGGAGGAGATTATGGGCTGAAGCGTAACGTCAACCGCATCTCAAGCGAACGCAAGACCAAACCGACAGGAAAAATTGGTATGAACAGAGCCGTATTTATCTTACTTCTTGTGCTACCAGTGGTCGCTGGCGCTGACACGCTTAAAGTAGAGAGTTTTAACCTGCGCTACGATAATCCGGATGACGGTATCAATGCCTGGCCAAAACGGCGCGAAATGGTCATAACCCATATCCAGAGTGTTAAGCCCGATATCCTGACGTTACAGGAAGCGCTTGCTCATCAACTGGACTGGCTTTCAGCACAATTAACAGATTATCGATGCGTAGGCGTTGGCCGTGATAACGGCAAACGTGAAGGAGAGTTTGTGCCAATCTGTTATCGCACAGACAAGCTGGAAGCATTGGATAGCGGCCATTTCTGGCTCTCTGATACGCCAAACCAGGCCGGCAGCATTGGTCGGGGTGCCCATCTGCCAAGAGTAACCAGCTGGATCAAGCTGAAACACCACCCTTCGCTCAAAACCCTGACTGCTTTTAACACCCACTTCAGCCATGTCAGCGCTGAGGCAAGAAACAAGAGTGCAGAAATACTGCTTGAACAGGCGCGCAAAATATCAGGTCAGTTGCCCATTATTATCAGCGGCGATTTTAATGCACTTCCTGCCGAATTGAGCTACCGGCATCTGCTTCAGAACACCATGTTGCCGCTGCAGGATGCCGCTTCAGCCATAGCCCCACAACCAACACTCAATGGCTTTGGCACAGCAGATCCTCCCGTTCGAATCGACTATATTCTTACCAGCAAAGGTTTCAGAGTATTCGACTTTGATACTTTCCAGATTAACATTGAAGGCAGGTATATTTCCGATCACTATCCCATTATGGCAACTGTCGGGTTGCCCTGAGTATCAGCCACTTGCATTACAAGCATTGTTCAACCGGGTAGCTGAAAAGGTTACATCTCATCGGAACAAGGCCCGGGCAGTGCATTGCCAGAGCAAATGCTATCGCATAGCGTCGGAGATCTGAGAGCCGGTTTCAATCCGGCTGTGAATCATTGTCCATATGCAGATGTGAAACAAATACATACTTGTCACCCCGGTAAACCGAATGGGTATATTCCACGGGTGTTCCGTCGGCGAGAAAGGTTCGGCGCTCGATTCTTAAAACTTCGGCCCGCTCCCGGATATTCAGCAAGCCAGCTTCTATGGGGGAAGCCTTAGAAGCTCTGATCTTCTGCGTTCCTTGTTGTGGATGCTTACTATTTTGCTTCAATGTCTGATAGAGAGAGTCCTTCACCACTTCAGGATCACCAACAAACTCAGCGGGAACCACAGCGTGCTCAATTGCAAGCGGTTCACCGTTGGCCAGGCGCAGTCGTCCAAAACGAGCTACCATGGCCCCTTCCGGTAAATTCAGCAGACGCGACTCATCTTCTGAGGCAGGAGCCAGACTGCGCACCAGCCATACCGAACTTGGCGACTCGCCCCGGTTTTTTGCATCAACCGTGAAACTGCTTAAATGGTCACCTGACTGTTCTCTGGGCGGAGCAATATAGGTACCAGAGCCCTGTCGGCGCAGCAACAGACCTTCTTCCAACAGTAACCCTAATGCTTTTCTGATCGTCACTCGTGAAGTGCCGGTAATCTCCATCAACTCCCGTTCAGAAGGAAGCGCCTGGCCCGCACTGACTGCCTGCTCTTTAATCAGACCACGAATCTGTTCTGCAAGTTGCTGATAAAGGGGGGTCGCATTGTGTTGATCTGTAACGATGGTTTTAGGGAATGATGCCATGGTAACTAAGTAGACCTCTGAGTACTGATTATTTAAACAGATTTAAACGCAACAAAAAACACCCCGGCGTAAAGCCTGCGACTTTTCACCGGGGTGTTCGTCAACGGCCTGAATTAAGGACGATAGCGCAAAGACAAACCGATTGTTCTTCCAACTGCATCATAATCGCTGACACTGCCATACAAATTCCCACCGGCGAGTGGTTTAGGCGGGGCTTTATCAAACAGATTATCAACCCCTGCGGTCACTTGCAGGGAATCGGTTACCTGCCATGAGGCCGCAAGATCAATATAATTCTGTGCCGACAAGGTATCTGATTCATCCAGGGCATTCGCGACACTCCCGATACGCCGCCAGCTCAGTTGCACATTAATATTATCTATCAGCATATCCACCACTGCTCGATGGCGATAGTCAGCCTGCAAAATACTGGCGAAATCACCGGTACAGGACGTGCCGAAGGTACCTTTACAATCCAGAGCGGGCACGGTCGCATTGTTTTGACGACTCTGCGAGGTTACTACATTGCCCTGATAACTGAATTGTACGGTTTCTCCCATATCCAGCAGGCCGTCAACCTGATAACGCATACCCAGGTCAAAACCCGCCTGCTCCAGCGTAGCCAGATTGAAATCATTCACCAATGCCTGGCTTATCAGGCCGGTATCAGGATCTCGCAGTACTGCATCACACAGTGGATTGCCCTCGACAGGATCATCAATATAACAACTGGTGAGTGCCGAAATGGGCTGAATCTGACTAACCGCATCGGTAATTTCAATATCATAGTAATCCAGTGTGACATCAAAACCGTCCAGATAAGCAGGCGTATAAACCATACCAAGGGTATAAGTCAGAGCCTGCTCTGGTTTAATATCCGGATTGCCACCAAAAGAGTAGGTCGCCTGGCTTGAATCGAAAGCTGTACCCGGTTGTGCAGCACCATAACGGGCGCATTGTTCTGCATCACCGCGACCATCAAGGCAAGGGTCACCATCAAAACGCCCCCCGAGCCGAGGCACAAAGTCAGCGCTGGTCTCATCGAACAAAGACAGGGACAACAACGTTTCCGGACCGGCAAACTCACCTAAGTTTGGCGCCCTGATCGCGGTCTGGCGGGTAGCCCGGAAACGTAAGTCATCATTTACTGCCCAGCTAAGACCCAGTTTATTAGTGTTCGCCGAATCCGTATTGGAGTAATTAGACGTGCGGTACGCGCCTTCGATATTCAGTTCTTTAACAAAAGACATATCGGCCAGCAGGGGCACTAACAGCTCAGCATAAAACTCTCTAGAGTCAAAACTGGCATCCATATCGAAAATACCACCCAATCCATAAGCAGTACCATTTCTTAACGCACTGCCAGCTGTCTGGATACCATGCTCTTTGCGATACTCATAACCCACTGCGTAGCTCACTGGTCCGGCTGGCAACTCCAGAATATCGAAGGTATCCCCGGAGAAAGTTAGTGCCATGACACTTTGCTCTCGCTGACGATCAGAGTGCAAGATAGGTGAGCTCAGGCTGCTGAGATCCGTTTCAGGATTGAATATATCCACCGAATTGGCGATATTAGCGAACTGGCTGTTGCCAGCGGCGTCGTTACGGATGCCATTGTTATAAACGGTTGCTTTACCGTCGGTTCGACCATATTGCCCGTAAAGGTCCCAGGCAATATTATCGTTAATATCCCCCCGCAAACCAAACTGAACCTGCAGCGTATTACGAGTCATTTTGGTTTCCTGTAAGCCCAAACCGAGATTACGCTCAACATTAACCCGGGCCAGGCCGTCATCACCGAAGGTGAGTAAATCGCGAATACGTTCACTCAGAAATGGATTGTCGGAACTGATGCTAACTGGCTGATTAACGGAAACCGGTGTTTGTCCGGTTGACCCCGCACCGGTTACCCTCACCTGAGTAAACAGGGCTCGCCCATAGGCCTCGGCTTTGCCTTCTATCAGATCGTAATTGAAGAACACGCCGCCCGTGAGGCGCTTCATCGGCTGAACAAGATAACGCTCAGAGGTCACGTTAGTGGTTTGTCTTTCGGTGCTGAAATTACCGTTATTATCAAAGGCAAAGAAATTACCACTGGCAATATCAGTAAAGTTGCCACCAGTACTCGGCACTATTGTTGCCGTATCAGCCGTAAAATCACGTTCGCCAGCCAACAGATCCTGGCGCTCAGCATAACCTACATAGCCACTGACATGGCCGCGGCCATCGTTAATATTGCCACCAAAGGTGGCATCAAAATTAAACTGTTCAGCGCCACCTTGCGGCATCTCGTAACTGCTCGATAATTCAAAACCATCAAACTGATCATCAAGAATGAAATTCACCACTCCAGACACCGCATCGGCACCATAAATAGCTGCAGCGCCTCCGGTCAGGATATCGACCCGTTTAATTAACCCCGCCGGAATCGAATTTACATCTACAGAATTGCGGAAACTGAAAGGCACTGCCCGGGTGCCATTTATTAGCACCAAAGTACGATTCTGGCCCAAACCACGCAAATCAATTGTGGATGAACCCAGAGAATCACCCACCGTCGCACCGGTACTGTTAGCGCCACCAGCAGCCTGCGGCAACTTCATAGCGATATCTTCAACCGTTACCGCTCTGTCGAGCTGAATCTGAGCTTTGTCCACCGATGTCACCGGGCTTGTTGCCGTTAGCTCAGTGCGGGCTATGCGGGAGCCTGTCACTCTAATCACTTCAGTCTCCGACACTGCCGGCTCGCTTTGCTGTGCCATCGATTGACCGACAACCAGTGATTGGGTAAGCAGAGACGTGGCTGCAGCTCCTGTAAGGATTCTGGTAATTCTGTTCTTCTTCATATTGCTCTCCTGTTGAGATGAATAATTGGTATTCTATTGGTATTGTTATTATCAATACATTTAATACCAGAAAAACAAAATGATCCAGTTTTAGTCATAAGCGCAGTATCGTAACCACTATTAAACAAAGGGGATAATAAAGATTTTGACGTGTAAAGATTAGCTGAGTTGAACTATGATACAGTAATACCAATTAACGTCAGTTGTCAGAAAAACAGGATCAAGCACCATGCACAGCCATATTCACCGACTCCACCAGATTGCCGCCAAACCACAGCGCCTGATTATCGGGCTGATGAGCGGCACCTCGCTGGATGGGCTGGATGTGGCGTTATGCAGGATCAGTGATGCGGGTCTGAACAGCAAAATAGAGCTGCTCGAATTTACTACCGTTGATTATGATGAAACCTACCGGCAGCGGATAAAGTCGGTGTTCTCCAAACGTCAGGTTGATCTGCAGCAGCTATGCCTGCTGAATCCATGGATTGGCACACTGCATGGCCAAATGGTAAATCAATGTCTGCAGGCCTGGCAGGTGGATGCCACAGAGGTGGACCTGATTGCCAGCCACGGCCAGACCGTCTATCACGCCCCCAAATCGGAACATAGGCTGGAGGGTTACCCTAACGCCACACTGCAGATTGGCGATGGTGATCACCTCGCCTGTGAAGCTGGCATTATTACACTCAGTGACTTTCGTCAGAAACATATTGCCGCAGGCGGAGAGGGTGCACCGCTGGCGGTATACGGGGACTATCTGATCTTTGCCAGTGAAGAGCAGAACAGAGTCATGCTGAATATGGGCGGCATTGCCAATCTGACTTATCTGCCTGCCAGTATGGACGCCAGTGCGGTGTTCAGCACCGATGTTGGCCCGGGCAATACGCTGATGGACGCCTATATGCAGCAGTACTTTAATCAGAGTTATGATGCCGACGCGGCTGTCGCCCGGGCGGGGAAGGTATCTGAGTCACTACTCAAGGCCTTGCAGCAACATAATTTCTTCGCCCAGCCATTTCCCAAAACCACCGGCCCCGAGCTGTTTAATCTGGAGTACCTGGCCCGGGCACAGGCTGCCAGTCAGACCGGCGATCTTTGTCATGAAGATGTGATGGCAACCCTTAACCGGTTCTCCGCCAATATGATTGTACTGGCCCTGAAACGCTGCGGCGAAAAACTCGGCGACTACCATCTTTATGCCAGTGGTGGCGGTTTTCATAACCCTGTTCTGATGGAGAATATTGCCCGCCAGTTACCAACCGTACAGATTCACTCGACGGCAGAGCTGGCAGTAGATCCGGATGCCAAGGAAGCGGTACTGTTTGCCGTATTGGCCAACGAATGTGTGGCGGGCGGTAAAGACAAATTCAGCAACCTTAAAGAAGGGATCCCCGATATCACCATGGGCAAAATCAGCTTCTATGATTAGGGCGTGTAAAAGTACAAAGTTTGACCTGCCTCAAAACAAACGCTGCGATTTTTACTACAGTATATGCAGAACCTAAAAAGGAGACGCGTATGTACAAGAAGGTATTAATCGCCATCGATACCACCCCTGAAGCGAAGCAGGTACTGGACGTTGCACTGAATAATGAAGCGGTCAAGGGAGCAACCTTTCAATTGTTGCACGCCACTGAGTTGCCCGGCCCGGCCATGAGTGCTTATACAGGCTACGACTTTAATTTTGATTTCGAACGAATTCATACCGCAGCCCGGGAAAAAATCGTCGAGTTAACCAAAGGCTCAGCCATTGAAGATAGCGCCATTCATGTAAAAACCGGCATGGCCGCCGATCTGATTGTGGACATGGCCAAGGAGATGGGCGCTGATTTGATTGTCGTCGGCAGTCACGGCCGCCATGGTATCCGTCTGCTGCTGGGTTCCACCGCTAACAGCGTATTACACCATGCGCCCTGTGATGTGCTGGCAGTAAGGATAAAAGACTAAGAAAAAAGGCGCCCTGGTGGCGCCTCTTTTATAACGCGCCCCTTGTGCCATCAAGCAGGCCCCGATACAGCTGCTGTTGCTCTACCAGTAACATCTCACCTGACTCACCCCGTTTGATACCGGCATCAACAGCAATCACCTTATTATCGTAAAAACCGGTTACTGAATTGTGAGTGGTGTGCCCAACAACAATATGCCGCACATCAAAGTGCTCCAACAGACCGTTTATTTGCGCTTCGCTTGCCTGAGGCTGCCGGAAATAGCCTCTGTACCAAACCGGCCCGTCATCTTTGTGCAGATAACGGGCAAATCCCTGTCGCTCCTGCTCGCCCTCGATCAGGTTCTGCGTGAATCCCTGATTAATCTCGCTAAGTGTCTTTGACTGCGTGACCAGATCAGGATGCAGCCCACCGTGGGTAAACAACATGTCATTGATCTTCACCAGTACGTTGCGGCTTTGCAGCCACTGGCCCAGAACGGTGTCCGAAGCATAGAGCTGTGACATATTTCTGGCCAGAATGTGCTCTACCCTGAGGTATTTATCATTGAGGTACTTTCTGCGGCCATTGAGCACCATCACCTCGTGATTGCCAAGCAGAAAATGCAATCGGCCACCCGCTTCTCTGGCCTGAAAATCCAGTTGGTAAAGCAACCACAGGCTCTCAGTCTGTTGCGGGCCCCGATCAAACACATCTCCCACCACGACCAGGTGACCATCAGAGAAATTCCAGTTTCCCTGACTATCCGTTATCCCCTGGGCTACGAGCAGCGACTTAAGGATTCCTGCCTGCCCATGAATATCACTGATTACGGCCAGTTCAGATACATTGCTGTATTCCAGTTCCGGACGCTCTGCTTGGTGTGGGTAAAGCGTTGCTCTTTGATCGCACTTTTCAATTTTTTTAGGCTCATTAATCGGCTCAAACCCCAGCCGTTGTTCAATGCCACCACACACCCAAAGAGCCTGCCAGTGTGACGGTTGTTTTAGTACATAAGGTCCATCATTGATCTCTTCTTCATTGACCGCCGAGCAGGCAGCCAACAAACACAGGATAATGAGTAAAAGGTAATATCGCATTCTGACTCCCGATAATTTCATTTGGCCTCATACCGATGAGGCCGCCAGACCCGGGGAGAACCGGCTCCCCGGGACAGAGGTCAGAAACGGATTTCAGCACCCGCATAAACAAAGCGGCCTATACCACCGCCATAAGCACTGTTAAAGTTGCCACGGCCACTTTCTACGTTATCACCGGTGTTAGGCACGAAGGGGCCTTTGTCATTAAACACATTGCGCACACCACCATAGAGTTTGAGATCCATATCCCCTTCCATATCCAGTCGATAAGATGCCGACAAATCATGGGTCGTATAGGAGGGGTAGTACAAATACAGTGGCACTTCCGGGTTGGCTACGGCGTCAGGATCACCGGCATCTAACAGCGCCTGGTTTTCAGCCTGCAGTTCGAGCCAGTCGTCCACCCGCTCATGGTCATCAACCACAGCACTCTTGTACTTGGTTTTCCAGCGCACACGCAAATTGTCGTAGCGCCAGGCGATGGATGCACTGATTCTGTCAGTGAATATCCCGCTGCTTAACTCTCCCTCATAGACATTGGTTTCCAGACCGTCATTGCCCTCAAACGTAGTGGAGCGTTCGATAACATGTGTCATGTCTGCTTTGAAGGTAAGGCTGCCATAGCTGTTCAGCTCATATTCGTAGGCCACTGAGACATCGTAACCGCGTGCCTTCTCTTCATTCAGATTGGCCTGACGTTGGATAATCTGAGTGATCTGCCCTTCAGAGTCACGGGTGATATCGGCACAGAATGGATTGTCATCACCAAAAGGAAGAGATGAGGCATAACACTGGCGGATAATATCGTTGTTGCCAACTGACGTAATGGCATCGTCGATGGTAATATCATAGTAGTCTACGGCAACGCGCAGGTCTTCCAGCCACTCGGGAGCGGCAGTAAATCCTAAGGTATAGGTATCCGCCGTTTCCTCTTTTAACAATTTGTTGCCGGCATTGGGTGAGTACCCGGTATTCTGGTCAATAAACTCGCCATCTTCTGATAAGGCAATCGCATCCAGAATTGCAGGAACCTGACGACAGGCATCATGGCCCGGATCCGTTGATGTCAGTGTTACACCGTCACAAATATCATTGAAGCTGTCGTAGTCTCCCCGTGGCGGAGAAATCAGCTCAGTGATACTGGGCGCGCGCTGGGCCCTTGCATAATTGGCCCTGAAAGCATAACCCGATACCGGCTCCCAGATAAAACCTGCACGATAACTGGTCATCAAATCGATGTTTTCATGGCTGTAGTCTGCAAGCCTTAAGGACAGGTCAAGACTCAGATTTTTGGCCATAGGTGCATTCCGCAGCAGGGGCAGCGTGACCTCGCCAAAGGCCTCCCAAACTGAAACGTCCCCTTTAATATCAGGTACATCATTAAAGGTAATCGCCAGTGCCCTCAGCTCGTCGGCAACGTTGACTTCCTGTTTATCTTTACGGTACTCAAAACCAAACGCCGATGATACGGCTCCGGCCGGTAATTCAAATAGTTCACCGGTCATATAGCCACTGATATTGAGCTGACTGATATCTGTGTTTATCACCGGATTGGCACGAATATAATCGGCCGCCTCGGGGGTTATACTGCCGTAGCCAAATAAGTTGATCGGAACACAACCGCCTGCCCGGGCCTGCTCATCAGCACACTGCACCGTAACGCCGTCTTCTGCATATTCGGCGTTCAGAGCATCCCTGAGCTTCACAATACTGATTTCATTCAGCCGCAGCTGACGTTGTTCAAATTCCCCATAGCTTAGGCCCAGATCCCAGTCCCATTCGCCATCGAATACTGTGCCCTGCAATCCGGCAAAGGTACGCACCGTTTCACGTTTATTATCGGTAACAATATTGCCGACTTCTACAAACGCCCGATCCCAGGAAACGCTGCTGCCTGCCGTTTCACGAATCGCCTCTGGTATAAAAGGATTGTCGGGATCAATCGCTCCGGCGATAACCAGCTCTGGCTGACCGGTAACGGGATCAATTCTGAGTTCATCATCATTGTAGTCCTGCCCTTCCGGCGACTTATAGTTAACCGAGTGATTATCACTGTACTGCAGATGAAACCTGGCGCGAATATCATCAGTCAGGTCATAGTCAATCTTAATGGCCGCAGACAACTTGTCATTGGGCACTTTGAGCATATCAAAAGGCTCAAAGTTAAATCCGTCACGCTCTTCTACAAACCCTGCTGTCAGGCCATCCGTTGGATGGTAGAACCAGTCATTTCCTTCAAAGGTACCTCCTGGTGTGTTGTCACTGCGTTCGCGCCAATCATCCATGGTGATATCGCGCATACACTGATCACCTTCGATGGTGTTCATCTCATTACACAGCAATGTGGTGTTATAGTCGTAACTTGCCTCATACTGAGCTCGCTTCCGATCCGCCTGGTATAAACCAAACTCCCGATCCCAGGATGCGGCAACATAGAGATGCCCCCGATCATTGTCGAAGCCGGTGCCAAAACCGGTATCCAGGGTAAATTCGCGGGCGCCGCCGTCAGTGCTCTCGCCACCTCGCACATCAATTTCAAAACCGGTTTTGCCACTTTCGGTAATAATATTGACCACGCCCGCCACAGCGTCAGAGCCGTAAATGGCTGATGCGCCGCCACTGATAATCTCAACCCTGTCGACCATAGCGGAGGGAATAGTACTTAAACTGATATAGTTGCCGCTATAACTGTTGGAAACCACCCGACGGCCATCAATCAGCGTCAACGTACGATCAGTGCCAAGGTCACGTAAATCGATAGTCGACAACCCGGTGTTCTGGACACTGGACTGAGAATTGGTGTTACTGACTCCGGCGCTGATGGAAGGAATCTCATCGACCAGAATATCGGCCAGCTCACCGATCCCGCTATCAACCAGCTCATCTTTACCTATTGTCATCATAGGAGTCGCCATGGAAAAGCTGTCCCGCTTTATACGGCTGCCGGTTACGGTGATGCGCTCTTCATCCTTTGCCTTTTCAGATGCGGTGTTATTCTGTGTTGTCAGGGTACGTTCGACCGCCTGCTGCGCGTGACTCACGCCACTTGAGAGTAATAAGCCGGTCAGCGCTAACTGCACTGCTGTGGTCAACTTGCTTGGTTTCATTATCTGCATTCCTGTTTTGTGCTGCTGTGCTTGTTGTTTTGCCGCGGCAAGCTTATGTCATATAGATTCTCAAACGGCCGCAATCTACTATTAGGCGGTTCGGTAACAGACCACAACAGAGGCAGGGTCTTGTTTACCTCACTTCTATATCTATTTACTCTCTATTCTATTTTTACCCTTTTATTTCAATAATTTAACAATAGTCTCATTGCTTACTGAATGTCACCAGAAATAGCACTATTGATGTTAAGCTAGGTTGCATATAATCAACGATAAACAGCACACTACACACCATAGGTATAGCCAGAGCAGCAGGATGGGGAAATCTTTCAGGTTAGGTCAGTATCAGATAGAGCCGGTTGAACGGGCGGTCTATCTGGACAACGGTGAAAAGCAGAATCTGCAACCCAAATTTGTTGACGTGTTGCTGTATCTGGTAGCGGAATATCCGCGCATTGTTTCACGCCAGGAACTGATAGATAAAGTCTGGCAAGGCAACGAATACGTTGGCGAGAAGGCACTGACCAATGCCATCTGGCATCTAAGGCAATCTCTCAGTCATAATCAGGATTCTGAGGTCATAGAAACCATCCGTAAAACCGGATACAGATTGGTGGTCGCTCCGGAGGCGCAGCTTCAGGACGACGGCGAACCCGCTTCCGCCGCCGGGTCGCAATCCTCCAGGACGACAAGGTTCAAATGGCTGACGCTGTTCGCTCTTGTGATTGCCCTGGCGATACTATGGCTTAGTCTGTCGACGTCACAACCCCCTCCGCGACAAATACGCACTGTCACCACAGAACCTGGACTGGAACTTTTTCCGGCGCCCTCACCGGATGGGCGCTTTCTGGTTTACAAATGGGTGGCACCTGATGGGCAGGTCGACCTGTTCCGCCGGGATCTTGAACAGCCCCAACTCAAAGCCACCAGGCTCACCTACGACAGTGCTTCTGAAGGACACTCAGTATGGAGTGTCGACGGTCGCTTTCTCTATTTCAGCCGCAAGGACCGTGACGCTGAGCGCTGTGATATTGTCAGGATGGATATGCAGAGCTTTGAGGAGGTCAACATTACAAACTGTCCGGTGGTGGGAGGTTATCACTATATTGATATTTCGCCCGACAATGCCACACTGGCTTTTTACAGTGATGACGATGAATCAGACTTATCCGGCATTTACCTGCTGGATATCAACAAAGAGAACGCCAGTCCAAGACGCTTTTCCTGCGCTACAGATTGCGGATACAAGGAGCGGGACATGGCGTTCTCACCGGATGGAAACTATCTGGCGACAACCCGCAGGGTCAACCAGTTTAACGAAAATATTTATCTCTACGATCTACGCCATCATCAGGTCCGTCAGTTAACCTCCGGTGAAGAAGATATCGTTGGCCTGAGCTGGCACCCCGAAGGCAATAAGCTTGCTTATGGTGTACAACGTTCAGATACACGCTCAGGTTTTATACTGGATATCAAAACCAACAATATCCAGTCTCTGGATATTGAGGGCATGAGCTACCCGCACTTTGCCCGTAACAAGCCATGGATTTTCTTCCAGCACCGTAGCGAGGAATATCAGATCGCCGCTATTCCACTGAACACCCGGGTTAACAACAGTCCCTTCCCGGTACTGAACTCCGGTTACAATCACAATTATCCGGACTATTCCCATCGCAACAAGAAGATCGCCTACTTGTCGAATGAGTCGGGTCACTATGAAGTATGGATTGCCGATGCGGATGGCAATAATCGCAATCAGCTTACCCATCTTGGCCGCTCAGCACGTTACCCAAAGTGGTCACATGACGGCAAACGCATTGCTTTCCTGGCACCCGATGAAGACGAAACAGGCGACCATATCTACATTGTCGAGGTTGCCACTAAGCGTATTCAGACAGTACCCAGTCCATTTAAGGGGCACAATCGTCCCATGTGGTCAGCGGATGATAAACGCATACTGACAACGGTATTTACAAAAGAACATGCCGATATCTATGCCTTGAGTCTGGAGACCGAAGAAGTGCAGCGGCTGACCTTTAATAATGGCCGTTATGGTGTGATGACAGATCAAAATACCCTGATTTACAGTACCTACCGCAACGGACTATGGCAGTTAAACCTCAACACGGGTGAGCGGCAGCAACTGATAGATGAGCAGCAATTCCGTGTCCGGTATACCTGGACCCTCGAAGATGACGCCATTTATTATATTGAGGAGGAAAGTGACCATCAGCGCCTGCTGCGATACGACTTAGTCACAAAAACGCATCAAACACTGTTGAAAACCCCACGGTCCACCTTTGAAACGGACAGCGCCCTGCGCCTGGACCGTGATCAGCAACGTATTCTGTTTACCAAGACTGAGTTCCCTCAGTCTGACATCAAGCTGCTTATTGATCCTGCGCTGTAGCTCCTTTGGCCAGCACCCCGATTAATGGTTTACTAAGCAATGAAGAAACATGAGCACGGAATTCGTCCAGTGACATCAACAATATCTGTTGTTGCAATTGTTTTAAGTGGTTCTCTGCCCAGCCGTAACGCAAATGAGCGCGTCTGGCATCCGCTTCACTGTCAGCGTTGGTATAAGTTTGTTGCAGGGAATCAGCCAGACTATGTTTTACCGTATTGAACTGAGACGCCGTTAATGAATCAAGATAGGTTATAAACCACTGATTAAAAAGGATAACCCGAGCCATCAACTGTTCCGGCTCTGTGTCTACAGACTGCACATAGTAGCCAAGATAAGGATAACCAAATTTCGAATAGGCCTTTGCAGAAACTGAATAACCCAGTTGCTCTTCAGTACGCAATTGATGGAAAAAGGGTGCTGTCATCATCGCTCCCACTAATTCGGTTATGGCATGCTCCTCAATCTTACCCGTGTCTGGAAGTATCATAAGACGCACCGCGTTATCCGGGCCCTCCAGGCTAATCCGATGCAAGCCCATGGTCGTCGTTCCATCCCAGCGGTGGGACTGTGAGCGAAGCGCAATCTCAATATTGCCACTGAATGTTGCAAATAATGAATCCAAAGACACTTTTTCCTGTTCAGAAACATGACCAAAATACGTGGCTGTCAGCCTGGCGCGCTTAAAATAGCCCTGAACAAAAGCCTGATAACGCTTTTCAGAAAAATTCTCAAGGTAACGCAGCGCATCGTGAGTCGGGATATCAAGGCCCAGTTCGGTGTTCAGTATCTGTAGTGTTTGCGTCCGTAGTCTCTGGTGTTTGCGCTGCGACAATTGTGAACGGTAGCTCTCCAGTGTCAACGATACAGCACTGTCATCCAATGCAGGTGAAGATACCATTGCCAGAATGTCCCGATACAGCGCCACCCGATCCCCTGAGTAACCCGATATGCTGATTCTCCATCCGCGTTGGGTTTCAGCCAGTTCCACGTCGAGACCGGCACTGTCGGCCTCTGCAATCATGGGCGTTAATCGGTGCTTAAGGCGACGTAAATATAGTGGGTTAAGGACAAAGCGTTCTGTCGATTGAATGTCTGTATCCAGATACAGGTTAATCGAGGCGTAGCGGCTGTCACGTTCCTGAGTGGGCAGCACGCAGCTTTCAAACGCCGTGGCCAACTGCCTGCAACCGGTCTTTAGTTCTTCTGGTGGCTCAGAATGCTCAGCAAAATAACGCGGTAAGTCGGGCAGACTGAAGTCGGTTTCGACGCTTTTGGGGGCAGATAGCATAAACGGATGCTGCACCCCAAAGCGGGTCTGATAGTAAGGTTCCAGTTGCCCGACAGGCAGAGCAGGATGTTCCCTTATCAGCAAGGTGTTTGCTGGTGTCAGGGCATTCAGCCAGATTTGCATTGACTGCGCGTCATAGTTGCCGGGAATCTGATTAATTACAAGCGCTTCACTGACCGGATAGAACAGCACCTGATCGGCAAGTTCACGAATCTCTGCAGAGGATTTATGCCTGGCGTCCTGATTAAATTCAGCATGACGAAGACTGGCGAATGTGTCATTGAAATGCGTTGCGGACACCTGCTGTTTAATAACATCCAGATACTGCCAGGTTATCTGCAATGCTTCGGCCTGCTGTTTCCAGCCTCGCGCCGTAAAACGCAGTGTCAGGTTAAAAAAGCGGTGTTGATCATCCAGCACCGGCTGAGAGACAGACAACCCTTTAATCCAGCCCTTATCTTTAAGATGCTGCTCCAGCCCCTTCGGATTGTGACCTTCTACCAGCCAGGATATATAGTCGCCAATCATTGCACGACGGATACGCAAATTATCCGGCACAACAAAACTCAGTGTAATGCGAGAACGTTTTCTCAGTGTCTGGATATTAATCAGCTTGCCATCCGGAACTTCCACATAAGGCGCTACCGTTTGCGCCAGTGTTTTTCCGCACATGGAGGGAACCGCTGAGAAATATTTGTCGGCCATTACTTTAAGCTGCTCCAGTGGTAAAGGCGCCGCCATCACCAGGGCCATTCTGGGTGCACAATAATAATCATGGCCAAAATCTCTCAGTGCCTGTGACAGGGATATCTCTGGCTTATCCACCAGCGTCGACAAATTACCGGTGGAGAATTTTCGATAGGGATGTTCCGGGGCAAATGCTGTGCGCCACACCTCACGTTTACGTCGGTAAGCATCGTGAAACTTCATGCGGAATTCAGCTTCTACCGCATGACGCTCTTTATAGACCAGAGATTGTGGAATCAGAGGTTGGATAAATTGCCAGGCGAAGCGCGCTAAAGCCTCTTCAAAACTGGTACCCGCCACCTGGAAATAATAGTTGGTGCGCAGCGCCGACGTACTGGCATTGGAGCGCCCACCATGATCTGCCAGAAACTGTTTGTACTCAGCCGGATCAGGGTATTTTTGTGTACCTTTTGAGAGCATATGTTCGTACAGGTGGGCCAGGCCGGGAATGCTATCAGGATCCTGAAAATACCCGGCCCTGACAGACATAGAGCCATAGGCCTTGGTCAGCGCCGAGTCGCTGACCAACAATACCCGCATACCATTTTCCAGTTCCAGAGAACCATATTCAGCGGGATCACTGACACCCTTAGTCGGACTGGAATACTTCGTACTCTGTGCCTGGCAACCTGCAAGAGAAACGAAAATAACAACAGCAAAAATATGGATAAACGATCGCATGGCCTGGTCCTTACTGGAAAGCAGCGACCACTTTAAGAGAATCTTCAAAACGAACAATCTATATGCTATCCATTTTTCCTCGATTTTCTCTCTATCTGTCAATGATGACTCAACAGATCTGCTCCGTTGCACCAAACGGCTTGCTTATTCTCTTTCTTAAAAAAATCGGGCTGCCAGTTCAGAAAGAACTTGCATTTCATCACCAGTGTATTATACAAATAATACACCAATACAGTAAAGGGCGATTCCTTGTCAGATAACCAATGGCTCTTCTCGGTAAATCCTTCTTCCGGTGAGCCCATTTACAGACAAATCATGGGGCAAATAAAACGTCTGATTGCCAGTGGTCAGTTGCATCAGGGGGAGGCCCTGCCCTCGGTGAGACAACTGGCCGGCGAACTTGATATTAACCCCATGACCATCTCCAAGGCCTATGGCCTGCTTGAAGCTCAGGAGCTGATTGAGAGAGTGCGGGGCATTGGTATGCGGGTTAAAAGCAGCACTTCACAAATGCCGCTGCAACAGCGCCTGCAACTGCTTACTCCGATTGCAGAGCAGCTTAGCGCCCTGTGCGGGCAACTGGATATTGAACAACACCAAGCCATTCAATGGCTGACTGAACAACTGAAAAAGGATGTGTCATGAATATGATTGAGATGGAACAGGTCAGCAAAAGTTACCAACAGTATCAGGTGCTGAACAAAATCACCCTGAATCTGCCACAGGGGCATATCATGGGATTACTTGGGCAAAACGGTGCCGGTAAGACCACCTTGCTGAAACTTTGCCTGGGGTTGCTTAAGGCTGATAGGGGTGAGATCCGGGTCATGGAAGCTCCAGGTTGGGATATGCCACCAAAAGTCAAAGAGCAGGTAGGTTATGTTGCCCAGAAGTCCGACACCCTGCACTGGATGAACGTCAGCCAATTACTCGACTATACCGGTGCCTTCTATCAGAACTGGGATGCAGCTAAAGTCACTGCGCTGATGCAACGCTGGCAATTGGATCCTAAGTCCAGGGTATCGGACCTGTCTGAAGGGCAGAAACAGCGGGTGGCAATTATCCAGGCCATAGGCCATAACCCGAAGTTGCTGATTCTGGATGAGCCGGTAGCGAGTCTGGATCCGATGCTTCGTCGGGAATTTATTCGCGAACTGATTGATATCAATCTTGAAAACGGCACTTCAGTGCTGTTCTCAACCCATATCCTCTCTGATCTCGAACGGGTTGCCAGTGATATTGCCATATTGCGACGGGGGGAAATCTGTTTCCAGGGCAGTCTTGATGAGCTCAAAGAGCGCTATGTGCGTCTGCATCTTAGCAGTCACAGCCCCCTGCCAAAGGCACTACAGATTCAGGGCCTGCTGCATATTGAACACAGCCCTAACCATATCCGTGCTCTGGTAGAAAACCCTGACAGAGCTGTCGTCTCAGCACTGGAAAAGCAATTGAATGCTACGGCTCAGATTGAAGCCCTCGGCCTCGATGATATTTTCCTGGAGCTGCACAAATGAACGCCTATATTGCCATTCTAAAACGAGACCTGCGAATCAATGGTACGGCTTATTTGTTGCTGCCTTTGTTCATAGCGATTGTGTTATCCACCGAACAACAATTACACAGCCTGTACGAAAATGTCACCATAGCAGTGTTGCTACCAGCTGTACTTGGCTGGCAGCACGCCAACAGCCTTAAGGCCATGATCGCTAACCCTGCATCATTGCTATCCCCCAATGGACGAATACAGCAATTTAACTACTCCACCGCACTCAGTATCGTCTTTTTGGTTTTGGTACCACTGCTGACTGGCATTGCTCCTGCTAGCATTCTAACTACCTGGCTAATACTGAGTCTCTCTGTTGTGGTGCTGCTTATCAGCTTCTCTGCTGCTCTGCCTGAAACTGCTAACCTGGCCGGGTTCTTTATGTCGCTAGTGTTTGTATGGTGGGCAAGTGATCTCCTCGGGGTGGTGTATATCGCCGATATCAGTCAGTTCGTCTCGCTGATGGCGCTGCCAGAGCCGGTTAGAATAAGTATCGCATCCGCGGCGACAATATGGTCAGTACTGATGTTCCGACTATTTCAGAGGGCATACTTTGCGCCCAAAGAGCTGGACGAATCGCGTCTACCCCATAGCTGGCTCAGTCGCACCAATGAAAAAGTCACACTTTGGAAAAGTATAGGATTCTCCTCACCTCACTGGCTCAGTGCATTGGTACAGAACTGGCAGCGCCGTTGCTTTCTGGTTAATCCCCGCAGTCTGCTTGAAAAGGGGCTGTATGGCGGGGAAAGAAGCACCAATGCCGTGACCGTAGTATTGATATGCAGTTGTTTAGTGATACTGGTGATGACATTGCTAAGTATACCGGCGCGCGCTCAGGGTGCGCTCAATTCGGAAGGCTGGCTGATGGTCGTCGGTATGTTTTTTACCCTGGCAGCTTTTATTCTCAGCTTTAACCTGATGCTGGAATTTATCTCTTTGCAGCCCACGGTGGTTGAACTCTGGCTGCTGGATAAAAGCCCTGATCGCAAAACGTATATGGCCCGTGTGGGCAGAAGTTTCTGCCTGAGAGTACTGCGTTTTTATGCCTTCTTTGCGCTCATTTTCTTACTTATCGGTATTGCTGTGGCGGGTTCTTTTAGCGGAATACGTATCTATTTTATAATCATCAGTTTCAGCGCAATGATATTGCCATTGCAGATTGCTCTGGCTTTTTACTGCGCGCCACGATTCAGATACCGCCCTCTTCTGATTAACAGCCTGCTGGCCATCACTGTCGGCATTTATGCAGCTACAATGGTGTTTTCTAAGGTGATTATTCCGGTCGGTGGCCTGATGGCCTCCCTGACAGTGCTCGGTGGCGTCGGGCTGGCGCTGACTGCTCTGCAATATGACCGTTGGTGTAAAACTGCATTAGAGCTGGCCGACTAGATCATACCAATCGAAAACAGACCGGTAATTTTGAACTATTCCGTGTAATTCTGATAAAGCAGATCGTATAAACCGCTGGCTTTTATTTCTGCCAGCCCCTCTGCGAAGTCGCGGGCCATACCGGCATCACGGAAATAGACGCCGTACCAGGTTTTTCCCGGAAAGATATCGTGGTAGCTGACCGGCTCGTCAGTATGTAACTGCATATCCATGCGCTGGCGATACCAGTCAAACACAGTCCGGTCGGCCACTACCACTTCGGCTTTGCCGGTCCAGAACATGGCCATTTGCCGACGTTGACTGGCAATTTCCTGATAGTGCCTTGTATGGCTTCCGTCCCTGGCAAACAAGCGCCGGAAGTCGGGACCCAGAAACTGCCCAGCTCCTTCAAAAGCAATCACCTTGTAGTTGGTCAGATCGCTTATCTGCTCAATCTGTAAATGATCAGTCTGCCTGGAAATGGCAAAATTATGATAGTAGGTAAATTCATCCACAAAGTGCCAGGGTGAGTCCGGCAAGGGTTTTTGTGTGGTTACCGCATCCAGTTGTGGTACGGCCTCCAGTGCCCGTTGCAACTTGTTATTGCTGAGGTGCACCACCAACAGATCATGGCCCCTGACGGCCAGTGCCTCCCGGAAAATATCAATCTCCAGACCGGTACGGGTCTGACCCATCACAAAAGGGGGTTTGTCGATACCGAAGGCGACGGTAAGACGCTCTGATTGGGAAAAAGTGCTGAACAGTAAAAGGCTAAGCAGTAAAACACGTAACATAGTTTTCTCTGTATCCCTCTGATCCGGGTTCAAACTAAGGCACTTTTTAGTGCGCTAAATCCATCCAGGATCATTAATCGGAGAATTTATTTTATCCATGGCCGATGAGTATAGCTGCTGTAATCCACAGCACCTGTAACAGAATGTCTTTTTATTCATTATGTTGCCGCAGCCAGAATGCCTCAACTTCGGACGCCTGGCCTGAAAACAAACAGTGGCGGGCTTTTTTTCCCAGTTGATAGTCATACATGGGGTCATAGTAGTCACTGAGTAGCTTTGATATCCATTCCCGGTGCGCCTGAGCATCGCCCTGCCGATGTCTGATAAAGGCCTTTTCAAGCAACTTTGCCAGTGCCTGATACCCTTCCATCCCTAAACGACGGCGGATCCGGTAAAGACTCTGACGCAGATATTCACTGAACTGTTCAAATCCCTGTTCAGCATAGTGGCTAACCGAATCGGCGAGCCGCTGCACAATATATTCATTAAATATATTCTCTACCCGCTGTTCAAAAGGCGTTTCCAGAATCACTACAGGGGCGGCGGCCATCTTTTCGCGCAGAGATTGAGGCAGCATCACTGAGCCTATATGACCGGACTCATCTTCCAGCATTATCCCTTCTGGCTCACCGCGATTTTGCTTTATCCATAACTCAGCCAGTGCATTTTCAAAGGCTATCTGGGTGGGCTGAGGCTGGATCTGGCCACCGAAGCTGGAACCACGATGATTAGCCAGCCCCTCGAGATCCACAGTACCCGGCAATCTCTGCAATAATTCAGTCTTACCGCAACCGGTGCGACCGGCCAGCAACACCAGAGGGGTCGTTGCAATCAACCGCTCAAGCTCATCAATAAGAAACCGACGCAGCGCTTTGTAGCCACCGGCAATGCGGGGATAATCAATACCGGCGTCGGCGAGCCATTGTTGGGTGATCTGTGAGCGTAAACCGCCGCGCCAGCAAAACAGCGCCCCCTTGGGATGAGTACGGGCAAATTCTGCCCAGGCTGCAATTCTGTCGGCTTTCAGCTGCCCGCTCACCAGTTTATGTCCCAGGTTAATGGCCGCCTGCTGGCCATAGTGTTTATAGCAGGTGCCCACTTTCGCCCGCTCTTCGTCGCTCATCAGCGGCAAACTGACTGCCTGTGAAAAGGATCCCCTGGCAAATTCAGCCGGGGCGCGCAAATCCACCAGTGGCCGATCCTCAATAAACAGCTGCCGATAATCCGTAATCAGCTGATGGGAAATATCAGACACCGACAATTACCTGATGCTCCTGGTCGCTATTGACTATGCTGCCAATGGGCGACAAATCCAGTTGATGCTGTTGAAACAATCTATGCACTTTCTCCAGCGCCTGCGGGTCGTCACGGATCGCCACCAGCAGGCCGCCGCTGGTTTGCGGATCGCACAGCAAAGCTTTTTGTTCAGCGTTGAGGGACGACACCTTATGCCCATAACTGGCAAAATTGCGCTCTGTACCGCCTGGCACACAGCCCATGGCAATATACTCTGCTACTGCCGGTAATGTCGGCACGGCTGAGGAGATTAAGCTGGCCGCCACCCCACTGCCTTCACAAATTTCCAGTAAATGCCCCAACAGACCGAAGCCGGTCACATCGGTGAGCGCCGACACCTCCTTCATCGCCGCCAACTCGGTGCCAATGTGGTTTAAACGACACATACTGTCGCGGGCCAGATTGGCATGTTCGGCTCTGAGTTTGCCCTGCTTCTGCGCCGTGGTCAGCACTCCCACGCCCAGAGGTTTGGTCAGGAATAACAGATCTCCTGCCCTGGCTGTATTGTTCTGTTTGAGCTGATCAATCGCTACCTGACCGGTTACCGCCAGCCCGAAGATAGGCTCAGGAGAGTCAATACTATGGCCACCGGCAAGTATGATACCGGCCTCCATACAGGCCTGGCGACCACCATCGATCACTTGTCGGGCTATCTCTGACGCAAGCTTATTCACCGGCCAGCCGAGAATAGCGATAGCCATCAGGGGTTTGCCGCCCATGGCATAGATATCACTGATGGCATTGGTGGCGGCAATACGGCCAAAATCGAAGGGGTCGTCGCAGATGGGCATAAAAAAATCGGTGGTACTGAGCACCGCCATACCATTGCCCAGATCATATGCGGCGGCATCGTCTTTACTGCTGTTACCCACCAACAGTTTCGGATCGGGTTTTATATCCAGCTGCGAGACCAGCATACTGTCGAGGATCTTAGGTGAAATCTTGCAGCCACAACCTGCGCCATGACTGTACTGAGTGAGTTTGACTGGTGCTTTATTCATCTGCTGTTTTTACCCTTTTCGGGACTTTTATATCTGATGTTACATGGCTTTTTTCAGCATTGCCTTGATATCTTCCATTGCCTGCAGAATATGCTGACGTAAATAATCACAGGCCAGTTTACTGTCGCCCGCCTTACACAATTCCAGCAGCTGACGATGTTGCTCGGACGAAGTAACAATTTCGCCTTCCCGGATAATATACATCCGGGTATAGCGTTCTGAGTTCTGGCTCAACATCCGCACAAACTCCTCTGTTTGTGGGCGATTGGCACGGCTGTAAAGTTTCTGGTGGAACTGGCTGTTGAGGCGGCCGGTAATATTGTTACTGTCACCATCTTCAGTGGCCGCTTCAAGCGCTGCGAGAATGCCTTCAGCGTCTTCAAAATCCTGCTCAGTCAGGCCTCTGACAGAATACTTTAATAACTCAGCTTCAAGCATGGCGCGCAACTCGAACAATTCATCGATCTGCTCAATGGAAATCTCCGCCGCTGTTGCTCCTTTGTGCGCTTCAAGGTTAACCAGTCCTTCGGCCTCCAGTTGCATCAAGGCCTCCCGGACAGGAATGCGGCTGACCCGCATTTCTTCGGCCAGAGCCGCCTGTCGCAACGGCTCCCCGGCCTTGATCTGCCCGCTGACAATCTTTTCTCTTATGGCCTCTGTCACCAGTTGCGTGCGTGTTTTATGTTCAATGGCCATATCTTTCTCTTTATAATTGCATACCAAATACATTATACGGATCTGCAAAACAGGCGCCATAGAATACGGCAACAGGTGATATTATGGATGTCATAAAACAACAGGAGAATGTTATGCAACACAACGGTATTGGTGGCAGCACAGCAGAACAGGCGCTGGCCAGACTTGAAGATATGACCGGCGATCTGTCACCTGTCGGCATTACGGAATACCGGCAACGTATTACCAAAGCGCAGGCATGGATGCAACAGCAAGGGGTAGATGCGTTATATCTGAATGCCGGAACGAATCTGAGCTATTTTACCGGGCTGCACTGGTATGCCAGTGAGCGTATGGTGGGCGCGATTTTACCGGCACAGGGGCCACTGAAATATATCGCGCCGGAATTTGAAATAGGCAGTCTTAAAGATCATATGCAGCTTGATGGCGAGATCCTGGCCTGGCTGGAACATGAAAATCCCTACCAGTTACTTGTTTATGCCCTGCAAAAAATGGGCATTGCCAGCTCGGGCACCCTGGCTATCGATGAAAGCACGGCATTTTTCATCTTTGATGGTATCCGTCAGGCGGCACCCGCTTTAAACCTGGTCAATGGCAGTCTTATTACCGCCCATTGTCGCATGCACAAATCCGCCGCAGAGCTTGCCCTGATACAGCGCGCCATGGACATGACCCTTGCCGTGCATCAGGCTGCCGCCAGTATTTTGCATGAAGGCATCAGCACCAAAGACGTTGAAGCCTTTATCCATCAGGCCCACCGCAAGGTCGGTGCGCCCGGCTCCTGGTTCTGCATTGTCTTATTTGGTCAGGCCACGTCATTCCCTCATGGTGTCAAAGATCCTCAGTTTCTTAAAAGCGGCGACATGGTACTCATCGATACCGGTTGCAAGGTGCATGACTATTTGTCCGATATTACCCGCACCTATGTCTATGGCGAACCCAGCGCCCGCCAGCGACAATTCTGGCAGTACGAAAAGCAGGCTCAGGCTGAAGCTTTTGCTGCCGCACACCCGGGTGCCACCTGTGGCGATGTGGATAAGGCAGCCCGTGACTATCTTGTAGCTCAGGGCCTGGGACCCGACTATCAGTTACCTGGCCTGCCCCACCGCACCGGCCATGGCATCGGTATGGATATTCATGAATGGCCCTATCTGGTCAAAGACAATCCACAGGTACTCGCGCCTGGCATGTGTTTCAGTAATGAGCCTATGCTGGTAGTACCCGGCGAGTTTGGCATTCGGCTTGAGGATCATTTCTATATTACCGAACAGGGCGCCAGGTGGTTTACCCGGCCTAGTCACGCTATCGATGATCCCTTTGGTTATCAGGCTGGCTATTCCAACTAAACAGAAACTGGTTTATGCTGAAATCCGGCATATGGTGCAGAGGTTTGAGTATGGATGTATTTCTTGAAGCCGCAATAGAACAGGCCAGGCTGGGGTTAGCCGAAGGAGGTATTCCTATTGGTTCGGTACTGGTTCATGACGGCAAAATACTCGGAGCCGGCCATAATCGCCGGGTACAGCAGGGCAGCGCCATACTCCATGGTGAGATGGATGCCCTGGAGCAGGCTGGCCGTCATCCGGCCAGTGTCTACCGCGAATCGACTCTTTATACGACCTTGTCACCCTGCAGTATGTGCACTGGTGCCATATTGTTATACGGCATTCCAAAAGTAGTAATAGGTGAGAATCAGACCTTTATGGGTGAAGAAGAACTGTTGCAGTCCAGAGGCGTCAAACTCCAGGTCGTGCAGGACAAAACCTGTATCGCATTAATGGAAGAGTTTATTCAACGTAACCCGGATTTATGGTTTGAAGATATCGGCGAGTAAGTTAACGGCCATAGCCCTTTGGCTATGGCTGCCATTTTCGGTGCTGGCTGCGCAAAAAGTCACAGTGGGTGTGTATGATTACCCACCGTTTTACATTGCATCAGCCGAAAGCCATGGCGGCGTCACACCTGACATCATCAGGCTCCTGAACCAGGCACAGCAGGAATTCGAGTTCGAACTGGTCACCACGACATCAAGACGTCGCTACCAGGACTTCGAAGCCGGCTTGTTCGATCTGATGTTATTCGAAAGCGCCGAATGGGGCTGGCAGAATTACGATGTGGTTGCCACTGAGCCTTTTTTCTCTGGCGGTGAAGTGTGGATAGCCTACGCGATGCCGGACAGGGATCAGCGCTATTTCGAAACCATCGGTAAGAAACGTTTGCTTGGTGTACTGGGTTATCACTATGGATTTGCGGCACTGAATTCAGATCCGGACTATTTAAAGGACAATTTTTCCATCCACCTGCTGGATAATCAGGAAAAAATCATTAACCTGATTGCCGAACAACGCGCCGATATGGGCATAGTGGCGCTGTCTTTTCTGAACAATTATCTGCACCAACATCCGGAAATGCGTGAAAAACTGCTGATTTCGGAAGAGTTTGATCAGACCTATGAACATGGCGCCCTGCTCAGAAAAGGCGCTCCTCTCAGTGTCGATTGGCTGAACAGGCTATTCAGTCAATTGCAGGATAAAGGAGAGCTGGATCGCCTGTGGTACAAGCACCATTTACGTGAAAAGGAAGAGTAATATCCATCCCAGTAAAATTCAGGTTTTAGCATCCCCGCCCCTATGCCATCATCTCTTAACGCCTTAACTTTCAAGTCAAAAACAGGTTTCATGCATTCCATCAAAGCGCTTCAGAGTGTGTTCCGCCACCGCGACTGGGAAAAGGGCCGCAGTATGTACCAGTCGGGCCATGTAGTGGATATCACTTATGATGAAGATTTAAATATGCTCAGCGGTGAAATCGAGAGTGAGCGTGGCGTCGGCATCTATGAGAGCTTTCTGGACTGGGGAATGAAGGATATCCTGTCAGACTGCAGTTGCCCGGTAGGCAGTTTTTGCAAGCATACTGCAGCCATGGTACATGCGCTGCTGGCGCAACGACAGCAAAGTAAGGGCGCATCAGAGCGGGATATCTGCCACTGGCTGCAACAGCTTGAAGCCCCCCATAAAAAATCGGCAGAGAATGAGGAAATCCTGCTGTATTTCCTCAATAACAGACAGGCCGGTGAGCTCAAAGGGGTGCAGGTAAGTGTAAAGAGCAGCCGCCGACTCAAATCCGGCCAGCTCAGTAAGAGTCTGCGCGGGCAATATATCTCTGAGCATTTTCTGCGTTCAGCGTCACTGAGTGAACAGGACAGGCATCTGTGCACCGATCTGCTGGCCGCCAAAAACCCCTTCGATATGGTGGAATCTTATACCTTGCTGGAGAAACTGGTGCAGACCGGCCGCTGTTACTGGCAAGGTATGGATAATCCTCCCCTGACGCTGGATAGAAACCGGCAAGCCCGCCTGCAATGGCAACACAAAGATAATTGCTACGCCCTTAAAGTAACAATCGACGGCAGTCCGCCTGCTCAGATGCTGCAATGTCTGCCTCAGGCCTATGTGGATACAGAGAAAATGCACCTCGGGAAGCTGGAATTTACCCTGCCGCCACAGAAAATCAAAGCCCTGTTAGCAGCACCATCGATGTCTGGCGAGCAACTCTCCCATGTCTGGCCTCAGGTGGAACAGCTGCTGGATACCGGGGAAGAACTTCCACTGCCAGAGGGCATAAAGGCAACCCGGCCCCTGGCGCCGAAACCCAGGCTGGTTTTTATCTCACCGCCGAATAATCCGGACTCATCCAGAGTCGTACTCAGCTTTGACTATCAGGGTAAAATTATCAGCCCCCATAGTCGGGACACCCAACTTACCAGCAAGACGGGCGATCCCCTCTATCGCCATCAGGCCTTTGAACAACAGACCATAGAAAGGCTTACCGAAGCAGGATTTAAGCCAGTGGCCGCATATCAGCAGCATTGGAGAGCGCCGGATTTCGAACTCAGATTAAAAAAACAACAATGGTATCCGATACTGCATCAACTGGTACCTGAGCTAAAAGCCGATGGCTGGCAAATTGAGTTTTCCCCTGACTTTCATTTTCAGTTGCTTGCATCTGAGGGCCATATCGAGGCTGAGTTTGAACAACAGGATAGTGACTATCTGTCACTGGCAATGAATATCGATGTTGATGGCCATAAGATGCCATTATTTCCCATATTGCACAGCGCTATTGAGCAACTGCCGGCTGACCACTGGCAACAGGATCAAAGCCACAATGGGGAAGGTGAAAAAAGAATTGTCTATGTTGAACTGCAGCCCGGACAATGTCTGCCTCTGACGTTCGAGACCATTAAACCTCTGCTGGCACAATTTATTGAGCTGTTTATGCCGGGCCGGCTGAATAAAGACGGCAGTCTTACGCTGTCTAAGCATGTCAGCCACCACACTCTTAGCGTGCTGGATAGCCAGGGCATTGTCAGTCGCGGCGAGCAGGCATTGCGTAAAATGGCAGAGCGATTGCGTCATTTTGATGGTATCCGGCCCGTGCCATGCCCGGAAACCCTGAATGCCGAATTGCGCGAGTATCAGCAGACCGGGCTCAACTGGCTGCAGTTTTTACGTGAATACGAACTCGCCGGTATTCTTGCGGATGATATGGGGCTGGGGAAGACACTTCAGGCGCTGGCCAACCTCTGTATAGAGAAACAACAGGGCAGATTAACCACCCCGGCCATGGTACTGGCGCCCACCAGTGTCATTTTTAACTGGCAGGCGGAGGCGAAGCGCTTTGCACCAGAGCTCACAACCCGGGTAATCTGCGGCAATCAACGTCAGCCTCTGTTGCAGGGCTTAGAGGCTGTGGATCTGCTGATCACCAGCTATGCATTGCTACCCAGAGATATTGGTAATTATCAGGATATCACTTTCCACTACCTGATTCTGGACGAAGCCCAGTATATAAAGAATCCCAAAACCAAACTCTACACTGAATTACTCAGCCTCAGAGCCAGACATAAGCTGTGCCTGACCGGTACACCAATGGAAAATCACCTGGGGGAACTCTGGTCACAGTTTAACTTTCTGCTGCCAGGACTACTTGGCAACCAGCAGCAGTTCAATCGCCTGTTCAGGAACCCGATTGAAAAACAACGGGACCACCAGCGTTTGCAGTTGTTAAGTGAACGTATTGCGCCTTTTATTTTGCGCCGCACTAAAGACAAAATTGCTAAAGAGCTACCCGCCAAAACGGAGATCATTCGCTACGTACAGATTGAGGGCAAGCAAGCGCAACTGTACGAGAATGTGCGGCTGGCGGTAGATGACAAACTGCGACAGGTGATTGCTGCCAAAGGTATGGCCAGGAGCCAGATAGAGCTCCTCGAGGCCATGCTCAAGTTACGCCAGGTGTGCTGCCATCCGTTGTTATTACCTCAAAGCATGCACAAGAATGCTATCCAGTCAGCCAAGCTTGAATTACTGATGCAGATGCTGCCTGAACTGATTGAAGAGGGTCGGCGAATACTGGTGTTTTCACAATTTACGTCCATGCTGGCACTGATTGAACAGGCGCTGGAAAAAGCCGCCATCCCTTATGCAAAACTGACCGGCGCCAACCGTAACCGAGAGAAGATCATTAACAGCTTTAAGCGGGGTGAGGTGCCACTATTTTTAATCAGCCTGAAAGCCGGTGGCACCGGACTCAATCTTACTGAAGCGGATACGGTGATTCACTATGACCCCTGGTGGAACCCGGCGGTGGAGAATCAGGCCACGGATCGTATTCATCGTATTGGTCAGGACAAACCGGTATTTGTCTACAAACTGATTGTGGAAGGCTCCATAGAAGAAAAAATCCAGCAACTTCAGCAACAGAAGAGTCAGCTGGCGCAAGCCATATTGTCGGACAAACTTTCTGAGCGCAGTGAAAAACTGGATCAGGATAACCTGCAAGCCTTGTTGCAACCATTGAGTCAGGGGCTCTGATCTGACACCGCAACCCATTAACAATTTAAAAACACTTGCATTACAAAAAGAAAAGCGCTAATTTTACATGAAAGCGCTTACATTTTGATTCTGTGAAGTTGATGGTTTTTACAGGGTAGCGCTGAATTCTGAGTAAAGTCTATTTAAAACAATATGTTGTGGATACGACTTAAGAGATAAAGCCATTTAAGCAGGGATTAAGGATTTGTCAGCTCAGAGCAAATTCCTGTAGCAAAATTTTTACACAAGCTACAAACGGGATAATCAGGCTTGCAAGTATTGATCTTTTTTTTGACATACACTTGTAAGCGCTTACAAAACAAAACCAAAGAGCACGATGTATACACATCGGAGGGACACATGAAGCAAAACAGATTTAAAAGAACCCAACTGGCCAGTTGCCTGTCATTGATACTGGGCACCGGCATGGGCTCAGCCTATGCGCAGGAAAATCAGCCGGAAGCAAACAATGATGTGGTTGAGGTTATCGAGGTCTCAGGGATCCGCAGCAGTTTAATTCGCGCCATGGATGTCAAACGCGAAGGCAATGGCGTAGTAGATGCCATTTCTGCCGAAGACATCGGCAAGTTCCCGGATACTAACCTTGCGGAATCACTTCAGCGTATTACCGGTGTCTCCATTGATCGTCAGAATGGTGAAGGCGCGCGGGTTACCGTTCGCGGCTTTGGTCCGGATTATAATCTGGTGACCCTGAACGGACGCCAGATGCCCACCTCCTCCATCGAAGCCACAACGGCATCGTCGTCACGCTCCTTTGATTTCGGTAATCTCGCCTCCGAGGGTGTTTCAGCCGTCGAAGTCTATAAAACCGGTCGTGCAGATATCTCCACCGGCGGTATTGGTTCAACCATTAACATATTAACGACCCGCCCGCTGAATGCGCCGGGTATGCAGGCCACCTTCGGCGTCAAAGGAGTACATGACACCTCCAGCGAAGACGGCAGTGCACTGACACCGGAGCTTTCCGGTCTGTACAGCAACACCTTTGCTGACGATACGTTCGGTGTTTCTATCAGTGGTAGTTACCAGAAACGTGAAAGCGGCAACCAACAAGCTAATACCGGTGGCTGGCATTCATTTTCTGGTGTCGCTGATCAGGATTGGGGTGCGGGTACGGCAGAGTGGGGTGGTATCCCTGACGGACCGGATTCAGGTCATATAAACCGCCCCAGTGAAGACTCTATTTACTCTGTACCTCAGAGCTTAGGTTATGCCTTTAATGAGGTTGAGCGCACTCGTACTAACGGTCAACTGGTGCTGCAATACCGCCCTGTTGACGATGTGACCGCAACTCTGGATTATACCTATTCAAAAAATGAGGTAGCGACCCAATTCCGGGATCTGTCTGGCTGGTTTAACTTCGGTCCTTCCACAGGTGAGTGGACCGATGGTCCCATTGCCTCGCCACTGGTTTACGCCGAACAAACGCCGGGGCTGTCCGATCTTGCCATGGGTGCGGGCGATTTTGCCTCTGCCAATGAGAACAAGTCTCTTGGCTTCAATCTTGAGTGGCAGGCCACTGACAATCTGGAACTCGAGCTCGACGCTCATAGTTCATCTGCCGAATCCGGTCCCGACAGCCCCTGGGGCAGCAACAATGTATTAGGTACCGCAGCTTTTGTCCGTGCCGAGACCATTGGTCACTTTGATCAGGACTTCCCGGTACTGGAAATCGTCTATCCTGAAGGCTATACCGCACTGGATCCACAGGACATTCGCATTGCCGGTAGCTCCTTCAGAAACAGCTATATGCGCAGTGAAATCGACCAGTACCAGATCAAAGGCCGTTATACCTTTGATGAAGGCGTGCTCAGCAGCATAGATTTCGGAGTGGGCAGCACAGATGTCGATAACCGCTCTGCCTTTTCTAACGTTCAGCGTGATACCTGGGGTGGTGTTGGCGAAGCCGGTGATTTCGACAGTTCATTCTGGCCAATTTCGTCCGTCGCCGACAGATTTGATATTCCCGGCAGTGGCAGCCCGAATCTGCAGAATGAATTTGCCGTGTTTGATTTTGAGACCGTCAGAGCCCGTGCAGCCGAGCTTTATCCTGTTGCCGGTGCCGGTGACTGTGGCAACGGTTTCTGCCCGTCTTCTGAGTACACTACCGACAGACGGACTCAGGAAGAGAATACCTACGCCTATTTCCAGGCCCATACTATGTTTGATATCGGCGATATGCCCGCCAATCTCTCTGCCGGTATCCGCTATGAAAAAACCGATGTGGCTTCTCAGGCGCTGGTCCCGACCTACACCAATATTGGCTGGGTAGCTGCCAATGAGTTTACACTGATTGGTAATGGTGAACAGGAGTTCACGGATCTCAAAGGTGATTATGATTACTACCTGCCCAACCTGAACTTTGATGTTGAGCTGACCATGGACATAAAAGCCAGGTTCTCTTACAGCAAAACCATTGGTCGTCCCAGCTATGGTGATATCCAGGGTGGTCTGACGGTTAATCAGTTGGTTCGTATCGATGGTGGTACGGGCTCCCGCGGTAACCCCAATCTGTTACCCCTTGAGTCAAATAACTACGACCTGTCACTGGAGTGGTACTACGATGAGGGCAGCTATGCGTCTATTGGTTATTACCGTAAAGACGTAAAGAACTTTATCGGTACCTCCATTATTGAAGAACCGGTGTATAACCTGCCTCACCCGGCTCAGGGTTCCCGCTACGCTGAAGCCGTTGATGCGTTGGGCAGTATGGATGCAAATCTGATTCGTGATTACATCATCGAGAACTATCCGGATTCCGTGGACGGTGACATGATTTTGGGTATCGCAGGTGATGATGCGCCGGCAAACTTTGATATCACCATTCCGGTCAATGACAAAGAAGCGGAACTGGATGGCTGGGAAGTGGCCGTTCAGCACCTGTTTGGTGACAGCGGCTACGGCATCATTGCCAACGCGACTATTGTTGACGGTGATATCAGTTACGATGACTTCAGCCTGGAGCAGCAGTTTGCCCTGATAGGCTTGAGTGACTCGGCTAACCTGATTGGTTTCTACGACAAAGATGGTTTCCAGATTCGTCTGGCCTATAACTGGCGCGACAAATTCCTGTCTGCTACCGGGCAGGCCACAGGTGCACACCCAGCCTACGTGGAGGAATACGGTCAGTGGGATATGAATGCCAGCTATGAGGTGAATGAAAACCTGACGCTCTTTGTCGAGGCGATTAACATCACCGACGAGTACGGCCGTTCCCATGGTCGAGCCGAAGAGCAGGTGCTGAATGTAACCCAGACAGGCCCGCGTTATAACATCGGCGCACGCTACAAGTTCTGATAGTCAGCGTCCAATAATAAAGAGCCGCTTTTGCGGCTCTTTTATTCTCGTACAGCAAGATCCATCAGATTAGCGTATTCCGGTCTGAGTAACTTAATCTGATTTGGATTTTCAACAGTAAAGGCTTCAGGTCGTATTGACCCCGGCGCAAAAGCGGGTAAGTTGTCACTATGCAAAATAGTAAAATTCGCGTTGTAGTGATCGGTGGGGGCACAGCAGGCTGGTTAACTGCTAACCTGCTGGCAGCCGATCATGACACCGGGGAAAATGGCAACCTGGACATTACTCTGGTCGAATCTCCCGATATCAAAACCATCGGCGTGGGTGAAGGCACCTGGCCCTCCATGCGCACAACATTGGAGCGTATCGGCCTGTCTGAAACCGACCTGATTTGTGAGTGTGATGCCAGCTTTAAACAAGGTTCTTTGTTTAAAAACTGGTATAGCGCCGATGACAGCGATCACTACTACCATCCCTTCAGCCTGCCAGCTGGTTATCAGCAACTGGAGTTCAGCCGCTTCTGGCAGCAACACCGTAAAAATGTTGATTTTGCCAGTGCTGCAACGCCGCAGGCCAGTATCTGTCGCCGGGGGCTGGCCCCGAAACAGCTGTCTACGCCGGAATATGCCTTCATACTTAACTATGGGTATCACCTGAATGCTGAGAAATTTGTTGAACTTCTGACCCGTCATGGCAAAAAAAAGCTGGGCATTCGTCATATGCAGGACAAGGTAACAGACATTCTCTGGCCTGAGCATTGCGACAAACAACAGAGTCCCATCAAAGCGGTCAGGACAGAGAAACAGGGGTTGCTGGAAGCCGATCTTTTTATTGATTGCAGTGGCTTTAGCGGCCTGCTGATAGGTAAACATTATCAGATACCCATGCGCAGTGTGCAGGATGTGCTGTTTAATGACCGGGCGCTGGTGTTACAGGTTCCGTACCAGGATGAGCAGGCACCCATCCAGTCCTGCACGCTTTCAACCGCGCAGCAAAATGGCTGGATCTGGGATATTGGTCTGTCTTCGCGTCGTGGTGTTGGCTACGTGTATGCCAGCGCCTACGAGCCACAGGCTGATGCTGAAAAGCGCTTACGGGACTATGTTGCCCGGGATAGGGGCGAACAGGCCGCCAGCAAGGCTGAACCCCGTGAGTTGAGGTTCAATTCAGGGTATCGCCAGCAATTCTGGAAACATAACACCGTAGCAGTTGGCCTCAGTGCCGGTTTTATCGAACCCCTGGAAGCCTCGGCGCTGGCGTTAATAGAAATGTCAGCACGCTTTATCAGTGATAATTTAAACGCCCTTGAGCAACATATGCCCCTTGTCAGTGAGCGCTTTAATCATCGTTTTTCTTACCACTGGCAGGGCATCGTTGAGTTTCTTAAGCTGCATTATTGTCTGTCGGCACGTGAAGATAGCGCATACTGGCGTGATAACCGTAAAAACCTTAGCGACTCCCTGGAGCAGAAGCTGATGCTGTGGCAGCACCAGTCACCCTCTGTCTATGACAAGCCTCTGGCTGAAGAGTTGTTCCCTGCAGCGAGCTTTCAATATGTCTACTATGGTATGCAGGGCGCAACAACCTTCGCGCCGCAACGCAGGCAGTCACAACAGGCTGACCAGGCCGAACAACTGCTGCAGGAGAATCAGCATAAGATCCAGAGAATGACTCAGGCTCTGCCTACCAACAGAGCTTTGATTAATGACATAAAACAACAGGGGCTTCGCCGCCTGTAACTGTTTCGGAGCATCCATGAGCCAACACGTATTACTCAACAGTGAAAATCATCGAAACATCCGTGTTCGAACGCAGCGCAGAGCCGAACTGGGTGATAATCAGATGTTTGCCGTCACCTTTGTCGAAGAACTGCGCACCATCCAGGCCCACTACCCTGTATTTTTCCAGAAAGATCCACAAAGTGGAGAGTTTCAGTGTGTTGCTCTGTTAGGATTTGAGCAGGGTGAGAACCTGTTTCTGACGGAACAGGGCTGGGATGCCCCCCATATACCTGTGCTCATCGAGCGCCTGCCTTTCTTAATCGGTATGCAGAACAAAGGTGGCGAGCAGGAACGGGTAGTGCATATTGATATGGACAATCCCAGAGTCAATGAAGAAGAAGGCGAAGCCCTGTTTAATCAGTTCGGCAGTCCCACCGAATACCTTCAGCGTATCTCTGCCCTGTTGGAAGCCACCCACCTGGGTTTGCAGGAGAACAAATCCTTTATTGGCATGCTCAATGAGCTGACCTTGATTGAGTCATTCAGCCTGGATGTGGAGCTTAACAATGGCAGTCAGCATCAGCTGCTGGGTTTTTACACCATCAACGAGGATAAACTGGCACAATTGTCGGGGGCTCAGTTACAGATGTTGCACGAAAAAGGCTATCTGCAGGCGTTGTATATGATTCTGGCCTCCCATTCTCATCTCAAAGACCTGATCGCCCGTAAAAACCAACGGCTCGAACAAGTTTAACGGGCACCAAAGATGCGCCCGTTGAATAGCCTGACCATCACGTCAATGACAGAACTCGATGAGTTGCTAAGCTCATCAGAGCAGCCTGTGCATATCAGAGGGCTATGTCAGCACTGGCCGGCGGTCACCGCAGGTAAAGCGTCGGATCAGTCGCTTGTCAGCTATTTAAAACAGTTTGATCAGGGTCAGCCTGTGACAACCTATCGTTATCCGGCGGGTTCGGCGGGACGGATTTTTTATAATGAAACGCTAACTGGCTTTAATTTCGAAGCACAGCAACTGCCTTTCTCGGCGTTTGCCGAGCAGTTGCTTAACTATAAAGGTGATGCAGGCGGCGGGTTATACCTGGGTTCAACCCTATTGGATAAGTGGTTTAGCGGTTTTACCGAGGCCAATTGTCTGGATGTGTCGACCCCCTCGGAGCATATGACGCCGCTTGTAAGCCTGTGGATGGGCAACCCCAGTCGTGTCGCGGCACACTTTGATTTTCCTGATAACCTGGCCTGCTGTATTAGTGGTCGCCGTCATGTAACGCTTTTTCCTCCTGAGCAAATCGACAATCTTTACATTGGTCCGCTGGACTTTAATCCGGGTGGCCAGCCTATCAGTATGGTTGATCTGGAAGCGCCTGATTATGATCGTTTTCCGAAATTCAGGCAGGCACTCGAACAGGCGCTGACAACAGAACTAGAGCCTGGTGATGCGTTATTTATTCCCAGTATGTGGTGGCATGCCATCGATGGCCGGGAACGGGTCAACACATTGGTCAACTATTGGTGGCGTAACACGCCAGCTTATCTTGGTGCCCCCATGGATGTACTGTTGCATGCCATAATGAGCCTGAAGGAGCTGCCTAAACGCCAGCGTGAAGGCTGGAAACACCTGTTGGATCACTATGTGTTTAATCACGAGCAACAGGACAGTGAGCATATTCCATCGCAACGACTGGGCCCCCAGACCCGCATTGATGCCGGCGCGGCACAACGACTCAGAACCATGCTGCTGAACAAACTTGGCCGCTAATTTAATGATACTGCTATAAGAGAGATTAACGTTGAACAGGGTAAAGAAAGTCATAATCGCAGGGGGCGGCACAGCCGGTTGGATGGCTGCTGCTGCCATCTCGAAACTACTGGGGAAGAACCTGGAAATATGCCTGGTCGAATCTGATCAGATTGCCACCGTCGGCGTAGGTGAAGCGACCATCCCTCCCCTGTTGACCCTGCATAAATTGCTGGAAATCAAGGAGCAGGATTTTATGGTGGCCACTCAGGCGACCTTTAAACTGGGGATCAGCTTCGAAAACTGGCGCGACGTCAATGAAGACTATATTCACTCTTTTGGCACCACAGGCCAGGATTGCTGGGCCGCAGGCTTCCAGCATTTCTGGCTGAAAGGAAAACAGCAGGGCATTGCCTCAGATTACGGTGACTACTGTCCGGAGCTGCTGGCCTCACTGGCAGGGAAATTCGCCGTACAACCAAAGTCAGGTCTGAACTATGCCTACCATTTCGACGCCGGGCTCTACGCACAGTTTTTGCGTAAAATGGCTGAAAAACACGGCACCCGGCGGGTTGAAGGCAAGATCAGTGAAGTGCAGTGCTGCAACCAGACCGGCATGATCGATAGACTCATTCTTGAAAGCGGTGAACAACTCGAAGGCGATCTTTTTATTGATTGCACAGGGTTTCGTGGGCTGCTGATCGAGCAAACCCTGCACACAGGCTATCTGGACTGGACCCATTGGCTGCCCTGCGACTCAGCGCTGGCAGTGCAGACCGAAAATACCAAACCGCCCATCCCTTATACCCGCTCCATTGCCCGCGAATCAGGCTGGCAATGGCGAATCCCGCTGCAACATCGTACCGGCAACGGCCTGGTCTACTGCAGCCGCTATATGAGCGATGAGCAGGCGGAACAAACCCTGCTCGATAACCTCGAAGGTGACCCCATCACTCAGCCACGTCAGATTCGCTTCAGAACCGGTCAGCGCCGTTTGCACTGGAATAAAAACTGTGTGGCGCTGGGTCTGGCCAGTGGCTTTATTGAGCCACTGGAATCCACCAGCATTCATCTGATCCAGCGGGGCATTGTGCGCCTGATGCAGATGTTTCCTCACACGGGCATTGTGCAGAGCGATATTGATGAATTTAATGGGCAGATGTTCTCAGAAGTGGAGAATATCCGCGACTTCATCATACTCCACTACCACGTAACCAATCGCCGTGACTCGGCTTTCTGGCGTCATTGTGCCGGCATGGATATTCCCGATTCGCTGGCCCATCGCATTGAGCTGTTCAGGGAAACCGGCAAGGTGTTTAAAGTGCCCAATGAATTGTTCGGTGAGAACTCCTGGACTCAGGTTATGTTAGGCCAGGGCATCATGCCACAACAGTATCATCCCATCGTGGATCAGATGAGCGATGAGGAACTGTCCCATTTTCTCAACCAGATCCGCACTCAGTCGAGACGCATGGTGGATCAGCTTCCCAGTCATCAGGACTTTTTGCGTCATTATTGCCCGGCAGCAATGCCTTAATGGTGTCAGTTAAAGATATCTGACTAGTGCAAATTGAGTTAAATGAGACTTTTAATAGTCAGATATCTTTAACTGACTGGCATTGGGCCATCCCTCAGGAATTGTAAAGGTATTAAGCTAAACGCCTGACCGAGTCACGCATCACCACAGTAGGCTCAAACAGGTTATGCAGTGGCTTTTTCTTGTCCTGGTAGATATGGTGGCGCACCCAGTTGGCCGCCATGCTGCCCATTTCTCCGGAAGGAAAATCAATAGTCGTCAGGTGCGGGAAGGTATAGCGCGACATGATGACGTTATCAAAACCCATCACCGAGATATCACCAGGCACATCCAGGTTATTGTCGCGGGCACAGTTCATTACCCCGCAGGCCATTTCATCATTGGCACACACCACCGCGGTGAAGGATTCTGACTGCTGCAGAAGCTGCTGCAAGGCCAGCACACCACCTTCTTCGTGAAAATCACCTTCAATAAACAGTGACTCCGGCATAGCGCAGCCAAACTCCTGCAAGGCACGACGATGACCGGCAAGACGATCGCGCACGTCGGTTTTCCATGTGGGGCCGGAAACATAGGCTATCTGACGATGGCCCATTTCCAGCATAGTCTTGGTGGCCAGATAGCCACCCAATTCATTGTTCAGACAAATGCAGTTTTCCATCAGCCCAGGAATACTGCGGTTGATCACCACCACTGGTATGCCACTCTGATTGAGCTCCAGCAGATACTGATCGGATACTGCATCCACATGCAAAATCAGGGCGTCACATTTACGGCTGATAAGAAATTCGATGGCGTCTTTTTCACTGGCCTCATCACTGTGGCCGGCAGCCACGATAACGTGCTTGCCGGCTGCGCGCAGCTCACCCTCAACCCCGCTCATCATTTCGCCGAAAAAGGGTCCATAGAGCTCGGAAACCAATAAGCCGACGCTGTTGGTGCAATTAGAAGCCAACGACTGGGCAATAGAATTGGGCCGGTAGTTGAGCTCCTTCATTGCCTCCAGAACTTTGGCCCGCTTCGCTTCACTGACCCGGGTATTACCATTCATCACCCGCGACACCGTTGCCAGTGACACGCCCGCCAGTTCTGAGACCTGATATATGGTTGCCATTTTTCCTTTGCTATCCTGTTATTCTTGTTGCAGCCTAAGTACCAATCCTTTCCAGTTCTTGTCGAACCTGTACTACTTTGGCGTCATTAAGCTTATAGAATTTCATTACTGCAGCCACCAGCACAAAGGTAACGGCGGGTAACAGAGTAAATGAAAGCAGAATGCCCTGTCGGGTCTGTTCAGATTGTACCTGATTTGGCGCATATCCATAATAGGCCAGCAACCAGCCAGCCACAGCACCGCCTAAGGCCAGTCCCAGCTTGATAAAAAACACAATAGAGGAATAGGTCATGCCGGTAATCCGCAGCCCGGTGCGCCACTGACCATAATCAACAATATCCGCCATCTTCGCCCACAACAGCGGTGTGCCCATCTGCAACACAAAACACCAGGCAATATAGATCATAAAGGCCAGCACCAGTTGCTCAGAGTCCACAAAGAACGCGGCAACACAAAGTACAGCAGCAATGAGCTGAATCAGTATGTACGCCTTTACTTTACACAGCCTTTTCGCCAGCCACTGAGCCAGGGCACAACCAAGAATATTACCCACCATACCCAATGTGACAAACAAGGTAATCAAATCCTCACGTCCCAGATAGTACTTCACATAATAAATCGCCAGGGTATTGCGGATGACCATGCCAAATAGCACCAGAATCGCTGCAATACAGAGTATTCTCCACTGGTCATTTTGCCACAAAGAGGCCATATCCTGTCTGAAAGAGGAGTTCTGGGTCGCAGGCGGAAAGATACGTTCTTTAGTGCCGGCAAAACACAGCCAGAAAAATATCACACCAACAGCGCTCATGGCGGCAATGGTGAGCTGATAGCCAAGGGCCTTGTCTCCCTGGCCGAACCAGTCCACCAGCGGCAGGGTAAAGGCCGTCACCAACAATCCACCGAGCATACCGAATACAAAGCGGTAGGACTGCACCGATACCCTCTCACCGGGATCGGCTGTCAGCACACCACCCAGCGCCGAATAGGGAATATTGATGGCAGTATAGGCCAGCATCAGCAGGCCATAAGTCACAAAGGCATAAACTACTTTACCGTCGGGGGACAGGTCCGGCGTGGTAAAGGCGAGAACACTGATCAGGCCAAAGGGCACGGCCAGCCACAACAAATAGGGCCGGAATTTCCCATGACGGCTGTTGGTTCTGTCGTTGATGGCACCCATCAGGGGGTCTGTGACGGCGTCGAAGATGCGCACAACAAGAAATAACGTACCGACAATGGCCGGGGAAATCCCAAACACATCGGTATAAAAGAATGACAGGAACAGCATGACCGACTGAAAGACGATATTGCTGGCCGTATCTCCCAGACCATAAGCGACTTTTTCTTTTACCGACAAGGCCATTTACTTCGCTCCACCTTGTTGTTTAACATTACCGGACTGTGCTTTTTGCAACAGAAAATCCCGGTATGCATAACCACTGGATTTGATAATACGCTGTTGGCTGTGGTAGTCCACATAGACAATGCCAAAGCGCTTCAGGTACCCCTCCGCCCACTCAAAATTATCCATCAGACTCCAGGCAAAATAGCCCCTGACATCCACACCTTTTATGGCTGCATCATGTACCGCACGCAAATGGCTTTGCAGATAAGCCAGACGTTCAGGATCATCCACCTTGCCATCAACCAGTTTATCGACCATGGCGGCACCATTTTCTGTGATGTATACGGCAGGCAACTGGTAGCGTTGATGATAATCCAGCAGTAAATCTGTCAGGCCCTGAGGAAACACTTCCCAGCCCATATCCGTCAAGGGCTGCTGCTCATGTTCGAGCTTTTCAAACAGCTCTGTAGATGAGGCCTGATAGCGCTCGCGGGTGTAATAGTTAATGCCAATATAATCCAGTTTGTGGCCAATGATGGCCAGATCACCAGCCTGTACCGGCGGATGTTCATCTTCCGGCAATTTATCCAGTACATCGGGATAGCGCTGTTCCAGTAACGGCTGTAGATACCAGTGATTAAAGTATTCGTCAGCCATTTTTGCCGCCTCAATATCCTCCGCGGAATCTGATTCCGGATAACAGGGGCTGAAATTCAGTACGATGCCATTCAGGGCCTCCGGCGCATTGTCGTCCAGCACCTGCATCGCCAGGCCATGGGCTAACAAAAGATGGTGGGCCGCCTGCTTACCGTAAGCACGGCTCTTGTGCCCGGGAGCATGAATACCCGCCTCATAGCCCAGATAAGCACTGCAAAAGGGCTCATTCAGAGTGGCATAGGAATACACCCTGTCGCCAAAAGCACGGGACACCAACTGCGCATAATCACGAAATTTGAAAGCGGTTTCCCGGTTCAGCCAGCCGCCCTTATCTTCCAGATGCTGGGGCAAATCCCAGTGATACAGGGTAACAAATGCCTTAATGCCGTATTCATTGAGGCGATCCAGTAAGGCAATATAAAAGTCCAGTCCCTGCTGATTGACACTCCCATCGGCGTGCATAACCCTCGCCCAGGAGACCGAAAACCGATAGGCATCCACGCCCAAAGATCTGATCAGTCTGAGATCTTCCTCCCAGTGATGCACATGATCACAGGCCCTTTTACCATCTGAACCGTCACGGATTTTGCCCGGTGTGGCACAAAAGGTATCCCAGATCGTATCCAGCCTGGACTCTGCGGCACCTTCAATCTGAAAAGAAGCGGTTGCTACACCAAAAATAAATTCCTTGCTCAGCAAAGGGGACGTGAGGGGTAATGAAATTGCCTTGTTATTCAATGTTCTGTCCTGTTGATGCCGGAGTTACCGCTGGCGATTATGTGCCTCTATCCGAAAAGCAGATGTTGATAATTTGTTGCACAACGGATTTCATGATGCTACAAATGTAAGCGCTTTCACAAAGTGTAAACCTAATGTTAGCCAATGGTCAATGTGTAGATGCACAGGCTGACATAAATGGCGTAACCCGGATTCGGAAAAGGCACCTCTATGACAACTTCAATACCACCTCAACAGCCTGTGCGCGGCAATAGCCTGCCGATGGCAATGATTTCACTCACCGCATTATTTTTCATGTGGGGGTTTATCACGGCACTGAACGATATTCTGATCCCTCACCTGAAAAGCGTATTCAGCCTCAGCTACACCCAGGCCATGCTGGTACAGTTTTGCTTTTTTATGGCTTACTTTCTGGTTTCCATACCCGCCGGACGTATTGTCGATAAAATTGGCTTTCAGAAAGGTATCAGTCTGGGTTTGCTGACCGCGGCCGCAGGTTGTTTGTTATTTGTGCCTTCGGCCCTGTATACCACTTACTGGATGTTTCTGGGGGCACTGTTTATTCTCGCTGCCGGTGTCACCATATTGCAGGTAGCCGCCAATCCTCTGGTGACCCTGCTGGGCAATCCTGATACTGCGGAATCCAGACTGACCATGACCCAGGCCTTCAACTCGCTGGGCACCACCGTGGCACCGGTGATAGGCGGCATTCTGATCTTTTCTCATATTGAAGGCAGCGAGCAATCCGCCGATTCGGTGATTGTGCCTTATATCGGTCTGGCATTGGTTCTGATTGGTCTGGCTGCCTTTTTCGTCAGAATGCGCCTGCCGGAAACCGGCAACCATATTCCCAGCGCTGCGGATTTACTTGATTCCAACGCCAAAACGCCACTGAAAGACTATCCACACCTTATTCTCGGGGCCCTGGGTATTTTTTTATATGTCGGTGCTGAGGTTTCCATCGGCAGCTTTCTGGTCAATTACCTGGGCGAAGACACCGTAATGGGCATGAGTGAAGGTCAGGCGTCCAAATATATAGCCTACTACTGGGGTGGTGCCATGGTGGGACGCTTTATCGGTGCCCTGCTGATGCAGAGAATCGCCCCGGGCAAACTGCTGGGCTTTAACAGCGCCGCCTCTATAGCCTTGTTGTTGCTGACTATTTTCAGTACCGGACAACTGGCCATGTGGAGCGTATTGCTGGTAGGTCTGTGTAACTCGATCATGTTCCCCACTATTTTCAGTCTGGCCTTAAAAGGGCTGGGTAAAGACACCAGTCGCGGTTCTGGTCTGCTCTGTCTGGCCATCGTTGGTGGTGCTGTGGTGCCTTTACTGCAAGGAGTGCTGGCCGACAGTATCGGGCTACAATTGTCCTTCCTGCTGCCTTTGGTGTGCTATCTGTATATCGGTTTCTATGGTCTGGCTGGTGCCACAGTGCGCGCTAAATCCTTTTCCAACACCGAGCAGGAGGTTGTCTGATGAGGTCTCATCATAAAATTTCGGCCCTGCTGGCTGCCCTTAGTCTGAGCTTTGTAACGGCATGCAGTGGACCGGCAGAACCGGATACGCATCAACAGCTGAGCAACAAAGCCGTACCCGATTACTGGCCCCGTATTCAGTCTGAGGTCAAAACCGACCCATCCATAGAAGCGCAGGTCAAAGAGATACTGGCCGGAATGACTGTTGAACAAAAGGTGGCACAGCTCATTCAGCCCGAAATCCGTGATATCAGTGTTGAAGACATGCGCCGCTATGGTTTTGGCTCCTACCTTAATGGTGGCGGTGCCTTTCCCGACAATAACAAACATGCCTCGGTACAGGACTGGGTAGATCTGGCCGAAAAGCTTTATCAGGCTTCAGTGGATGACTCACTGGATGGCAGCAGCATTCCCACCATGTGGGGAACTGACGCCGTACATGGGCATAACAATGTGATCGGTGCCACCTTGTTTCCGCATAATATCGGTCTGGGCGCCGCCAATAATCCAGAGTTGATAGAACAGATTGCCGGTGCTACTGCCAAAGAAGTGGCCGCCACCGGCATTGACTGGATATTCGCACCTACGGTGGCGGTTACCCGCGATGATCGCTGGGGCCGCACCTATGAAGCCTATTCAGAAGATCCGAAAATAGTACGTGACTATTCCTATGCCATCGTCAAAGGCCTGCAAGGGCGTGATGAAAACTTTCTCTCACAGCAACAGGTGCTCAGTACCGTCAAACACTTTGTCGGCGACGGCGGCACTGAAGGTGGCGATGATCAGGGCAATAACCTGGCAACCGAGAAAGAACTTTATGAAATTCATGCCCAGGGTTATGTGGGCGGCCTAACGGCTGGTGCGCAGTCGGTGATGGCCTCATTTAACAGCTGGCATGGTGAGAAAGTACATGGCAGTGAGTACCTGCTTACCAAAGTACTCAAAGAGCGCATGGGCTTTGATGGATTTGTTGTCGGTGACTGGAACGGCCATGGCCAGATCCCTGGCTGCAGCAATGACAACTGTCCTGATGCCATAAATGCCGGTCTGGACGTGTTTATGGTACCGACCGGTGCCTGGAAGCCGCTGCTTGAAAACACCATCAGCCAGGTAAAAGAGGGCATTATTCCCATGCCAAGGCTGGATGATGCCGTTAGCCGGGTGCTCAGGGTCAAGTTACGGGCCGGGCTCTTTGCAAAGCCATCGCCGGCAAACCGCCCCCTTGCCGGAAATACCGATCTTATCGGTCATCCGGAGCATCGGGAAATTGCCCGTCAGGCCGTGCGTGAATCACTGGTGCTGCTGAAAAATAGTGAGCAGTTACTACCCTTAAAACCGTATCAAAAAGTCCTTGTGGCCGGAGATGGCGCCGATAATATCGGCAAACAATCCGGTGGCTGGACTATCACCTGGCAGGGTACCGGCAACGAAAATGCCGACTTCCCCGGTGGCACTTCAATCTATGGGGGTATCCGTGAAATCGTTGAGGCCGGAGGCGGTAAAGCTGAACTCTCTGCAGAGGGTAACTTTAGCCAGAAACCCGATGTGGCCATTGTGGTATTTGGTGAGGAGCCTTATGCCGAAGGTAACGGCGACCTGGCAAATCTGGAATACCAGCGCGGCAATAAACAGGATCTGGCGTTGTTACGAAAACTAAAAGCGCAGAATATTCCTGTGGTGTCAGTATTTTTAAGCGGTCGCCCGTTGTGGGTAAATCCGGAACTGAACGCCTCTGATGCATTTGTGGCTGCCTGGCTGCCCGGATCAGAAGGTCAGGGCGTGGCCGAGGTGCTGTTTACCGATAAAGACGGCAATATCCGCTACGATTTCAGCGGTAAGCTGTCATTTTCCTGGCCCGCGACTCCGGAACAAACCACTGTCAATGTCGGCGATACGGACTATCAACCCTTGCTACCCTACGGTTTTGGTTTGCGCTATGGCGATAACGATGTGCTTGGCGACAACCTTAATGAGCGTGTTAACTCCTCCTCCACGGAGCTGGTGCCCCTGGCACTGCTGGAAAATGCCATCCGTGCACCCTGGTCCATGAGCATCGGCACTGCAAACAAGCAAACACCCGTTACCAGTGCCGTGATGACTTCCGGTCCGGTGCAGATGCGTACCATGGACAGATTTGTTCAGGAAGATGCCCGGACCCTGCACTTTGACGGCTCAGCACCGGGTCAGGTCCGCATTGGTGCGCCCTTTCCTCAGGATCTGCGCTCCTATCTGGAACGCAATGGAGCCCTGAGCATGGATGTTCTTATACAGCAAAAGCCTGTGGCTGCTGTGACCCTCAGCATGGACTGTGGCCCCGATTGCGGCGCAGGTGTGGATATTACAGAGCAGTTACAATCCATGCCCTCAGATAAATGGCAGACTCTGAGTGTGGATCTGGCCTGTTTTCGCGACGCTCAGAATCTAGCCGGGGTGTTTAACCCACTGATCCTAACCAGCGAAGGCCAGACCGGGTTAAGTCTGTCAAAAATCTACATCAAGCCGGACATCGGACAGCCACTTATTCGTTGCAACGATTGAGCCAGGAAACTGCGGCAATGGCACTGCTGTTGCCGCAGCGAGCTAGTTCTGAGAACGAGCGCTATCCGCCATCGGAGGAACATCCGCCAGGCCTTGCTCCGTTCTTTGTACAGGCCTGATTGTACCGTCCTGATTAAAATGCAGGTACTCTGCGGCAACATGCCGCTGTCTCTTGTCACAGGCGGCGTCATCGATTTTTAGCCAGCGATGGTAGAACAGCAACCACTGTCCTTTATACTCCACCACAGAGTGATGGTTATTGCTGGCATGCTCCTGCTCCATAAACACGCCCTGATAAGTCCATGGTCCGGTCGGTTGTGTGGCGGTGTAATAGGTCAGCACCCGGTTATTTCCCGGCATGGTAAAGTAATATAAGCCGTCGCGCTTGAATACCCAGGGACCTTCCATCTTCGGCTCATAGCCGCCCATATCCATTTTTATAAAATCCCCTTTGACACTGAGCATATCATCGGCCATTTCGGCAACATAATAGTCAAAGCCCTTACCATGAAAATACAGATAAGCGCTGCCATCATCATCAATAAACAGCGCAGGATCATTGGCATAAGGCTCGCGCCATAGCGGCCCACCTATGGCATCTTTGAATGGGCCTGTTGGAGAATCACTTACCGCTACCCCTATGCCCATCCATTTGGTGCTGTTTTGCGGGTTCTGCCTGTCTTTGACGCCGGTACCGGCAGGAAAGATCAGATAGTATTTACCGTTTTTGTATGCGGCATCCGGTGCCCAGGCGTAATCATCGGCCCAGCTCAGATCATCCACAGATAGTACCGCCCCATGGGCGGTCCAGCTTTGCAGATCATCGGTGGAAAACAGGTGCCAGTCCTGCATATGAAAATCCCGCTGACACTCAATGTCATGGGAGGTATACAGGTACAAGCGCCCGTCTTCCCAAACGTGGGCTGAAGGATCCGCTGTCCTGATATTGCTGCCAAAATCTAATGGGTTTTGCGCAGCTACCAACACAGGGAATAAAACCAGAGCGGCGGTAAAGATAGTCAGTTTCAACATAAGTTAATCACCTGTTGCGATATAAAACAGCCACATAATGATTGAGACTCAGGCTGATTAGCCAGCGCCGGGATGATTTAGTTATGATTTTTTTCAGGTATGAAATTTTTATCAGGTTTTAGGCAACAACCTGGCCATTAACGCAATGGTGATAACAGAAAAAGCCAGTCTGGCCCAGAGTATCGCCGACAAGTGCGCGCCCAGTAGCATTACCAGCAGGGTATCCTCGATCAGGCTGTGACAAAGCCCCAGAAAGCTCACTGTCAGCAACACATCCCGTTTGCTCAGTTTGCCTTTGCCCACTTCGTTAAGCAGAATTCCGGCGCCAAAGCTCAGCCCCATAGTGATGCCGATGATAGTGATATTAGCCGCTTCGCGACCAATCCCCAACAGGCGCAGCAACGGAAAAAGCGCCCAGTGCAGGAGTTTTTCTATACCCAGTTTTCTCAGTAACCAGAGCAGACTGACCAGAGTCAGAATAATAAAAAAGATCGCGCCAATGGTGAGTAGCTGATCGGTTGCCCAGGTGATTAGCGATCCGTCAGTCGGCGATGCCTGCCAGGCCAGCTGATTAGTTTGTTGCAGCCACCCAAAGTGCTGATAAAAAAGGTGCACCACCGCCGCCAGGATGAACGCACCGCCAATACGCAGCAGCAAAGTAAACCACCAGGGCACCCCGGCTTTTTTCGCCACCGCGCCTTCAAAAGGCAGCGCATGGGCAACCAGCATCAGAGTACCCAATACGCTGACCTGAGCCACAGTCAGACTCTGCTGCTCTGCCAGTGACACAAATACTACCATGCCGGTATAAATGTTTGTCAGCAGGGTGGTGGCCCAGACCAGCCCGGCCGATTCAGGCAAGCCTATCAATGCCATTAATGGCCCCAGCCAGGCGCCCAATAAGGCCGTTGCTCCCATGACTTCAAGCACTTTGACAATAATCAGGGTCGGCACCAGAATCTTCAGCAGGGTCAGATAAATGCTGAACGTTTCCCGCAATAGCTGTTCACCGCTTGTGCACACAGTGCTGAAAGTCATTCGCCCCATAGTTCCATCAGGAGCCTTGCCCCCATACATTGAACACGTTCAGATACAAGCGCTCGACTTTCTCCCTCGCCCAGGGAGTGCGACGCAGAAACTTAAGACTGGATTTCACCGAAGGGTCATGACTGAAGCAGCGGATATTGACAACTTTAGCCATCTCCTCCCAGCCCAGCTTTTGCTCCAGTTGCACGATCATCTGTTCAAGCGTCACTCCATGCAACGGGTTATTAGCCTGTGATCCGGCCATATGTTTTTTCCGCAGTAGGTATTTGAAATCGAGGATTGACGGATCATAACAAAAACTGTCGCCAGAAAGAGCATCATTTGGTTGCGATTCGCGCGCCCAAAAGACGTGTTTGTATCAGCGCTTTTTATGTGCACGCGCCACTATCTAACCACCCTGCCTTACTCTTTCCATCGCGGATCAAACCCCTCAAGGCCTGAGGGCTATTCATTCAGCTGGTAGTGATAAGCATAGCTGCCGCTCTTTCAGCAATTTCTTTTGATTAATAGTTCACCAACATGAAAAAAGAATCTATACCTGTTTCCACAAAATGTTTAACCACCAGAGGCCCCCTTCACTTCGAGCAGAAAAGGAATCGGATTCTCGCAGGAACCACAAAAGCAGCACCTGGACTTGCGAGAGACTGGCTGTCCGCTTTCAGATAGCTAACGATGCGCTTGGCCGCGTTCGCCTTTGTCGGTAACAGGGTCAAACACCTTTGCAAACACAACAACCATTCATGGATTGCATTGCTGTCATCAGTTTTCAAATTTCCGAACGCCCGAGACAATTTTCCAACCCTCGGATGCAAATGGTCATTCTTTATTCCTGTTCACCTGGATAAGAAGGCAACGATGTTAAGCATACCGGGGATATAGGAATATTTATTACGTTACATGTAAGCGCTTTCTTGTGCTAATGTCGAAAATACCGAATATCAACCTTATGTTGGTTGATTTTTAATATCTTGTTTACCACACCGTATGAGATCAGGCAGGGTTCCGGGTTGCCGCCGCTACGTCTCAGACAGGCATACTGAAAGGATCACCGTAAATGACAAATGCCAGCCGATGTAAGCAGACCACTCATCCAGTTTGGATGTTGTTAATATTCTTCATTGCCTGTCCTCTTAAGGCAGAGTTTAACTGGCCAAAGAATGCAAAAGCAGCGGTCAGCCTGGCTTATGATGACGCGCTGGACAGTCAGTTAGACAACGCTCTGCCGGCACTCAACCGCTACGGATTTAACGCCACCTTTTACCTCACCTTAAGTTCTCCCACCCTGAGCAGTCGCCTGCATGAATGGCGGCTGGCGGCCAGACAAGGGCATGAGCTTGGTAATCACAGTATTAACCACCCTTGCCGGGCATCACTGCCCGGGCGGGACTGGGTTGAACCGCACAATAATCTGGACAACTGGTCTGTTGCCGCTATCATTCAGGAGATTAACAATGCCAATGGGTTCTTGCTGGCCTTAGACGGTGAAACAGAGCGCACCTTCACCCCTCCCTGTGGCGACAGTCATGCAAAGGATGGTAACTATCTTGCCCGGGTCACCTCGCTTTTTGTCGCTATCAGGCGCCCCGGAGACCCCGTTGCGCAAATCCAGCAACTTGAGCTGCACAAGACTCCGACCTGGTTTCCGGTCAACCCGTCGCTCAAAGAACTGACAAATTATGTCGAGCAGGCTGGCAAAAATGGCACTCTTGCCAGTATCAACTTTCATGGTGTCGGTGGCGACTATCTGAGTGTTTCAGCAGAGGTCCATGAGCAGTTTCTGGCCTGGCTGGATGCCAATCGTGACCAATACTGGTTGGACAGCTTTATCAATCTGAGCAGATATATTCGCCAGCAACGAAACAAGACCTGATGGCTATAATATTGCGCTCAGAGGCACTTCAGGGCTAACCTGTAGCGACCTCAGTTAAAGGTATCAGTTATGCAAACCGCGATGATCGCACCGGCTGTGCAACAGCTATATGAGTATTTCTCAGGCGGTACAACCCGCTCCATAGCCTGGCGCAAGCAACAGCTCAACAACCTGCAACAAATGATCGATGACTCAGAACAGGCTATTTTTGAGGCCCTGCGGGAGGATCTAGGCAAAGCCGAACAGGAGAGCTGGTTGTCTGAAGTGGGGTATCTGCAAACGGACATCCGCCACAGCCTCAGACATCTGTCAAAGTGGAGCTCACCCAGAAAAGTATCAACACCCGTTGTTGCCCAGCCCGGTAAAAGTTACTTGCAACCCGAACCCTTAGGCACCGTATTGATTATCGGCGCCTGGAACTATCCTTTTCAGTTGTTACTGGCACCTCTGGTAGCAGCTATTTCGGCAGGAAACTGCGCCGTACTGAAACCCTCGGAGCTGGCGCCGGCTACCAGTAAATTACTTGCAACACTGCTACCCCGGTATCTTGATAGTAAAGCATTTCTGGTGGTTCAGGGGGCCGTTGAGGAAACCACCGAACTGCTCAGGCAACCGTTTGATCATATTCTCTACACCGGCGGCGAGGCAGTTGGCAAAATTGTGATGCGTGCCGCCGCCGAGCACCTGACCCCGGTAACCCTGGAACTGGGTGGCAAAAGTCCCTGCATCGTTGCAGGTGATTGCGACCTGGATGTGGCTGCCGCCCGCATTGTTTGGAGTAAATGGATGAATGCCGGGCAGACCTGCGTCGCCCCGGACTATATTCTTACTGAGAAGGGTTTCAGTGGCCCGCTGATGTCCGCATTGCAAAAGCAGTTAACCGCCTTTTATGGAACAGATCCTGCCACCAGCCCTGACTATGGCCGCATCATCAATCAACGGCACTTTCAGCGCTTGCAGGAATGCCTGTCGGATCAGAGAGTAAGCTTTGGCGGCCAGACTAATCCCGCAGAGCGCTATATGGCACCGACACTGGTGCTGGATCCACCACTTAAGAGCAAGCTGATGCAGGAAGAGATATTCGGTCCCATCCTGCCAGTCATAAGTCTTGAAAAAATTGATGATGCCATACCCTTTATCAATAACCGCCCAAAACCCCTGGCCCTGTATCTTTATACCGAAAACCAGGCATTCGAACAGCAGGTCCTTACCCGGACAAGCGCCGGCAGTGTGTGTATTAATGACGGCATGATGTTTATGGCCAATCCACAGTTACCCTTTGGCGGCGTAGGCAACAGTGGCATGGGCCGTTATCATGGTCAGTGGGGCTTTGATACCTTCAGTCATCTTAAGGCGGTGATGAAACGTAGCAACTGGTTTGATATTAACTGGCGATATCCACCCTTTAGCGCTGCCAAACTGAAAAAACTTAAGTGGGTAAGCTAGGGCCTGTTCATCTTTATAGACGTGCTCTGCTGGAGGCCATTTTCATCCAGCAAGACAGAAGGAGTGAAGTTTAGTGAGCCTGAATAAACGACTACAACCTTTTCATCTGGCCATACCGGTCACCGATCTCCATCAGGCAGAAGCCTTCTATGGCGGGCTGTTAGGCAGCGCCAAAGGCCGTTTTTCCAATCAATGGATAGACTGGGATTTTTTTGGTCACCAGCTGGTTACGCATCTGGTGGCAGCCATGCCGAGCCCACCGAGCCACAATAAGGTAGATAATCATGGCGTACCCGTGCCCCATTTTGGTGTAGTGCTTGAGTGGCAAGAGTGGCAGGCGCTGGCTGAGAAGCTTAAAAAAGCAGGCACCAATTTTATAATCGAACCTTATATCCGCTTTAAGGGTAAGCCAGGGGAGCAGGCGACCCTGTTTTTACTGGACCCCAGCGGTAACGCCCTTGAATTTAAAGCCTTTAAGGATATGGGTCAGTTATTTGTCCGCTGACTTAGCTTCAGAATTTGATTCTGCCGGTGAGCATATCCCGGAACATAACCCAGTCACCGAGCAAACTGTACCAGGGATGTTGGAAGGTGGCCGGGCGATTCTTTTCAAAGAAGAAATGACCAACCCAGGCAAAACCATAGCCTACCAATGGCATCAGCAACAGCCACCAGGGGTTCTGGCTGAGCATGCTCCAGCAGATGATCAATAACACCAGCAACGAACCAATAAAGTGCAGGCGTCTGCAAACCGGATTGCGGTGCTCTTTCAGATAATAGGGATAAAATTCACGAAAACTCTGAAAGTTGTGGCTCATTCTCTAACCCTCTTCTGATAAATCTTTTGCGCCCTGTAGCTGCGGTATACTGCCCCAGTCTCTGTCCAGCATAGCAGGAATTTCACTGGCCGGTTGTGGCCGTGAGAACAGGAAACCCTGTAGCAATCTGCATCCCTGCTGCCTGAAAAAGGCTACCTGTTGCGGTGTTTCAATGCCTTCCGCCACGCAGTTCATATTCAGGCTCTCTGCCATTAACAGGGTAGTTTTAATGATGGCTTCATCGTTGTGATCCACGCCGATATCCCGCACAAAACTCTGATCTATTTTGATGGTCTGGATGGGAAAATCTTTAAGATACTTAAGGGACGAATACCCTGTGCCGAAGTCATCCAGAGAAAAGCGCAAACCGGCTTTATGCAGTTTTTGCATACAAGTTCTGGCCTTGTCGTAATCTTTCATCAGCACGCCTTCGGTGATCTCAAACCTGATGGCGGATACCGGCAACTGAAAACAATTCAGCCTGGATATGACTTCCTCAGGCCGCAAGCCGGCCTCAAAATGTTTAGCCGAGAGGTTTATCGCCAGATAAGGCTTGGTGCCGGTGGCGTGCCAGTGGGAAAGTGCCAGCATGCCTCTGTCCATAGCCTGCCAGGTCATGGGCACGATTAACCCCAATTCCTCGGCAAGGGGAATAAATTCTCCGGGAGAGATCATTTCACCATCGCAGCGCCAGCGCAGCAGCAGTTCAAAACCCACGGTCCGGCCTGATTCAATGTCCACTATGGGTTGATAGTGATTTTCAAACTCACCTTTCTTGAAGGCTGCCTTAAGTCTGTTTTCCATCAACAGCCGGCTGTGAACCTGCTGATTCATCTTGCTGGTGAAGTACTGATGCCGGTTGCGGCCATTGGCTTTGGCCTGATACATGGCAATGTCCGCAGATTTGAGCAAATCAGGAGGCGTTTGCGCATCATCAGGATACAAAGCGATGCCAACACTGGCCGACACGCTGACCTTGTGGTTACCTATGGTGATAGGTTGATCGATCTCTGAAATAATCTTGCGCGCCAGGGTAGCAAGGCGTGACTTGTCTTTAATATCCTCAATAACCACCACAAACTCGTCACCACCAAGCCGGCCGACCGTATCATCCAGCCGCAAACTGCCTTTTAAGCGATCGGTGATCTCAAGCAACAATCCATCACCCGCCTCATGACCTAATGAATCATTCACCTGCTTAAACTTGTCAAGATCGATAAAAAGTACGGCCAGTTGCTGCCTGGTGCGCCTGGCATGATCAATGCCGTGCTGAATACGATCCAGCAATAAGTTGCGATTGGGCAAATTGGTCAGGCTGTCGTAGTTGGCCAGCAAACGCAGCTCTTCCTGGGCGCTTTTCTGTTCACTGATATCCGTCATTACAACGATATAGTGGCTGATCTCATTTGATGATTCCGCTGAAACTGCATTAATACTGACCATCAGATTGTGCAGCCTTTTATCCTGTCCGGTTATATCCAGCTCTCCACGCCAATGCGCACCAGCATCGAGTCCGTCCATCACCCGCCGATAAAACAGTCGCTGCTCATTACTGATAAAACTTTGTAATTGCAGACCAATATCGGTCTCCGGGTCGATACCCAGCGCTTCGCAGAACGCCTGATTAGCGGCAATAGGTAATCGCTCGTTATTAAAGATTAATACCCAATCACGGGTATGGCGGAATGCCTCACCGAATAGCCGCAACTTCTCTTCACTGACTCTGGTATGAGTCACATCAGTGCAGGTGCCGCTGATACGCAATATGCTGTCATCCTTGTCCCGCTCAACAACGCGGCCAAGATCCCGGTACCAATGCCATTGATTATCTTCGGCGCGAAGGCGGTAACTGAGATCGAAATGATCAGCCTCTCCCTGAATAAAACGGCTCCAGGTTTGTTCGAAAGCCGGTTTGTCGTGGGGGTGCAGCAACTCAAGGTAATGTTCAATGGTGATACTGTCACAATCTGTATAACCCAGTTCCTTAAGTCTCGGCTGATACATCAGGCCGTTGTCACTTTGCCAGTCCCATACTCCACTGTTACTGCCTGAAAGCGCCAGTTGCAGTTGTTTTTCTCTGGTCTGCAGAGCCTGATGAGCGTCATATAACTCGCGGGCCTGATAGTTCTTACGTCGCCACCACCAACTTAACAGCACCAGTACTATCAGAGCATATAAGCCATAAGCCAGTGGCGATCCCCATGGCGGGTATCTTACATTGATAGTTAGTGTTGCCGCAGGTCCCTTTTCTCCGCTTTGCGGATCGATGGCCCTGACCTGAAACTGATGATTGCCGGCCCTGAGCTTAGGAATTAGCACCTCTGCATCGCGACCCGGCGGATAATCAATATTATCTCTGCCAGTAATACTGTATTGATACAGAGTCTGCTCCAGGCGGCCATAATCAAGGGTCGAAAAGCGCACCAGCAATCCCACGTCATCATGTTCGAGGGTCAGTTCACTGCCACTGAGATTGGTCAGTGACTCGTCCATAGGAGTGGACAGCAAATCCAGCTCAGTGATCAACACTTCACTGGCGGTATTTTGCTTCTCCAGAAAATCCTCAGGATCAAACAGAGTAACTCCTTTCATGGAGCCGTATGCCAGGCGCCCATCTTTAAGGCGGGTATGGGCACTGGCATTAAACTCGTTTGTCACCAGTCCATCCAGATGGGTAAAATGACGGATATGCTGGGTTTTGGTGTTCAGGCGCATCAGCCCACCGTGGGAACTCATCCACAAGTAGCCTTGCTTATCCAGTTGCAGCCCGTAAACGGCGTCTGATGAAAGTTTATCCTTTTTTCTGTAAAGGTATTTTTGTTCTAAGGTTTCGGCATCCAGACCAAACAGTCCATATCCTGAATAAGCCACCCAAAGCACGCCGTATTCGTCCAGCGCAACAGACTCCGGCCCCTGGTAGGCGCTGAGCTGTCCTTCGTCGAGTTGGTGTAATTTTGTCAGGTCTCCCGTGTCGGTATCAAAACTCCACAAACTCCCTGTCATGGATATCAGCAATCGGTGCGGCTGCCCGGGGTAAAAACCAATAAAACCATGGGACCAGGCCGGATCCAACATACCATTGAGCGCCTCAACTCGCACCAGCTCATCTGCATCTGGCCGGTAGCGATAAAAACCTTCGCTGGTTGCAAACCACAGATCTCCCTGCTCATCCATAGTAGTTCCCCAGGGATATTCCGGTAACTTGCCATCCAGTGGGCTCTCAACTACAAGCCCTTTTTCAGGATCGAAGAGTCGCAATGACGAGCGGGCATTAACCCACAGCTTGCCGTCGCCGGCAGGAAATATTTCCGTAGCGCCATATTCCCACTGCCCGGCAGGCTGCTGCTCCAGATTAAAAGGGAAGGAGAGCATTTCACGGGTTTCAGGATCATAGCGATTCAGACCATCTTCAGAGCCAATCCACAACATCCCTTGTTCGTCCTGGTGCAGATTCCAGATACTGTCATGATTCAACGCCTTGCCAATGCGGCTTTTCTTATGCAGATTAGTGAAACGTGCAGAATCCTCAGACCAGCGAAACACCCCATCTGATTTGGTGGCCATCCACAGATTTCCCTGCTTGTCCTTGAGAATCTGCAAAATACTGTCATCAGAGATATGGTACTGGCTGTCACTGAGTCGCAGCACATAATGCAAATTCTGATCGGCGTCCAGGCGATACAACCCCTGGTCAGTCCCCAGTAGCAGATCATCACCATCAGGCAGAATATGCCAGATATTAAGCCCGTCAATAATCAGCTCAGCCACGGGTTCGTTATCACCTTTTAACAATGCGTCAACCTGATGGCGCTGAAAGCGAAATAGCCCAGCCACCGTCCCAACCCATAGCTGGCCCTGTTTATCCAAATGCAGTTGTTTCACATTGCGGCTGTGCTGACCAAGCTTTTGATTAGCCATATGAAGATCGCGTACTTCTCCGGTTTTAATTTCCATCAGCCTCGGGCCGGCAGAAGTACCAATAATCAGATGCCCATCAACATACAACATCGCCCTTATCGCTTCATGAGCAGCCTTCTCCTCTTCGGTCAATGAAAAACGAACCGCAGATTCACCGCTACTGGTATCGAAATACAGTACATCCTCAAGTAACCCCAGCCATAAGTTGCCCTTCTCATCTTCGATGATCACGTCCACTTCCTGCGGCAAATCGGGCTCACTATCAAAATAGTGCACCATAATCCGTTCCGGGCTGCCCTTATCCGGATCCAGTCTGTAAAGGCCGTGGCTTTCAGTACCAATAAGCAGATCACCACGGCTGTCCTGGTAGAGGCTGTAGACGATCTTGTCGGCAAGCTGGCGGGTCTCGCCCTGATAGTTAAGTACCCGATAACCGTCGTAACGGCTGATACCGTCCTCTGTGGCAAGCCAGAGGAAACCCTGCTTGTCCTGCAGCAGACTGTTCACTGTACCCTGAGTCAACCCTTCCTCTGTGGCGACACGATGCAGTTTAGGATGTCCCACCTCGGGCAACGACTCAGATTTCAACGGCATCGAGAGCAACAGGCTGACGGAGAAGAGCAGGATTTTAACTGGAAAGGTCAACACGGCGACGACAACACCTCTGCGCCGGACTGGCGAGCTTTTGAATAATTGCCAGAGTTTAACACCCTTACATTATGTAACAAATCATTCACGTTGAAAATTTAACCGGTATCCTGAGCAGGAAGAACAGAGCCGCCTGATGCCAACTTTGAGTCAAACGTCGCTGATAAGACCAGTATTTTGCTGAGAATTCTGCATTAATCTCTATAATGGCTAATTAGCATAAGATGCTGATGATTTTTTATTCAGTTGCTGGATAATTTATTCGCAATCTGATTAAAAATAGTCAAACATAGACTTTTAACAACAATTGGGCGCATTTTCGTGAATTTTTTATTATTGAATGGTCCCAACCTCAACCTGCTCGGCAAGCGGGAGCCGCATATCTATGGCAGTCAGGGGCTGGAAGATATCGTTCAGATACTGACAAAACAGGCCAGAAAAGCCGGCATTAAGCTTGAGCATATACAGTCTAATGCCGAGCATGAACTGATCGATGCCATTCATAGAGCCATGGAAAATTGCGATTTTATTATTATTAATCCCGGGGCCTTCACTCATACCAGTGTCGCGTTGCGGGATGCTTTGTTGGGCGCAGATCTGCCTTTTATTGAAGTACATCTGTCCAACGTGCACGCCAGAGAGGCATTCCGACAACATTCTTACTTAAGTGATATCGCCAAAGGCGTTATATGCGGCTTAGGTGCTCAGGGTTACGAATTTGCTTTACAGGCAGCCATCAGATACTGCCAAAACGACAGTTAATTAAAACAAGAGAGATTGAACCATGGATATTCGAAAAATAAAGAAGCTGATTGAGTTGGTGGAAGAGTCCGGCGTAGCAGAGCTGGAAATCACCGAAGGTGAAGAGTCAGTGCGTATTCACAGAGGCAGCTCTGCACCTGCCGTTCATTATGCTCAGCCTTATCCGGCGCAAGCTCCGGCTCATCCTGCAGCTCCAGCGGCGCCTGCGCCAGTCGCAGAACCTGCTGCACCAGAAGAGCCCGCAGGGCATGTCGTTCGCTCTCCCATGGTAGGCACCTTTTACCGCGCCTCCTCCCCTGGCTCCAAGAACTTTGTTGAAGTGGGCTCCAGCGTTAAGGTTGGCGATACCCTGTGTATTGTCGAAGCCATGAAAATGATGAATCAGATCGAGGCCGATAAAGCCGGTGTAGTCAAACAAATCCTAGTGGAAAATCAGGAACCGGTTGAATTTGATCAGCCCCTGTTCGTAATCGAATAAGCAGGCGAATGGATATGTTGGATAAAGTACTGATAGCCAACCGTGGCGAAATAGCGCTACGGGTATTGCGCGCCTGCAAGGAGCTGGGGATTAAAACGGTGGCGGTACACTCTACCGTTGATCGTAATCTCAAGCATGTCCTGCTGGCCGATGAATCCATCTGTATAGGAGGCCCCTCCGCAACTCAGAGCTACCTGAACATACCGGCCATCATCGCCGCCGCTGAGGTCAGCAACGCCATTGCCATTCATCCCGGTTACGGCTTCTTATCGGAAAATGCAGACTTTGCCGAACAGGTAGAGAAAAGTGGCTTTGTGTTTGTTGGCCCTAAAGCCGAAACCATCCGTCTGATGGGGGATAAGGTTTCTGCAATCAATGCCATGAAGAAGGCCGGAGTACCCTGCGTTCCAGGTTCTGACGGGCCGGTGGCAGATGATGAAGCAAAAAACAAAGCTATTGCTAAACGTATCGGTTATCCGATTATCGTTAAAGCCGCAGGTGGCGGTGGTGGCCGCGGCATGCGTGTGGTACGCAGTGAAGGGGAATTACAGCAGGCCATCGCCATGACCAAAAACGAGGCCGGCGCGGCATTCGGTAATGACATGGTGTATATGGAAAAATTCCTCGAAAATCCACGTCATGTGGAAATCCAGGTGCTGGCCGATGGCCAGGGTAACGCCATTCACCTGGCTGAGCGTGACTGCTCCATGCAGCGTCGTCATCAGAAAGTGGTGGAAGAAGCCCCCGCACCAGGTATCAGCGCCGAAATGCGCGAGAAGATCGGCGATCGCTGTCGCCGCGCCTGTATCGAGATTGGCTACCGCGGCGCCGGTACCTTTGAATTCCTGTATGAAAACGGCGAGTTCTATTTTATTGAAATGAACACCCGTATTCAGGTTGAGCACCCGGTATCAGAAATGATTACCGGTGTGGATCTGATCAAAGAACAATTGCGCATCGCCGCCGGTCAGCCTCTGGCTATTGAACAATCACAAGTTCAGGTGCGTGGTCATGCCATTGAGTGTCGTATTAATGCCGAGGATCCTGAGCGTTTCCTGCCATCTCCGGGCAAGATTGAAATGTTCCACCCCCCCGGGGGACTGGGTGTACGCTGGGACTCCCATATCTATGCTGGCTATACGGTTCCGGCCAACTATGACTCCATGATTGGCAAGCTGATCACCTACGGTGAGAGCCGGGACGTGGCCATTGCCAGAATGCGCCATGCCCTCAATGAGCTGGTCATCGAAGGCATCAAAACCAATATACCGCTGCAAAAGCGTATTATGGCTGATGAAAACTTCGGTAATGGAGGCACAAATATCCATTATCTGGAGAAAAAGCTGGGTATTCAGAAAGACTGATCCAGCCGACTCGCAGACCAGAAAAGGCCGGAGAGCTATGCTTTCCGGCTTTTTTGTAGCAGTTATTGGAGGGCTATAAACTGATACTTTTTCAGTAATTCTGCATGGGCCTCAGATTGCATAAAGGCCTCCAGCGTCCGGTTAAAAAGCGGGATCAGGCGACGATCATTAAATCCCAGCCGGTAATCACTGGCGGCGAAGACTCTGTGAATATCCACCAGTGAGAGTGGATCTTCCACCAGCGATGAGGCCAGATAACGGAATATATTGACATCCATCACTGCAACATCAGTGCGGTTGTCCAGCAGCATCCTGACCTGACTCAGTTGCTCAGGCAGTTCAACATAGCTTCCGCTATGACTGGCCGCAGCAGCAAATTCCTCTCCTAATAGCAACGATGCATTCTGAAAGGCGACGATACTGTGACCACGAAGGCCGGAGACATCTTTAATCTCCAGACTATTGCTTTTAAGACTGATTGCCACGTTCTGATAATGGATATACACATCACTGAGTTGCTCCGGTGGTATGGCCAGACGTTCATTCATGGTCAGCGCCAAATCCACATGCCCTCTTAGCAACAGATCGGCTGAACGGCCAAAAGGCACATAAACCGGATCCAGTTGATGTCCCATTCGCCTTAGCACCTGACGAACCAGTTCGAGTTCATAGCCGGCATTTTCCGAAGCCATAATATAGGGAGGTTTATTCCAGCCCACTGCCAGCACCAGAGATTTTCCCTGTGCCGCAAAGGCAGAAAAGGTCAACACAAAACAAATAACAACACTCACCCTGAACAACGCATTAAACTCCCAAAGTAATTGGTACTTCCGCCAACACCGCAGTGTAGCGGACAGGTGGAAAAAGTAGCTAACCTTTATCACGCAATATCGTCTGAACCCATTAACAGGGTATAATTAAAGTTTTACGGAGAAAACCATGGCCTGGATCCAACTGCGCATCAACACTCATGCCGAGGAAGCCGAACCCCTCGGAGAGCAGCTCAGTGAACTGGGCGCACAGGCGGTCACCTTTGTAGACGCCAAAGATACGCCCTGGTATGAACCCAAGCCCGGCGAAGTACAGTTATGGCCTGATACTCAGGTTGTGGGGCTGTTTGATGCCAGTGAAGACATGCCGCCGATAGTCCGGCGGATTAAGGCCAGAGTGCCAGAAAACACCCTGATAAAACTGGATCCACTGGAAGACAAGGACTGGGAGCGTGAATGGATGGACAACTTTCATCCGGTGAGATTCGGCAAACGCCTATGGATATGCCCGAGCTGGCGCGACGTACCCGAGCCTGATGCAGTCAATGTAATGCTCGATCCGGGGCTGGCCTTTGGTACCGGTACTCACCCCACCACCGCCTTATGTCTGCGCTGGCTGGATGGCCTGGATTTGACAAACTGCACGGTGGTCGACTTTGGCTGCGGCTCCGGCATTCTGGGCATTGCAGCTCTCAAGCTGGGTGCGGCGCGGGTCATTGGTATCGATATTGATCCACAGGCCATTCAGGCCAGTGAAGAAAATGCTCGTCGCAATAATGTGGCGGAGCAGATTGAACTCTATCTGCCAAAGCAGCAACCAGAACTGCAGGCAGATATTGTGGTGGCCAATATTCTCGCCGGCCCCTTAAGGGATCTGCGTCAGGTCATCACTGATTATTGTCGCCAGGACACCCTGCTGGCGCTGTCTGGTATCCTCAAAGAGCAGGCCGAAGACATCCATCAACTCTACAGTCAGGATTTTGATATGGATGCCATTGCCATTGAAGGGGACTGGGCCAGAGTCAGTGGCAGACGTAAAGCCTGACATTGGTCCTGAATGTCACGCTTCATTAACATCCAGACCGCAATATCACTGAGCTGGCTCCATTGATGGCCCTTCGCCGGTGTCAAGAGCAAAATGGCAAAAAAACTGACATTTTGTTTAATTTATAGCCTTTTCAACACTGAAAAAAAACCGTAAACTTAGCGCCCTTTTGAACGAGCTGGATGATTTTTGCACAACCGCGTGATGCAGATTGGTCCTTATAAACTGGAAAATAATCTGATTCTGGCGCCTATGGCAGGAGTCACAGATCGTCCATTCAGGCAACTATGTAAATCCATGGGTGCCGGACTGGTGGTATCTGAAATGCTTTCTTCCAATCCGGCTGTCTGGAATTCTGAAAAATCCAGACAGCGTATGGATCATCAGGGAGAAAGCGGTATCCGTTCGGTTCAAATCGCGGGCTCAGAGCCAGAGCTAATGGCTCAGGCTGCAATCCATAATGTAAAAAACGGTGCACAGGTCATCGATATCAATATGGGTTGCCCGGCCAAAAAGGTGAACAAGAAACTGGCAGGTTCAGCCTTGTTGCGTCAGCCGCAGTTGGTAGAACAGATTGTTCAGGCGGTAGTGGCTGCGGTCGATGTGCCCGTCACCCTGAAAATCCGTACCGGCTGGGATCCTGAGCACAGAAATGGTGTTGAGATCGCCCGTATTGCCGAGGCTAACGGTATACAGTCCCTGGCCGTTCACGGCAGAACCCGGGCCTGTATGTACAAGGGTGAAGCGGAGTACGACACCATCAGGGCAATCAAACAGGTTGTAAACATTCCTGTGGTTGCCAATGGTGACATTCGCTCACCGCATAAAGCCCGACAGGTGCTTGAGCACACCGGTGCCGATGCCATTATGGTGGGGCGCGGTGCACAGGGACGACCCTGGATATTCCGCGAGATAGCGCACTATCTGAAAACGGGCGAATTGCTTCCAGCGCCGACACTGACTGAGATCCGGCAGATTATGCTGGAACACATCAGTAATGTTCATCAGTTTTATGGTGAATTTTTGGGAGCCAGAATTGCCCGCAAACATGTGGGCTGGTACCTGGCGGAGCACGACAAAGAGCGTCAGTTCCGTTTCGCGTTCAATGCCATCGAGATTGCTGCAGAGCAAATCGATGCTTTGAACCTGTATTTTGATGCGTTAACTGAGTCGGCAGTCAATGCCGGGGCAGTTGCCAATTATCACTAACCAAAGAGCAAGACAGTATTATGTTTGATCAAAACGTGACTTCTCCTTTCACCACGACTGTAACTACCCCCTCTCAGACTCAGGCTCAGAAGCCACTGCGCGACTCCGTCAAGCAGGCAGTTAACAAATACCTCAAGCAACTGGACAACACCAATATCGAAAACCTGTATGACCTGGTGTTGGCAGAAGTGGAAGCGCCACTGCTGGAGGAAATCATGACCTTTACCCGCGGTAACCAGACCCGGGCAGCCATCATGATGGGTATCAACCGCGGTACGCTGCGCAAAAAACTCAAGCAGTACGGAATGAACTAAGGCGTTTATCGCCATCTTAAAAAGAGCACCAGTTGGTGCTCTTTTTACTTCAGATTCAATATCCAGACTTCATCGCTTTTTCAAGAGGATACCTTGATGGAAAATCCAAAACCTGTTCGTCGCGCCTTATTAAGCGTGTCTGACAAAACCGGGATTGTAGAATTTGCCAGAGCCCTGACGGCCATGGACATTGATCTGCTGTCCACTGGCGGCACCGCCCGTTTGCTGGCCGAAAATGGTATACAAGTAACCGAAGTATCGGATTACACCGGCCACCCGGAGATCATGGACGGCCGGGTTAAAACCCTGCATCCCAAAGTTCATGGCGGCATTCTTGGCCGGCGTGATCAGGACGATCAGGTAATGGCAGACCATCAAATCCAGCCCATCGATATGGTGGTGGTCAATCTCTACCCCTTTGCCAAAACAGTAGCCAATGAGGACTGTACCCTCGAAGATGCGATTGAGAATATTGATATCGGTGGACCTACTATGGTCAGGGCCGCCGCCAAAAACCACAATGATGTGACCATTATCGTCAATAGTCAGGATTACGCCCGGGTGCTGGAAGAAATGCAGAATAATAACTGTAGTCTGACGCAGGCCACCCGCTTCGATCTGGCTATCGCAGCCTTTGAACATACAGCACAGTATGATGGCATGATCGCCAACTACTTCGGCACTATGGTACCAGGCCACCGGCAGGCTGAAGATGAAGAAGAAGTGGATGATTCCGCCTTCCCGCGCACTCTGAATATGCAATTTATCAAGCAGCAGGATTTGCGTTACGGCGAAAACAGCCATCAGTCGGCAGCCTTTTATACTGAAGCAGAGCCGGCCGAAGCCTCTGTAGCCACCGCCATACAGTTGCAGGGCAAGGCGCTATCGTATAACAATATCGCCGATACCGATGCGGCACTGGAATGTGTCAAGGAGTTTACCCAGCCTGCCTGTGTGATTGTCAAACATGCCAATCCTTGTGGTGTGGCATTGGGTGAGGATTTGCTCGAAGCTTATAACCGCGCCTTTAAAACCGATCCCACCTCGGCTTTTGGCGGCATTATTGCGTTCAACCGCGAGCTGGACGAACAAACGGCTAAAGCCATTATCGATCGTCAGTTTGTGGAAGTGATTATCGCGCCGAAGGTCAGTGATGCAGCGGTCACTATCTGTGCCGCCAAGAAAAATGTGCGGGTGCTGGAATGTGGAGACTGGCAGGGCCAACTGACCGAAGAGTTTGATCTAAAACGGGTCAACGGTGGCCTGCTGGTACAGGACAGAGATATCGGTATGGTCGACATGGAAGATCTCAAAGTGGTTTCCAGACGCCAGCCCGATGAACAGCAGTTAAAAGATTTGCTGTTCGCCTGGAAAGTGGCCAAATATGTGAAATCCAACGCCATCGTTTACTGCAAAGACAGTATGACCATTGGCGTCGGCGCCGGCCAGATGAGTCGTGTGTACTCGGCAAAAATCGCCGGCATCAAGGCCGCAGACGAGAACCTGGAGGTGGCAGGATCGGTGATGGCCTCCGATGCCTTTTTCCCGTTCCGGGACGGTATTGACGCGGCTGCGGCTGCGGGTATTACCGCAGTGATCCAGCCCGGTGGCTCGATGCGCGACGACGAGGTGATCGCCGCCGCCGATGAGCATAATATGGCAATGGTGTTTACCGGAATGCGTCATTTCAGACATTGATCTTTCAACTTCGCAGAGGCGCAGAGCGCGCGGAGAAGAGCAATTTGTTGTAGGGTCCAATTTATTGGACTGATATGCCTGGTCAGGCGAATAAATTCGCCCCTATAACCCTGCAGCTTTGCACCTCTGCGAGAGGTAGTAAAAAATTTAACCACAGAGGCACACAGACCACAGAGGTTTTAAGGCATGGGCCCTGTAGTTATCCGTGTTCTCTGTGCCTCTGTGGTTAAAAACTAAGAGAAATAAAATGAAAATATTGATTATTGGTGGCGGTGGCCGTGAACATGCACTGGCCTGGAAGGCAGCACAATCCGAACAGGTGAGCAAAGTCTATGTGGCGCCGGGCAATGCCGGTACAGCCAGCGAAGAGAAGCTGGAAAATGTGGCCATCGGCGCCGAAGATGTGGACGGCTTGCTGGATTTTGCCCGCAACAATCAGATTGAGCTGACCATAGTCGGCCCTGAAGCACCGCTGGTTATAGGGGTTGTGGATAAGTTCACCACAGCGGGCCTGCGCTGCTTCGGTCCGACTCAGGGCGCGGCGCAGTTAGAAGGCTCAAAGGCCTTCACCAAAGATTTTCTTGCCCGCCATCAGATCCCAACCGGCAGCTATCAGACCTTCACCGAAATCAACCCTGCAATTGAGTACGTCAGGCAGCAAGGCGCTCCTATTGTGGTCAAGGCCGATGGTCTGGCCGCAGGCAAAGGGGTGATAGTGGCCATGAACGAAGCGGATGCCGAAGCCGCCATTCGCGATATGCTCGCCGATAATGCCTTTGGTGACGCCGGTAGCCGCGTGGTGATCGAAGAGTTTCTGGAAGGCGAAGAAGCCAGTTTTATTGTGATGGTGGATGGCAACAATGTACTGCCGTTTGCCACCAGTCAGGATCACAAGCGAGTGGGGGATGGTGATACCGGCCCGAACACGGGTGGCATGGGTGCCTACTCTCCGGCTCCGGTTGTGACGGCAGAAATTCATCAGCGTATTCTGGACGAGGTGATTTATCCGACCGTTAAAGGCATGGCTGCTGAAGGCCATCCCTATACCGGCTTTTTATATGCAGGCCTGATGATTAGCAAAGATGGCAGCCCTAAAGTTATCGAGTACAACTGTCGTTTTGGTGACCCTGAAACCCAGCCCATTATGCTGCGCCTGCAATCGGATCTGGTGACACTCTGTAACCAGGCGTTAGATGGCAGGCTGGACCAGGCCGAGATCCACTTTGATCCCCGTGCTGCAGTTGGTGTGGTGCTGGCGGCTGGCGGTTATCCGGCCGGTTATGCCAAAGGTGACGAAATCAGCGGGCTGGGTGAAGGCGAATCGGATACGGCGAAGGTGTTCCATGCCGGTACCAGGCTACAAGAGGATAAAGTTGTCACCAGTGGTGGCCGGGTACTGTGCGCTACGGCATTGGGTGAGACGGTCAGCCAGGCACAGCAGAGTGCTTATCAACTGGCTTCACATATCAGCTTCAAAGATATGTTCTGTCGTAAGGACATTGCCTGGCGGGCCATAGCCAGAGAACAGCAGAACTAAAGTTGTTCCTGATTGCGGGCCGGGTAGCATAAGATAAAGCGTGCACCGCCTGAAGGTGAACGCTCCACCCGGCAACTGCCTTCGTGCCACTGCTGAATACGGCTGACAATGGCCAGTCCGAGCCCTGCTCCGCCCCTTTTTCTGGCCCGGCTGTTGTCGGGACGGAAGAAGGGTTCAAAAATCCGCTCGCGATCTTCTTCTGCCACCCCGGGACCATCATCGTCCACCAGAATACAGAGTGACTCATCACTGTTGCTGGTGCTGATACAAACCTGGTGGCGGGCATAGCGCAGGGCGTTCTGCAGCACATTCTGCAACGCGCGCTGCACAAAATAGCCATCACCAAGCAATTCCAGTTCCGGTGACTGCACCAGGATATCGATGTTTGCATTGGCGGGAGATCTCAGCCGCTCTATTACCGAGTCGATAAGATCATTCAGAGGCAGCACCGAATAGTCCATTTCTGGTGCCGTATGTTCCATGCTGGCGTAGTCGAGCATTTCCTGCACCAGACTCTCCAGCTCAACCACATCCCGGTTCATATCCTGCCAGGGCGAGGAGCCCGGCTGAGGCTCGGCCGCCAGTGCAAATTTAAGTCTGGATAAGGGGGTGCGCAGCTCATGAGCCACCGCACCGGTAAGCTCTCGCTGGCGCTGTAACAGGGATTTGATCTGGATACTGAGCTGATTAAAAGAATCCATAATACCGGCAAGGGCTGAGGCGGGGTTGACTGACAATGCCGGCAGTGAGCCATCCTGTTGCAGAGAACTGGAGGCCTTTTTCAGCTTGAGTAGATCACGCCATAAAGGCCAGATCCACAACGACAACAACACCGCCAGCAGCCCGAAAAACACGCTGCTGTAAAGCCAGAACTCGGTGGTGCGATTACCCGGACTATAGACCTGCATCAGCTGGTTATCAGGGTACAACTTATAAAGTTGCTGACCATATTGGGGGTCGTGCAAAATCACCGACTTGCCCTGTTGCAGGCGTTGTTGCAGTTCTGCCGGCCAGGCGATAGCGTCGGCTTCCATCCATCGCACTGCCAGACCGGCCTCAGTTAACTGATCTTCCAGAGCCTCTTCTGCAGGGGATGACAACAGTGCAGCACTGGCTGTAACCCAGGGATCGGTCTGGTTATCCGTGGCAAAAAACACCTGATCCAGAATAGCGGCCAGGCCCACCAGGGATAACACAATAAACAGATAAAGACTGATGAATAGACGAGCCATCAGTAGCCCTGCCGGCCTGAAGTCATCAGTACTATCCGGGTAGTCAGCCCCGCGGGTTTGCTAATCCCAGGCATCGGCAACAAAGAAAAAGCCTTTTCCCCAGATAGTTTTGATGCGCTGAGGGTTCTTCTGGTTGTCATTCAGTTTTTTGCGTAATCGCGAAATCCGCACATCGGCGGATCTGTCAAGACCATCGTATTCCCGACCGATTAAATCACTGTATATGCGTTCCCGTTCCACCAGTTCTGATGCGTTTTCAGCCAGCATCCACAGCAAATCAAATTCATGACTGGTTAGCTGTATTGGTTCACCATCCAGGCTCACTTTTCTCGACGCACGGTCAATTCTGAGTTTACCGAACTTCAGTTGATCCTGATTCTTACTCCCGGCGTCCTTTTTAACTCTGCGTAACAAAGCGTTTATCCTTGCCAGCAATACTCTGGGTTCAACCGGTTTAATCACATAGTCGTCGGCCCCTAACTCTAACCCCAGAACCTGATCAAAGTTGGTATCCCGGGCCGTGAGAAACAGGATCGGGCCATCATATTCCCGCCGTAAGGTTCTGCACAGTGAAAAACCGTCTTCACCCGGTAACATCACATCAAGCAACACAATATCAGGGCGATTATTTCTGACCTGTGCGAGCAAATCAGTACCGTCTTCGAACTGCCTGACATTGAGATCATGATTACGCAGGAAGTCGGCAGTGAGCTGACTTAATCTGATATCATCTTCGACTAGAAATACATTGGCCATCAAAATACACTCCAGGGGGTTCGGACTCTCTGACGAATGCGGCTCAGGGATTTAACTTCCAGGGTTTCCTGCAACAGTGTTCGGTCGTCACTGTCGCGCATGCTGATTACGGTAGCCTCGCGGAATTCCAGGGTTACACTGATATTTTTGTCAGGCATTGCCCAGCACTCGACCATGGCATCCTGCAAAAAAAGGCAACTATGATCAGGAATTTCGCCCCATAAGCTGATGTTCAGTTTCAGTTCACAGGGATCACCCATCTGTTCTACCACACAAATATTGGGTTTAATCCGCCAACCGGCCTGTTCCGCCTGGATAGTCTGTGACCAGCCCAGAATCAACAGTATTATCAGCCACAATCCTTTTTGCTTCACATAAACTCTCATCAGAACCGGTAAGCTGCACCAATAAACAGGGTGTGTATCCCGCTTTCCTGCACCAGAGGGCTGTCAGTCATACCATCGTGCAGACCTGTCCAGCTCGCTTTAAACAACATCAGCCATTTCTCAGATAATGGTCTTGTCACTGTCAGATCAACACCGGGTTGCCAGCCACTGCCGCCACTAAAATAGAATGAAGGCAGAACACCATCTCGCTCATCCAGGCCATAATAATAATCTGTCAGCGCTGCGCTTTTCCATGTCAGCGACGGCGTTAAAATAAGACGCCAATCCTGGATCTGCCAACCCGCACTGTAACGCAGTGAAAGTTGATGTCCATGATGCACATTGGAGACATCCGTCAATGCCATCAGTTGCCATTCTCCCTGCTGTTGGCGGATATGTAACCGGGCACCGCCATTAATCGCCCAGCGACGGCTGGCGACATCATCCTTCGACACTTGCGGCTCAGGGACCCTGGCAGGCCCGATGAAACTGCTATTCAGGGAGAAGTTTGAGAATAGCAGGTTAGAGGGATGGAAATACCTGAAATAGGCTGCCTCTTTATTCAGATTAACAAAGGTTTCCAGCGCCACCTTGCCTGAATCATACCACTGGTAGCCGAATTCATCATTATCCAGATAAAAGGCCTCTCCGTACCAGGCAATATCAGGCAACAGCACCAGCGGGATGTTATCGCCATCCACCAGTGGATTAGTGCGCACACCAAGCCCAAGAGCCAGACCAAACTGCCAGTCCTGTTTATCAATACATAGACCGGATCCTTGCTCACAGCCTGTGGCGGGTCTCCATATCAGGGTTAATAGTATCAGACACAAGCTGAATATCGGGGTTTTCATACTGCCTCCAGGATAGCAGCCAGAGACTACCAGAGCCCGCCGCTACAGGCATCAGGAAATTACAAATCGTCACAAATACCCGGTGCAATATCAAAGAGAGTTATTCAGTGTAAATTCAGTTGCAACATCTAAACTGGTACCTAAGACTTAATATGATTTGTAGTAAAATCAAAAAGCTGGAGAACCTAATGAAGACCCTGTTAGCTATTATGACTCTATCTGCGCTGACTGTTGGTGGTCTGGCGCAGGCCAGTGCGGAGGCAGAAATCACCTGGCACGAACCCGAGAACTATACCGATATCAGAGCGGCAAATGAATCACGCAGTAAATTCAGAGAACGGACCACAAAGCAGTTACAGGAGTACATCGTTGAATTAAGCGAGTCTCTGCCAGAGGGATATAAGCTGATGATGACGGTCAGAGATCTGGATCTGGCCGGGCAGGTATGGCCCGGGAGTTTTGTGGGCCTGCATTCCGCCTCCGATGTCAGGCTGATCAAACGCATTGATATTCCGCGCATGACCTTTGACTATCAGCTACTGGATGACCAGGGGCAAACCCTGAAACAGGAAGAAAACGTCAAACTCAAGGATATGTCTTTTCAGGACAGGCACAATCCGTTCTTCGACAGTGAAGTGTTGCGTTATGAAAAGAACATGCTGAAACAATGGTTTACCGATACCTTTGGCGAATATCAGGTAAAAGATAAAGAGTAGTAGCAGTCTGCATACTATAGTTGTGAAAGGCCGCTTTAAAGCGGCCTTTATAATTTGTGATTAAAGTAACTTCTCGATTGAACGGTAGAGTTCCGTAGCTTTTTCGCTATTCAGATTATTCGCCTGGGCCGATTCCCCCAGACTGCTGGATACCCTCACAAAGTTATTGTTCAGCTCTGTGGTTTCCTGCTGTGCTTTCTCGTCTTTGGCCGGACGACTCTGCTGTCTTTCCAACTGCGTTTGTTCTGCCTGTTGCAAAATCCTGGCCTGAGGAGAAAGCTCAACCCGGGGCTTATTGGCCTCACCGATACCAAAAGCATTGAGTCTTTCACTATTCTGGCCCTTGTCTGCCTTTTCAACCGGCCCTTTAAAGTCGATATTCAGCTTAGCGCCCGTTGCATTGATTTCCATAACACCCCCCATTACTGCTATTAATTATGGCTCAGGCTGTATAAAAAACCAACAACACCCTGTATTCCGGATAACCAGCTAAGGGCGATTACTCAGGCGAATTGCACTACTTGTCTTTCAGGCTCTGCTGAAAATTGGCCAGGGTCAGTAACATCAGCTCCATCTTTTTCACTATGGGTGCCAGCCTGGTCTCAAACTCTGCCTTATCCTGCACAGATTCCAGTTCAACCACTTGCTTGCCCAGTTCCTCTACATAAGGAGAGAAGCGTTTACTGCGTACTACAAAACCGGCGTCGTCTGCAAAAACATGTTTGAATTTACCTTTACCTGACTGTTGCAACCGGGCCAAAGCATTGTCTGCATCCAGCGCACGCCGGTATATCAGCTGCATATTTTCTTTCAGTTTGTCGATGATTGGCTGCATAGTAAAAAAACCTGATTTTTTTGCTAAAGATCACTTAAGCGGGGTCGATAACAAATCGAAAGCGGGCAATTCTGCCTGCTTTTTAATTTACTCACAAGCTGTTAGAGGAATTAAGGTATGGAACTACAAGGTGCACGCACCTCTGGAATGTCCGACGCGTCTGTAGAATTGCGTTCTGCAAAACTTGCTAAAAATCAGCAGGAAGAAGAAGGCAAACAGGCGCTTCAGCTGCTGGATTCAGCCGCTGGCGTACCAAAACCTTCTTCGGCTGATCCTGCGTTAGGCTCGACTATCGATACTTTCGCCTGATAAGTCACCTGACTTTCCAGAGTCAGGATGAAGATGTAAGTCTAAAGGTGTTTTACCGGGCTGGTTGCCTATCTCTCTGACGAGTTTAGGTACCAGGTAACCCGGTAAACGCCTTATTATCCCCGCCATGATGGTTCTGGCCTGTTGTTCTGGCATATCAAAGTGCGCCGCACCCTGTACTTTATCCAGAAGGTGCAGATAGTAGGGTAAGACCCCGGCCCGGAATAACGCCTCACTGAGGTTCACCTGCGCGTCGACTGAATCATTCACGCCCTTCAACAGTACTGCCTGATTTAACAACGTCACACCCGCCTGTTTTAAGGGTTGCAGCTTTGCCGCCACCTCGTCATCAATCTCATTGGCATGGTTAATATGCAGTACCAGCACAGGAGCCAGACGGCTTTGGGTAAACCAGGCCAGTAACTCCTTTGTCAGCCTTGAGGGGATCACCACCGGCAAGCGGCTATGAATGCGTAACCGGCGTAAATGGGGGATCGCCTCAAGTTGCCCGGTCATCCAGGCCAGAAAGTCGTCTTTGGCCATCAGCGGGTCACCACCTGAGAAAATCACTTCATCAATTTTGTTATCCGCAGCAATATAATCCAGTGCCTGCTGCCAGCCCTGCCTGGACAAAGCATTGTCTCCGTAGGGGAAATGGCGGCGAAAACAATAACGGCAATTTACCGCACAACCACCGCGAATAATCATCAGCACACGGCTCTGATATTTATGTAACAACCCCGGCACGGCAGACTGCTGTTCGTCCAGCGGATCTTCACTGTACCCGGGCGCTGCGGCCAGCTCTTTAACATCAGTGATCACCTGCCTTAACAGGGGATCGTCAGGATTTCCCTTCTGCATCCTGCGCACAAAGGGCCGTGGCACCATCAGCGGAAACAGCTTTCTGGCACCGAAACCGGACTGGTAGTCAGCAGGGTTCAGTTGCAGGTCAGTTAACAATGTTTTCGGGTCGCGGTACGCCTGAGCTAATTCTTTTTGCCAGGAAACCTCTACAGGATCGATAATATTAGGTATCATCTGCGCCAATACTGTGCGTTCGAATAGTAATGAGGAAAAAATGGCATCTTACAGCACAAATGAGTTTAAAGCTGGGTTAAAAATCATGCTTGATGGTGAGCCCTGTAATGTTATGGAAAATGAATACGTCAAGCCGGGCAAAGGCCAGGCCTTTAACCGGGTTAAGATCCGCAAGCTGATCTCCGGCAAGGTACTGGAAAAAACCTTTAAATCCGGTGATACGGTAGAAGGCGCCGATGTTATCGACATCGAGCTGGCTTATTTGTATAACGACGGTGAATTCTGGCACTTTATGAATAACGAAACCTTCGAGCAGATTGCCGCTGACAGCAAAGCCGTAGGTGACAACGCCAAGTGGCTGGTAGAGAACGACGTCTGTACTCTGACACTCTGGAATGGCGCCCCCATCAGCGTATCACCGGCTAACTTTGTAGAACTGGAGATCACTGAAACGGATCCGGGCCTTAAAGGTGATACGGCAGGCACAGGCGGTAAACCCGCCACACTGGCAACAGGTGCTGTAGTCAGGGTACCACTGTTTGTGCAAACCGGCGAAGTCATCAAGGTCGATACCCGCAGCGGCGAGTATGTTTCCCGGGCACAGAAATAACCTTCACAACTCCCGGAAAAGCCCGCCTGCTGTGGGCTTTTCTTTTCAGGATTATTCTCTCCCATGACAAACCCTGTCAGTAACAATAGCTGGCATCCCAGCGCTGAAATCCCAGTGTTAAAACAACGAGCCCGGCTACTGGGGGAAATCAGACAGTTCTTTGCCCGGCGTAAGGTGATGGAAGTGGAAACCCCCTGTCTGTCTCATGCCACCGTGACTGATCAGCACCTGCAAAGCTTCAGCACCCGTTACACCGGCCCCGGGGTAGCTGAAGGAAAAACTCTGTACCTGCAAACTTCGCCGGAATACGCTATGAAAAGATTGCTGGCGGCCGGCAGCGGGGCCATCTATCAGATCTGTAAGGCATTCAGAAACGAAGAGTGCGGTCGTTATCACAATCCTGAGTTCACTATGCTCGAATGGTACCGGCCCGGTTTCGATCATCATCAGCTGATGCAGGAACTGGATGAACTGATGCAGATGATCTGTCATACCTCAGCGGCAAGCAAACTTAGCTACCAGCAGGCCTTTTTCCGCTATCTGGATTTGGATCCCCTGAGCGCGGATCTGCAGACCCTCCGACAAAAAGTCGCAGAGCAAGGCCACCGGGAGTTGGCGGAGCACGAGGAAGATCGCGACACATTATTACAACTGCTGTTTTGTGAGGTGATAGAGCCGCAGATTGGCCAGCAAGCTCCTTGTTTTATTTATGATTTTCCCGCATCTCAGGCTGCGCTGGCACGCCTTAGCCCGGAAGACGAGCGCGTTGCCGAGCGATTCGAGCTTTATTATCAGGGCCTGGAGCTGGCCAATGGTTTTCATGAGCTCACCGATGCTGACGAACAACGACGGCGTTTCGAACAGGATAACCTTAAACGGTGGCAAACCGGCAAACCAGAGAAACCCGTCGATGCTAACCTGCTGGCAGCACTTGAGCATGGGCTGCCCCCTTGTGCCGGTGTTGCTTTGGGTATCGACCGCCTGGTGATGCTGGCACTGAATAAGCCTGCCATCGGTGATGTACTCAGTTTCCACATAGGCCAAGCATGAAGCTTAATCAGGCGCAAAATCAGGCGGTAAGTTTTATTTCCGGCCCCTGTCTGGTTCTGGCCGGTGCCGGCAGTGGTAAAACCCGGGTAATCACCAATAAAATTGCTTATCTGGTACGGGACTGCGATGTGCCCGCCCGTTATATCCTGGCCGTGACCTTTACCAACAAAGCAGCCAGAGAGATGAAAGAACGGGTGGCGCTGACATTAGGCAAACAGGAATCCCGTGGTCTGAAAATCTCTACCTTTCACACGCTGGGCCTTAATATCATCAAGTCAGAGGTGAAAGAGATCGGTCTTAAACCCGGATTCTCACTGTTCGATGACAAAGACAGCATGGCACTGCTTAAAGATCTGACCATGGAGCAGTTAGATGGAGATAAAGAACAGTTATTCCTGTTACAAAGCTGCATTTCATCCTGGAAAAACGATCTGATCCTGCCGGAACAATTGCAAAAAAGAGCGTTGTCAGCGGGTGAGCAGGAGTTTGCACAGTTTTATCTGCGCTATCAGCAGAATCTGCGTGCCTATAATGCCCTGGACTTCGATGACCTGATTATGCTGCCAACCCTGTTGCTGCGGCACAAGGAGCATGTGCGTCTGAAATGGCAGAAACGCGTACGCTATATGCTGGTGGATGAATATCAGGATACCAATACCAGCCAGTATGAACTGGTTCGCCTGCTGGTCGGAGAACGGGCCCGCTTTACGGTAGTGGGTGATGATGATCAGTCTATATACTCCTGGCGGGGCGCTAAACCGCAGAATCTGGTGTTATTGCAAAAAGATTTCCCCGCCCTGAGAGTCATCAAGCTGGAACAGAATTATCGCTCATCCGGGCGCATACTGCACTGCGCCAATATTCTGATCCAGAACAATCCACACGTATTTGAGAAGAAGCTCTATTCAGAACTGGGCTATGGTGAGCCGCTAAAGATTCTGCTGGCTAAAAATGAAGAACATGAGGCTGAGCGGGTGGTAGCCGAACTGATGGCCCATAAGTTTATGAATGGCACTCAATATAAAGACTATGCAGTCTTGTATCGTGGCAATCACCAGTCAAGGTTGTTCGAGAAAGTGATGATGAGCAATCGTATCCCTTACAAGATTAGTGGCGGTATGTCGTTCTTTGCCCGTGCAGAAATCAAAGATATCATGGCTTATCTGCGCCTGTTGGTGAATCAGGATGACGACAATGCGCTGCTGCGGGTTATTAACACGCCAACCCGAGGCATTGGCCGTGCAACGCTCGAGAAACTGGGCAATTTTGCCAATGAGCTGCACGTTTCTTTGTTTGAGGCCGCCTGCCACCCACAACTGGGCAGTGTCATTTCAGGCAAGGGTTTAACCGCAATCGAGAACTTCAGCCGCTGGATTGTCGGACTCTCGGATAATGTCATGCGCGGGGATACCCAGGCCGGGATCCGGGAAATGATTAAAAGCATGCAGTACGAAGAGTGGCTGTATGCCACCAGTACCAGCCCCAAAGCCGCGGAAATGGGCATGAGTAATATCAGCACCCTGTTTGGCTGGATCACCAATATGCTCGAAGGCGATGAGCTTGAAGCTCCCATGACCTTACCTGAAGTGGTAAACAGGCTTATCCTGCGGGATATGATGGAGCGCGGTGAAGACAATGAGGACTCAGATCAGGTCCAGTTAATGACGCTGCACGCCTCCAAGGGCCTGGAATTTCCTTATGTATTTATGGTGGGTATGGAAGAGGGCCTGCTGCCGCACCAGAGCAGTATTGATGAAGATAATATCGAAGAAGAACGGCGGCTGGCTTATGTGGGTGTGACTCGGGCCCAGCGGGAGTTGTTTTTTACGCTGGCAAAAGAGCGGCGTCAATACGGCGAGATACTGAATCCCGAGCCGAGCCGTTTTCTGTATGAATTACCACAGGATGATCTGGTCTGGGAAAGCAAAAAACCCAAAGCCACAGCTGAGGAGCGTCAGCAAAAAGGCCAGACAGGTATCGCCAACTTGCGCAATCTGTTGAATAAATAAAATTGTAGGTCGGAATTCATTCCGACAACAAGAGCAGAGACCAGCGTACTTGTCGGGATAAATCCCGACCTACGATTAACCGGTAATCTGCTGAATAAATAAAATTTTAGGATGGAATTCATACCGACAACAAGAGCGGATATCGGCGTATTTGTCGGGATAAATACCGACCTCGATTAACCGGTAACCACTACGCCAATATCTTTGGGCTGCAGATCTTCCAGTCGTTGGGCCTCCACCACCATATTACCCTGCCCCAGTTCACAGCCAATTTCGCGCAGCGCGGTTAACTGTTCTTCCCGATCGATACCTTCGGCAATCAACTGGAAACCCAGATGCTCGGCAATGCTCAGCACTGACTGGATCATCTTCAGGTTTTTCTCCGATTTTGGCAGAGACTTAACAAAACGATGGTCGATCTTCACATAGTCAAAGGGGTAGGAGTACAGGTAGCTCAATGACGCCAGGCCGCTGCCGAAATTATCCAGCACCAGAGTGACACCGGCTTTCTTGAGCTTTTTCAGCGCCGGTAAAACATGCTGAGAACGCTGGTTCAGGGCATTCTCGTCGAACTCCAGTACCAGTTGCTCCGGCGAAATACCATATTCCTCTAATTGCTCCAGCAACTGATTAACCAGCTTGCTTTGCAGAATATGATTGATGCTCAGGTTCATAGCAATACGCAGCGGCTTGTTGGCCTGTGATTTAAGCTTACTCAGGCTTTCACAGGCCTTTTCCAACATGAAATTATCCATTTCTATGGTCAGCCCGGTATGCTCTGCCACATTCCAGAATTGTTCTCTTTTCACTTTACCTAAGGTGGGGTGAAGCCAGCGGATATAACATTCCAGATACACCCACTCATTATTGCTGAGGCTGACGGCCGGCTGACAGAAACATTCGAACAGACCTTCTTTGAGCATGCGCCTGAATTCGCTTTCCAGTTCCACTTCCTCAAGTAACCTGTCACGCATACTCGAATCAAAGGTCATATAACGGCCGCGACCAAAAGCTTTAGCCTGATACATGGCCGCATCAGCGTCCCTTATCACCTCATCGGCATTGGAATACCAGCTCTGAATAAAGGCAATACCAATACTGGCACCGGAATACATTTCCTTGTCATCCAGTAAAAAGGGTTTGCCGAGCAAATCAATAATACGGCTGGCAACTTCTTCGGCATCGTCTTCGTCATCCAGACAATCGAGCAGGATGACGAACTCATCACCGCCCAGACGCGCAAGTAAGTCATGGCCACGGATGCACTGGCCGATACGCTTGGACACTTCAATCAGAAACATATCGCCGGCATGGTGACCAATGGTGTCGTTGATCAGCTTAAATCTGTCCAGATCGATAAACAGCACCGCAAAATTATGCTCCGGATGCCGTTTTTTATTGGCTACTGCCAGTTCCAGCCGATTGGTAAATAAAACTCTGTTAGGCAAATCTGTGAGCGCATCATGGTGGGCATCGTGGATCAGCTTAAGCTCGATTTCCTTACGCTCTTCAATTTGTTTTTTAAGATGCTGGTTGGTTTTATACAGCTCCTCAGTGCGCTCTTTTACTTTATCAGCCAGTTGCTGGTTCATTTCCTGAGTGGCTTCAGCCGCTTTTTTACGCTCCATGGCCACGGCAATGTGGTGGGAAACAAACTTTAACAGCTCGAGATCCTTGAGGGTGTAACCCTTATCTTTCTCATAGGTCTGTACCGCAATCACACCAGATATATCCCCGTCCACCACCAGTGGTGAACCTAACCAACAGTTATTGCGCTCAATCATGCGCTCACTGACTTCATCTTCCAGCTCACCGCTCTCGGTCAGGGCACTGGCTCGTTCCAAATCAATCAGTGCGGCCTGGCCAGTATTCAGCACATACTCTGTCAGCCCTTTACCCAAAGGACGAGAGTCAATTTGCTGATCCTTTTCATCACTGTAATAGGGAAAATCCAGACGCTTGCTTTTCTCGTCCAGCAGCGCCACATAACAGTTAGGCGCGCTGAGCAGGCGGGACAGAATGTCGTGCAGGCTGGCATAAAAATCCAGCATATCGCCTTCCACATTGGCGGACAGTTCAGATATCTCAAACAGTGCCTGCTGCAGTGACTCAATCTTTTGCCGTTCCTGAATCTCTTCCTGCAACTCTTCGTTAATGGTGCGAAGCTGACGGGTGCGCTCGCGAATGGTTTTCTCAGTGATCTCTCGGCTTTTTACCCGGTCAACCGCATTAACAATATGCTGGGAGACAAATACCAGCAGTTCCAGATCCTGTTCGCTGTATCGCACCGACTCGTCGTAACTCTGTACCACCATGGCACCAATTACCTGAGCACCACGCTTTAAGGGTACACCGATCCAGTCAACAGGATCCGAGCCCAGTTCCTCTGCGGCAATATGCTTCAGTTGTTGTTTGTAATTTTCCTTGGTCAGGAACAAGGGTTCACCGGTTCGCAACACATGGCCGGTAATGCCTTTTTTCAGTACCGATGAGGGTAACTGGCGAACATTCAGCTCATCAAACTCATCCACAAAATAGACAAAGTCCACCAGTTCAGTGTTCTGTTCATAAAGCGCAACGAAGAAATTGCGGGCATTCATCATGCCGCTGATAATGTCATGAATAGCAGGGTACAGGCGTGACAGCTCGCTCACAGAATTGGCGAGTTCTGAAATATCAAACAGGGCTTTTTGTAAAGCCTCAGCCTGCCTGTATTTTTCTGTCAGTTGCTGAAGTTGCGGTACCAGGGCCCGTAACTCTTCAGCACTGAGGGCTTCAGCATTTCTGTCGATGGTCATAATGCCTTTTATGAAAGCGAGTCCTTTGTTTATGTAGTTATATAATATCGCTAACCGGACAAAAATAGCGCAATTGATAACAAAAGGCCACCAAAAAGGTGGCCCGTGTCGCACAGAAATCACTTATCTTTGAACAGATTAGAGACCTTCTATCATATGCTCAATGGCGGCTTTAATATCATCTTCAGAGCAATTGGCGCAGGTTCCCATCGGCGGCATGGCGCCAATACCATTGATAGCGTTACTCAGCATGGAATCGAACCCCGGCTCCATACGTGGCGCCCAGTCTTCTGCAACACCGATTTTCGGTGCGCCCATGGCACCCGTGCCATGACAGGCAAAACAGGATGCCTGATAAATTTCCTGACCAGAACGCGGGCCTGAATCTGCCTCTGCGGTTTCAGCCTCAGCACCGGATACCCGCACCTGCCCAATTGGCTTAATGCGTTCTTTAATGGCGTCAGCCGATGAATCTGATGCCTGACCGGCAAAGGCCACTATTAATCCAACACTCAAGACGATCAACGTTTTAATCTTCACAACCTACTCCCACTGCCACTGGTCTGCATAAATAATGATTTTTTCTGGGCCAAGATTATAACGGTTAATCATTACCCTACAACCTTTTATACTAACTCTGTAGACGATCAGTTCAGCTCAGATCCGAGCAACACCCTGGTCAGGCCTGTAATGGCCCGGACTAAAAGCTTTCTCTCACTGACAAAAATGCAGCCTTCAAGATTGATTTCGGCCCGGGTTTACGGCATAGTACGCCGCGCTTAGGCCGGTGCAGCAACCTCAGCTGTCAAAGACCAAGCCACCATCACAAACCGCCCGTAGCTCAGCTGGATAGAGCGCTGCCCTCCGGAGGCAGAGGTCAGAGGTTCGAATCCTCTCGGGCGGGCCATTTAAATCAGGTTTTACATAGATAGTATTCACTAACTCCTGTTGACCCGTGACCAAAATATTTCTTCCGCCTTAGCCACCAACGACTGCCTTTTCCGACCTTCACTGACTAAATCATTGCCTCTGCAGCGTTATTTGCCCTGACTTTCCTTATGACCTTTGCTAATTTTCTCTTACCGGTACAAAAATCAGAAACAGTATCTTCTTTTTTTCCCATCTTCGAGTTTCGGAATATGTATCAACAATACTAATCTCTGCTTCCAGCAATGGAGCAAAGTGGACTTTTAACTACCCTAACCAAAAATCGGTGATGATAACTTCGGGTAAGCACAATATACGTGAAGAAACACTCTTCCAGTGATATCTGAAATTTCATCTTCTTCATATTGATCAACCTGCAACCTGCCCTGATCTAATGACACCGGACAATTTAATCAGAGACAATAACCGTCAGAGATTGAGGTGTCAGTATGAATCAGAAACGTGCGCATAAGCGCTATCCTAAAGCCTTTAAGGAAGAAGCGGTAGCCTTGTGGTATTGGAGCAGAGCTACAGCGTTTAATACGTGAGAATAAGACACTGCATATGGAGAAAGAAATTCAAAAAAAGCCTGCGTCTTCTCTGCCAAGGAAATGAAATAACGAAGGACTTTATTCAGACCGAAGCCTGTCATTTCCCAGTCACTCTGCTGAGTCTGGTGATGGGGGTAAGCCAGTCTGCTTATTACGACTGACTGAAGCGCCCAAGGCAGTTGATTGATGCTCAGGAGCTGTATTTGTACCGTCGCATCAAGACGTTGTGCGAACGTAGCAGGAGTAGCCTGGGGAATCGGGAAATGACCAAACAATTACGCAAAGAAGCCTTTGAAATTGGCCGTTACCGAGTCCGGAAGATAATAGCAACACTGGGGCTCACTGTTACCCTGCGTGTGGCTATAAAGCCACCACAAAGCGCAAGCACAGTGATACGGTGGCAGATAACATGCTGAACCAGAACTTTAACCCCATTTGGGACGAATCACGAGTGGGCCGATGAAGTCACCTATCCCAGAACAGCAGAAGGCTGAATGTATCTGGCCATTGTGATGGATTTGTATTCACCGCACATTGTGGGCTGGCACGTTGATAAGCGCATGATCAGCAAAGCCCTTATCAAAGCCTACAACGTACACCAGACACTAAAAGGAATGGTGTTCCATAGCGACCGGGGCTCGCTGTACACGAGCAAGGCCTATCGCAGATTGGTAGAGAGCTGAGCTATGGCATGTGCGCCAGCATGAGTGACGTGGATACCTGCTGGGATAACGCCACAGTTAAGCGCTTCCTCGGTAGCCTTAAGAATGATTGGCTGTTGAAAGTACATCAGCCAAGTGGTGAGCACATGAAACAGGACGTTGCGACTTACATGAGGTATTACAACCTCGAAAGGCTGCACTCGGCGGACAATGATACCTCGCCTGTGGAATATTGAAATTCTCAATTAAATGTAATCCGGTTGGAGTTGACCAGTACAGTGTCCGAGCATTAAGGCTCTCATCGACCTTGTAACAGCTGCGCAAAGCAGAACACCACAGTAAACTATCTTTACATTCGCCAATCAAAGCTTTGAAGCTAATCAACCTAGTTTTCAAATAAGCAATCTTAGTTGTAGGTACAGTAGTGGTTATGAACTGAAACTCGCTGGTTTTGTAGTCTCTCGACCTGAGAGAACATGCAATAGAACCTATACTCATAGAAACACTGTCTATAGCATAGCCGGTAATGAGAACCGTATTTTAGCCGCTGGAGATACATTTTTCGCGGACCAACGGCTAAATTGGGCTTTTGACCTTAATCAATCTGTATTTCAACGAAAAAAGCAGGATGAAATATTGATCGTTAATCACACTGGGTTAAGTTTTCAAGAAGTTCAGTCACCATTCAATTGGTTATGTAATGACATTTTATAACCAGTCGGAGCGTGCTCATCAATCTCTAGCAAAAGGTATAGTTCAGGGGACTCCTCGTTTAGTGTAAGCAATAGACTATCTAGTATGATCTCATTATTATCTATCCACGCTATCACATAAACTTCGTATGTATTGTTTAGTAATGTGGCGGTAGTTGATGTGCCAATATTAGTTTGCCTCTTAGTTCCCGCAGTCTCAACAATCTCGTCATTTTTAACAAAATAAAATGTGACACGAGAAAAATCCTCAGAGTATGCGAGATTTAACATTTTAATCTCATGTTCCTGAACCCTTCTTGCTGTACTATTCTGTACTATTATTGTCTTTATTTTTGCTTCTGTTTCGTCAACGACACCATCTCCATCTTCGTCGAAATCACCGTCCTCATCATCATCAACCCACTCTTCTATTAAATAATAAAATACGGTCCGATCCGTGTTTTTCGGTATAGTAACCAACTGATTAGCCAACAGTACTTCATTAGTCTCCCCGTCCATAAGACTTACATGATAGTCGCCTTTTCTGACCACGAATTGGTCGGAAAACTCTCCAATAGACAAATTGCTTGCTAACGGAACATCGAGCTCAGAAATATCTGATGTTAAAGAAATGGAACCATTGTAATCTTCCATTAACTGGTTTCGTTGAATGCCATTATAGAATCTAATCTTAGCCTCGTCATCTACAGCCTGATACTCATTAACTCGTGTGCTGCCAATATTGTCCATCACAAATGGGGAAGACCCGACACCAGGGTTGCGCCTGACAGAAAGAACATATTGATTAGTGTAAGGATAGGATATTTCTTCTGACTCAAAAATCACCTCACTCTTACCAGGTTCGGTGATATAGAATATATATCTATCTTCTTCAAACTTAAAATTATCGCTTAAGTCAAGATAATGAATACTGGTAACAAATTTTGCTTCAGAAAAGGTTTCGTCATGCTCAGATATATATATATCAAGTGGGCTATCATAATCAACAACATTAAGGAACCTCAGATTGAACAAATCATCGTCCTGATCGTCATCATCATCGATTATTGGAATATTAAATACCGTGGCATCCTGGTGTGGTAGATCCCCACTCATTACGACCAAAGTAATCTCATCATCTCTGACACTAAGCTGACCTTCGGAAATAAGATCAAGATCCTTTCTCAACTTACTATCCTCATCATCCTGCCACGCTAGTTCGTAATAGTACTTCTGAGATGGAACCGACTGATTCTTTAATGTTTTACCATACCTGACTGCGCCATAGGTTATCTCAACTTCGTCATCGTCATCATCATCCAGATCCTCATCGAGAGTCAGGTGGACGGCAGGAGAATTCGCAGACGCATTATAGAAATCAATAAAGCCAGAATCTTCTGTGTCGGAACCACATCCGGAGAGAAAGAAAACAGAAAAACCAACTGAAATAAAAACTTTACAATAAAAATAATTTGTTAAATTTAACAACATTTAATATCCTTAAAAACACAACTTCACGGAAAAACCTTTGTCATTAGAACCTGATTAAAGTTCAGATATAATCGTCACCAAAATTATAAAACCAGCCAATCCCAAGTTCGACAGCGTCTTTATAGATCAGGAAGTCACAACATCGAACAATTATAATAAGTTCCAATTGAATTTACTGTTAGGATTTTAAATACATTTCATTAGTTAAATGATTACATCTCTTCTTCAGATAATGAGTATTATAAAATCTTAAAAATAACCAGGTGACTTAGTATGGTGAACGGCTATTCTAGGCAATCGGAGATTACATCAGATCTCGGAGTGGACAGTATCAATAGCGCCAGTAAAACTGCGGGACAAAATCGCGCACCAGAAGAGTCAGGAACACAGGATACCTTTGGTAGCCTTCTAAACTTCTTCGTTGATCAAAGTGGTATAAATGGCAGCCGGGTCGATAAGCAATGCTCATGTTTTGAAAATAATGGAGAAAAACATATTAGTCCCAATGCTGCAGGATCTGTTAATAATAAAATTGGTACAGAAGACATATCGAACCTACAGAGAACGCTGGAAAACGCATTAATGGCTTCGCTCGCCTCCCCAAATCTCGCTGAGAAAAGTAAAGAGCCAAGTGATACTACAACGAACCTTACCGTGACTAGCATGACAGAGCGCTTTCTATTTGGAAAAGATGGTCTGGACACAAAGGATCTACTGGAGCCTTTCAATCCGCTCAATCATATTCCCATTATTTCAGACCTATATGGTAATGGTAGTGACACTGAAATAGGTGCGTTTAGCAGTTTTCTGGGTAGTTATCTTTTCGCAGGAAACATTGGTCTGGCATTCTCAGCTGCTGACATGATATCGACCGCAGTAACGGGAAGAAATCTGTCTGAAAATATTCTTGATACTAAATAAACTATGAACACAGACTACCTTGAATAACTCCAAAAACTTGAGAAGTACCATGATGACTATAAAAACTGGATTACTATTAATGACTTGCTTAGTCGTAGCATCTTGCAAATCTATTCAATACCCCAACACTGATTCAGCCAAGGCTACAGAGATATCATCAAAAAAGCAGCTTAGTAATCTAGAAAAAATCAAGAATAGAAATCACCCTGACTATTCACCTATTCACATCAGAAACACAGAGAGCATGCAAGTATATCCCGGCTCTCTATTTAATCCAGACAGTTATAACGGCGTCCTTCACAAGAAAGAAAATTATAATATAGGAGATATGATAAAGGTCACTTTAATGGAAAGAACTGAAGCTTATAAAACACAGAATTTAGCCAACGAAAAATCAGACCAGATGGATATCCGCCCACTTGAGATTAATGCTGGCTCGCTGAACGTGAGGAGAGGAGATGTGAGCATGAGTCACAAGCAGGATAGTAAGTTTGATAGTAAGTCCAACTCTAAACAAGAGAACTACTTAAAAGGTGAAATAAACGTTTTTGTTAATGAGATACTTCATAACGGGAACCTATTAGTTTCAGGTGAAAAATGGATAAAACTTAATGAAGGAGACGAATACATTAGAGTTTCAGGAGAAATACGTATTGCAGACATTTCTCCAGACAACATTATAGCATCGACAAATATTGGCAATCCACTAATAGAATATAGTGGAAAAGGTCGACTGATGGACAATCAAGACAGAGGGCTCATTAGCAAAATACTATCATTTTTCGAATAAAAATTTATGAAAACATTATTCTTTTTTGTAATTATTATTTCTCATAGTATCTCTGCTGCAGTGCCCGAATGGATTGAAGGAAAGGGCCGGGTGAAAATATCTGGTGCTCCGCTGGAGGAGGCCAGGCGACTGGCCATAGAGAATGCTATCGCTGACGCTTCTTACAGTGCAGGAGCAATAGTCACAGCAGAAGATTCTTTGATGAACGGAGTTCTTAGCAACAGCACCTTAAAGGTTTCAACCAGAAGTAACATTAAAAATATCGAAGTATTAAGCGAGTCAATCGAAAACGATATTCTCTCAGTTAATATAAGGGTAAAAATCCGTGACTATAATAATTGCAGAGAAAACGGTTATAAAACAAAAGTCCTGGTAACGAATTTTCAAATATCTGAACCTCGGCAGGCTTCGATCGGGAAAATATATTCCTTAGGTCATCACATTACAAATAGGATTTCAGATCAGTTTAACGTCCGCTCAGATCATGCTGTCGCTTTAGCAGCAAATGTAGCACTAAACAGAAACTCATTGTCAAATAGTATCGATAGAACACAAGTCCTGAGTCAGTCTGATACCATTGCACGCAGATTCGACACACAATATGTAATTTTTGGAATGGTGAGAGATCTATCGCTCTTCGAAATCAATGAGGACTCTCTCTTTACAAACGAAGAATTTATTGCTAGAAACTTTACACTTTCGTTACTGGTAGTCGATGTATTCAGAAGTTTAGTGATTATGGAAAAATCCTATCATTTTGAATCAGAATGGGATTTCGATTTATTTAGGAAAATAAATCTGAACAGCAGTGTTTTTTGGCAATCCGATTATGGAAGATCTTTGATAGATTTACTAATTGAGATAGTTGGTGAAATCGACTCCGAAATCTCATGTCAACCAGTTTTTTCACAGATAGTATTCAGAATGAATGGTGATTATGTCATTAACTCAGGGAATAAACACAACGTTGAAACTGGCAGTAGGTTTCCTTTGTTTAGGAAAGCAATATTGCCGCCAGATACGATCTTACTTCGTAAAGTCGAGGGCTCATCCTTTACAGTGATCTCTACAGATGAAAATACAACTTTACTTTCAGCACAAGACAACAACATTGCTATGTCAGCACAATTATACGATCTGGTTCAATTAGAATGAGGGTTACACTGGTCTAATAACACTGTGCGCTATTAGAATGAAATCTATAAGATATTTAACAAAAGAAACTGTATGATTTATTTGTATCATAGTTTTGATTTCCAGATTTTTCGAGAGGCGTCACATGAATTCCCATTCTGGTTCATAATCAGATAGTAATTTATTGCATACGATTTCAGTTCGCCGCTTTCCAATCTTAGTAGTGTATTTTTGGACACATCATTGGATACAAGGTCCGCTGGAAGAAACCCCCATCCCTTTCCTTTAACAATAAGGTTTAATTTTGTTTCCATATCATTTACTGATATTGTTTTCCGGGACAAAATAGGCTTCTCGTCATCTCCTTCTGGATCGTACGAATTTTCTTCGAACACTATCTGAGTCTCGTTTTCAAAATCTAGTTTATTTTCTTTCTCACTTTTTAAAACACCTTGATAAGCGGAGCTGCACATCGCATAGAAACGCTCTTTAGAAAAAGTTCTCATGACTAATTCATTTGGTAGCGCTTGGCGATTGGAAATGACTTTACTTAATGGCAATATTGCAAGATCCCATATACTTTTTGAAAATAGGTCGTACATATCAGATTGTGGATGTAATGTGGTGAATGTCAACGCAAGTTGAGGGAAATTAAAATCCAGAAAGTCAGCTAACTTCAATATCTGAAATCGACTCAATGATGCATCATATACTATTTCGTATTCCATCTTGGTCTCACCAGGAATTTTTGCAGGGAACCGTTTCAGAGCGTCCGCGGATTCTAGCAATTTTTTTGCTTCAGCCAGGAAGGTAGTCCCTTCGCCGGTTAAGCTTAATCTGTAACCGTCTCTGGAAAATAGTTGTATTCCTATACTGTCTTCCAGTGATTTTATAGCCGCACTGACTGAAGGAGCTGACTTGTATAGTCTGACGCTGGCATTTCTAACAGAGCCATATTCCGCAACCGCTTTGAATACACGTAGTTGTTCAAGTTTCATCACATCAACATTTAAGATAGTAATAGTTTACTATCTTAAATGTTTGCAGCTCCATGTCAATCCCACCTTCGTATCTGGTTGATATTACTAACGGGTCTTTTGTACCCATTCCGTGGCGGAAATTTTCAGTAGTTGAGAACGCTATAAATAATACTCTCTCAATACGTTTACAGTCATTTACCTAGCAAGTCACTTCATCCCGCACCAATCACCTGATACAAAGCCACACTGTTTGTCAGTCGTTGTGCCTGGGCTGCCACCCGCGCCAGCTGGGTCTGTTGTGCCTGCTGCCGGGCTATGAGTAACTGCACGTAACTGGCCGAGCCAAATCGGTATTGTTGCTCAACAGAACGCAGGGAATCACAAGCTGCATTGTTCGCAGCGTCCATTGCAGCCAGTGCCTGAGCGTCATTTTCCACTGCTCTCAACACATCAGCAACATTACGAAAAGACTCCAGCACAACACTCTGATAGTTAGCGGTAGCCGCGTCAAAAGCAGCTTGTGCTGCACGCTTTTCAGCTGGAAGTCCCCGGTTAAATAAAGGCTGGGTCAGTTGTCCAACCAGGTTCCATACACTCGAACCGCTGCTGAACAAGCTAGCGGTCGTCATAGCCTGGCTTCCGAGGTTAGCGTTCAGATTAATTTGTGGATAGAGCTTAGCGATGGCCGCACCATAATTGGCATTAGCCTCGTGTAATAGAGCCTCTGATGCCCTAATGTCCGGACGGTGGCGCACCAACTCAGAAGGAATTAGTAAAGGCAGCTCGGCAGGCAGGGCGAAATCTGCCAGCTTGAATTCAGGGAGCCCATGCTCACCCGGGGCACGTCCAGCGAGGACGGCGATTAAATGCTCGGTTTGTTGCATTTGCTTACGTAACGTTGGTAATTCCGCACGTTTCTGCTCCGCCAGGATTTTCTTTGCAGATACCTCATCCGGCGCCGCTTGACCATAGCGTAAACGTTCTCTGGCAAGATACACCTGCTCTTCAAGGTTCTGCAGGATGACACCCATGGATTCGATCTGTTCTGCGAGCCTTGCCCGGGTTATGGCTGCAGTAGCGATATTACCCGCCAGAACCAGCTGTGCAGCTTGAAATTCGTAGCGATGATAATCTACACGAGCAGCCAGCGCTTCCAGTGTCCTTCGGTTACTACCCGCGAGATCAAGGCTGTAACGCACACCAACACTGGCGTCGTAAAGGCTGAATTTCATTGCATCCCCGTCCAGCCCCGGAATATTTGGATTCATACGCTGACGCTGAACACTCAAGCCAGCATCCACTTGGGGATAAAGTGTCGAGCCCGCATGAGCCGAATAGATCTCCTTAGCCTGACGCAATGTGGCCTTGGCAGACATCAGCGACGGGCTGAAAGAAAGAGCTTCCTCGATCAATCTGTCAAGCGTGGGGGATTTCAGACTACGCCACCATCGCTCATCCACTTGCATGCCCGTAATAAATTGCTGTTCTCCAGCAACTGTTGTAACGGCTCCTCTGGTTCGGGTATCAATCGATGTTGTCGTATAGCGTGTCACCTCAGGAGCCTGAGGGCGTTGAAAATCAGGTCCGGCGGTACAGCCTGCGAGCCCGACAGTTAGAGCTAACCCCAGCACTCGCCAGCTTTGGAGATACCCGGTTCGTCTGCCATTGATGACAATGCCATATCTCTTTCTCATGTTAACCATAGAAATGCTCCAGGAATGGTTTGCGAAAGTTCCGACAACTGATAGCCGCACTCTAAAACTCGACACTTAAGGAGATGGAACCATAGGTCTGACCCACACCTTGTTCCTCAAACTCTTTTGTCCGATGCACCCGCATAACCGCTAACCTGTAGCCATGTCCGGCAGCAGTTCCCTGCATGCTCAGACCGATTACCGCCTGGGCGACCCAGGGCCGTCGCTTCACGCTATGGCTAGTGGCAAACAGGTTTCCATCCAGCGAAAAGTCCCAGGCGATTGCCTTGGCTTCCAGTATTCCGAAGAAATGCACGCCATAAAGAGCTGCTTTAGCAGACCTACCCAACCTGGTGGCAACAGATGGTGGACGGTTCTCCGCACCGGGTCGTATTGGATAGCTACCGAAGTCGTTCGGTAAGTTCCAGCCTAAACGCCCTTCTATTCCCATAGTGGCTGAGGTCTCAATATTGCCAATCCGCACTCCTACTGAACGGATAACCTCACTATTAAAGCCAGGAAGGATGGCTCCTGTGCCGCGAAATTCTTTATATTTACGATCCAATGCCACCTGCAATGCTGGCTCGTTTCTGAGCTGATGTTCCCATCCGAGAAACCTATTCGAACCTATCGCATCGTGAACCACCTTCTGCGATTGTTCCGCCAACGACCACGGACCGATTATGCCCAAAGTGAGTTCGCGTGTGTCGAGCACTTCCCCGTCAAGGTGCTCATTCAGTCTGCGACGATTCCAGGCCAGTCCCACGTAAAGCAGACCAGCATAGGGCCTGTCATCCGCAATTAGGTCAGACCTGGAGTAATCCTCTGGCGTGTACATAGACTGACCGAACTTGGCGACCACATTCTGAGTCACAGCTGGTTCAGCCGCATCGGCCCAGAAACCGGGGTTTAACAACTGTATTAGTTGTGCATGCAACCAGACTGGTGCCGGCAGACACTTAGCCCTAAGTTTTCCTGAGATATCATGTGAAACCAGAGTAACCCCGACGCCGCTGGTATAATTCTGATCGGTACCAACAAACAAATCGTTTTCCAGTCTTACCGTCCCTCCACGAAATTTTGGAATATCCCTTGCGGGACACTTTCCTGCCAGCTCGCTGCCGACCATAACTTCTTTCGCCAGGGCTGGCGCAAGGTGACCTGAGAAGATAAGCATCACCAGCATTTTAAACATCAACATGCGTGTCGTCATTCTCACGTTCACTCTGACATAGATTCCGACTCTGGCGATTTTCCATTATAAAAGGCTTCCAGCACCCGCAACATTTTCCCGGTCTGCACCATGGCGCAGTCCACCAGGAAACGGCTATCTGCCGGTTCATTCAGATAGCAGGAACCAGTCACTTCCCGTGCAACTGCCAGAAAACTGACTTCATTGAGTCTCCTATGCACCCAGGACGATAAAGCGCCAACTCAAAGCTGAAATAATGATCCACACGGATGTTCGCAGGCTCATTGCAACCAGCGTGCGTATTTCGAAGGAGCCACCGCTGTAAATGTGGATACCTAATGCAGAGAAAGTTGCCACCGTTGCAACAGCAATCCCCACAGCCAGCCATACTGCCCAGCGTCGACCCAGCCATAGCCCGGCACCTGCTGAAACGTAGGCGAACCCGACCATAGAATTGAACCAGAGTACGAACGGCACGTAGTTACCCGCAGCAGTGCGAGCCGCCCCGATATCAAACAAAACCATCCCTCCTTCTTTGATGGTCAGCACGCCGAAGCCAATAGCTATTATTGCAATTACTTGGATTAGCCTCCCGCTTGCATTACCTTTCGCCATGCGCTTTCCTTTATAATTCTGGGTTAGTCAAATCCCCGGCCTTCACCGGCTTCTTCATGAGTTACTCCATCGCGTATGTGGTAAATACGTTTGAAGGTCGGAATAATTTTCTCATCATGAGTAACAACGATAATGGCCGTTTGGTATTGCTGCGCCATATCGTTAAGGATGCGGATAACCGCCATAGCGCGTTCTGAATCCAGCGGCGCAGTAGGCTCATCGGCCAGGATAACCGGCGGACGATTGACCAGGCCGCGCGCAATAGCCACTCTTTGCTGCTCTCCGCCGGAAAGCTGCGAGGGCATTGCCTGAGCCCTGTGCTGCACATCCAGAGCAGTAAGCAGCTCAAGCGCTCGCTTTCGAGACTCACTATTCGGCATTCCCGCCAGCATCGGAAGTAACGCAACATTGTCGGTAACATCTAGGAAAGGAATTAAATAAGGTGCCTGGAACACAAAGCCAATCTTATCTCGACGCAGAGCACGCAGGTCGGGAACTTGCCAACCTTCGTTGAAAATGACTTTATCGCCCAGCGTCATGCGCCCGGCGCTAGGGTCAATCACTGCACCCAGAGATTTCAGCAAGGTACTTTTGCCTGAGCCGGACGGTCCGATCAAACCTACTACCTCACCTGGTGCTACTTGCATGTTGACGTTCTTCAGCGCATCGACGGCCGTATTGCCGCTGCCGTAGCGTTTGCTTAAACCTTCGATCTGTATTCCTTTGCTGCTCACGTCAACCTCCAATCGCCTCAGCGGGATCCACTTTAAGAGCCATACGGATAGCAATGACACTCGCCATAGCGCAAATCAGTAATACAGCCAGGAATCCTGTAATGGAATCCTGCGGCATCAACAACACATATTTGGGAAATAGCGGTGCCGCAAAGGTGGCAGTAATCTTGCCAACAGCAAAGCCAATCACTCCAAGGGCAAGAGCTTGCTGCATAATCATTGCTGCAATAGTACGATTGCGAGTGCCGATTAGCTTTAACACGGCTATCTCGCGTATTTTGTCCATGGTCAGGGTGTAGATGATGAAGGCGACGATGGCCGCACTGACAACGGCAAGAATGACCAGGAACATGCCAATCTGTTTGGATGAAGTTGCAATCAGCTTGCCAATGAGAATGTCTGCCATTTGCGACCGGGTATAAACCGTTAAACGCTTCCAGCGGCGTATTGGCTCTGCGACTTCTTCAGGATTAGCACCAGAGTCAATACGCACCAGGACTGCATTGACAGAATTACTGCTGGACTGACTTGCGATAACAGCATCCAACACATCAGGCGCACCGGGACGATTAAAAGCAGGGTTGGCCTCGGTACGACGTCTGCTTTGCCAGATGGCATCGTTATCTTTCAGAAACTGGGCTTCCTGGGCGTCTTTTAGTGGAATGAAAACCATAGGATCACCGCCGGACGAAACCATGCGCCGGGTCAGCCCCACCACCAGATAATGATTGCGGCGGATCCGAATTTTGTCACCAATATTAAAGCCTGTAGCAATATCGGCTACCGCTTCATAATGTCCGCGGGTTATTTGCCGACCTGCCACCAGATAGGGTGGCCAGCCTGGCGTGGCGCCCGTACCACCCGGCGCCACACCGACCACCATAGAGCGCACGTCACGTTCTCCTTTACGCACCTGCATGGTCAGATAGGTTATGTTTGCGACACTGGCAACACCCGGCATAGCGAGGATGACACGATACAAGTCATCGTTAAGACTGGAAGATTCCGCGTAAGGCCCAAGTGTATCTTTCTGCACCACCCACAGATCGGCACCACTGTTGTCCAGTAACGCCTTACCATCATCCACCATTCCCCTGTAGACACCGGCCATGACCAGTGTAACGCCAATAAGCAAACCCAGACCAAAACCGGTGAAGACAAATTGTCCCCAGGAATGGAGGATATCGCGGCCTGCCAGGCTAATCATTTTGATACTCCGGGAATCCGATCAACAAGATGAATCCGGCTATGAGCATCAAGCGCCTTTTCACTGTAAACGATAATCCGGTCGCCTTCTTCAATCCCCTCAAGTACTTGCACATCACCGTCAAGCTCTGAACGCCCGAGTATGACCGGGATGAATACAGGCTTGTCGTTAATAATTTGCCAGACGCCAGACTGATTGCCTTGACGCTGTATTGCTGCGTTCGGGATCAAAGGGCTTGCTGGTAATGCTGGCAGATCGACCATTACCTCCGCGAGTTCACCGAGCCGGGGCAGGGGCAAAGGAATCTGATCAAAAATCACCTTGGCCAGAATTTCCTCGGTGACCGCGTCTGCTTTCATTTCCACACGCTGCACGCGACCGCTAAAACCCTGGCCATTTTGTGAATGAAGAACAATGGTAGCGGGCAGGTCTGCGGCTAGACCCGCCGCACTAACCTGATCAAAACGTACGTTGATCCATAAACTGTCGGGATCAATAAGCTCCACCACGGCCTGGCCTGCAACAACGGTTGTACCCGGATCAGCACTACGCTGTGTGACAACCCCATCAACCGGTGCAATCAGATACAGACTGCGTCTCTGTGCAACCAGCGCATCATGCTCCGAGTGAGCCCGGGCAAGATCTGCCCTTGCCGCTGCGAGTACGGCTTCTGCAATAGCCAGTTCCTGGCGTTTTATCGTTAATGCTTCTTCGCTGACTGAACGCGCCGCATACAAATCTTCATAGCGCCGGGCCTGGGTCTGAGCAAAGGTGTGCCTTGCTATGGCCTCAGTTATTGCCGCTTCCACACGCTTGACTGCAGCCTCCTGTGATCTAACTCGATCTTCAAGATCAACCGGCTCCATTTCGCCGAGCACATCACCGGCTTGAACATAGTCCCCCACCTGAGCAACCAGTTGCCCTACCCTCCCGGCAAATGTGGGACCAATCTTGTAGGTATAACGCGCCTCTACTGTACCAATTCCAAATAAAGCCGGATGGATCTCGCGCGACTCAACCCTGGCCTCAGTTACAGGTACTGGTGATAATGGACCTGTTCTTAGGGCAACATAAACGAGCAGGACCAGAAGAGGTACAATCACCGCTAAGAGTGCCAGAGTGCGACGCTGAACAGGAAGATGCATCAGTGTTTGCTCCCTATACCGCGCCTGATAATCACCAAGACCTTTGGTGATTCAATACTGCTTCGTGTGACACCTTCCGAAAACGACGGTTGCACAAGCCATCTCATAGCCATGCCAGTAGATTCTTTAAGGAAGACCTCCATATCGAGTAAGCGCGATAATTGATGCAGTCTTCGACCTGCCTTTATTGGAGATAACAGAGTTGATAAAGATTGTGCAGCCATGTCCGGCAAACGAAACAACCGCGCTGAGTATCTGACCATCTCTGCCCGGTTTTCAACCTCCAGGCTACATCGCTTCTCGCCAGACCGTTGTTCCGAATAAGAGATCATTATAAGGCTACTCAGTAAGATAGTAATTTGTTACTATCTTACTATAAAGCATTAGCCTGTCAAAATCTTTCGAAACCGGAACGCTAGTACTTGACTTAACATTATTAAAAATGACTTAAGGAACTGTTATGCAACAAAAATCTTTACTCAGAAATATTATCGCTACCACAGCAGTGATTGGAATTATTTTCTCAACAGTGTCGCTGTCCGAAGCTAAAAATTCCATTGATGGAGAATCCATGGCACTGCGAAAGATTATGAATGAACTTGGAAAAGATATGCAGTCGGTCACTGATGCCATTTCACGTGAAGAATGGTTGCGAGTAGCTGAAATTGCGCTACAAATCGCTGAACACCCGCAACCTCCAATTGGGGAAAAAATGCGCATTCTGTCATTTGTTGGCAGTGATGCTGGAAAATTCAAAGAATTTGACAAACAAACTCATGATGCGGCCAAGGCAATGGAAAGTGCAGCAAAACTAGGAAATGGCCAAGCCGTCATTGAGTCCTTCTCGACTTTGCAGACTAAATGTCTGGCCTGCCACCAGAATTTCCGGGAAGAATTTTTGGAACACTTTTATAACAAGCGATAGGATGGCCTATGAATGGAGACGAGAGTATTCTTTTCACTCAGAAGAAAGCTCTCTTTCTTCTGTATCAGAGGTCCATCCTAAATCATGTATTAATACATACAGCGCAGGAATGACTGCTATGACTAACACCGTAGCACTGAGGAGGCCAAACACAACTGAGATAACTAACGGTTTGATTGCCGCCGCCTGAGTACTGGTTTCAGCCAGCAACGGCAACAATCCCGCTATTGTTGTACTGGAAGAAATAAGAATTGCCCTCAATCTGTCTCTGCTGGCCTGTCCGGCAGCCGTCAACACATCTGCGCCTTGTCGACGGCGTACTTTAATAAAATGAATAAGTAAGATGGCATTATTAACCACAATACCAGCCAATGATGCTGCGCCAATTAGCGATGGCATCGAGATATAATATCCCATCAGCACATGGCCCCACAAAGCACCTGTGAATGCCAGAGGAATAGATAACATAACGATTAAGGGCTCGACATAACTGCGGAATTGAAAAGAAAGAATAACGAATATACCTAGCAGGCCAATCATCAGTCCCCGTCCAATAGAACCACCTGTTTCAGAAGAACGTGATACCTGGCCCTCAAAAGTTAGCTCAACTCCCGGGTGCCGCTTCAGAAAAGACTCCAGCCATTGTTCACTCAGACTCTCCACAATGGCTTGTCCACTGGATAAACGCGCATCAACATTTGCTTGCACTGTAACCGTTCGATGTCCGTCGATTCTTGTGATGCGCGCCCAATCACTGAACTCATGCTGCTTCGCAACAACTTCAATAGGTACTCTGTTACCATCTGGTAACAGAATTGTTTGGTCTGCCAAATCATCCAAACTATTTCTGTCCGCTCCTGACAGGCGCACCAATACCTCAACATCATGGTCTCCAATACGTTGAGTTTCGACCATTTCACCCAGAAAAGCTGAACGTAGCTGAGACGCTACCTCCTGGGCCGTAAGCCCCAAACTATGGGCTCCCTCTAATAAAGTGAAGGTTCGCTGGGGCTTACCATAATGTAGGTCATCTGTTACGTTATAAACGGCGGTATAAGTCTTTAGATGATTCATCAGCTCCTCAGATGCTACATCCAAAGCCAGAAGATCATCGCCATGGAGACGAATTTCCACTGGTATGCCAGCCGGACCAAAACCCGGCTCCTGTATTACCAAACTTATCATTCCAGGTATCTGCCCAATTTCTTCCTGCCATTCGATTATTAATTCATCCAAATTAATATTGCGCTGTTCTGCACTGAGAAGGTCAACAATAACAGTAACGACATGAGTACCGGCTTCCTGGGCTGTGGGATTGTAATTAAAACGCACTTGAACAGCCTCGATTAGCGGAGATGAATCAGGATATAAGTCCCGGTATTTTTCCCCTACCCTTCGCATCGCATGCTCTATTCGGGCTGCTACAGATTCTGTATGAGACAGCGGTGTTCCCTGAGGCATCAGAAGTCTCGCTTCTACAACATCACCATCAATATCTGGCATTGCTTCATTGCCAATATGTCCACCTGCGATAAAACCTGCAGTCGCCAATATTATGGCTAGCATGACTCCAAACAATTGATATCGGAAAGAGATAGCAAGATCGGTTAGCTTTCCTACATTTTCTCTGAAAACCTCGAACATCCCGTCAAAATATTCCCGAAAGCGGGAATTCCTTAAATTATCATCCTGAGCGATACTGGTTCGTAGATGATGAGGTAAAATCCAGAACGCTTCGATCAAGCTCGCTGCCAGTGCAGCAATCAGCACGACAGGTAAAACCTCAAGTACAGCCCCCAGTTCTCCGCTGAGATATGCCAGTGGAGCAAAAACGGAAACTGTAGTGAGAAAAGAAGAAAATACCCCTGGCAATACCTGGCGTGTACCTGCGATAACGGCTGCCAGTGCTGTTGATGACTCTTGGGCATGAGCTGCAATATTGTCAGTAATAACTATCGCATCATCCATGACTATTCCAATAGCCATCAACAGCGCTACCAACGTAATCATGTTCAACGTTAATCCGGTGAGCGCCATCACAACAAAGGCTCCCATAAAAGCAGCCGGCAACCCCATTACAGCCCATATCGCAAATCTCGGCCGGAAGAATAGGCTCATAACCAGCACAACTAATGCCAAACCCATGATTCCATTCACTACTAACATTTCCAAACGGTCACGTACAATGCTGGTCATATCCTGAGTAATACTCAGTCCAATCAATCCATCATGTTCATGTGTTTCTGCGGTTATCAGTTCTTCCAGCGAATTTTTTACTGAAAGAGAGTCATCTCGTAGTGATTTTTTAACTTCCAGCACTATTGCTCGTTCACCATTGAAAAGGATCTTCTCTTCCGGTTGTTCATTTGTCTCCAATAGGGTTGCTATATCTCCTAACGCAAGTTCCCCCCCATTACGTTCAGAAACGATGATCAATGACGCCAGTTCTGACAATGAACGCCGCTGATCAGTAAAGCGAAGTAAGAGATCCCGGTCCGGCGTTTCTAATATGCCCAAGGGTAAATCAATACTCTGGGTGGAAATCTGAAACGCTAAATTCTTTGCAGAAAGTCCGTGCTGACCCAGTACTTCTCTCGAAACCTCAATCTGCCACTGCCTCTGTGACATACCTTGAACACTTACTTCGGCAACACCGCCAACGGACAGTAACTTATTTTCAAGGTATAAGGCGTAGTCTTCTAACTGACGGCGGGGCATATCTCCTGTTAATGCGATCGCCGCTACCAGATCGCTGCGATGCAGCTCTCTGATTATTGGATCTTCTGCACTAGCCGGAAAATCTACTATGGCATTAATTTCAGTTTGTAATTCATTAATAAAGCGCAGGGGATTTCCCCCGGTCTTCATTGTGGCAACGGATGATGCAATATTGTCTTGTGCTATACAGGAAAACTCATCAAGATAATCAACTCCTTTTGCCGCATCATGAAGCCGTTGGCAAATAGCGTCTTCAACATCAGCAGCACTGGCACCTCTATAGGCAACATCTATCGATACTTCAGTCGGCCGGTAATCAGGAAATGTCTCTCGTTTTAGTGTTGGGGCCACAAAAAGCCCTGCGGCGATGAGTAAAAGTAACAGCAGATTTGCTGCAGTAGGATGACTGGCAAACCAACGGATCATGGCCGTATACCAATTGCCTGAGCAGTAACATACTCTTCCAGACTATGATCGCGCAAAGGAGCTAATAGCATTCCCTCGATTGCCGGAGAAATTTTATCAACAATCACCAGTTCTCCGGGGGAAAGCCCTTCTCTAATAACGAACAGATCTCTCTGTTCAAATGCGACTTCCACTGAACGATGTTCCAACTGATTATCTTTGCCCACCACCATTACTTTGCCCTGAACCACAGAACTAGCAGGAATTGCTAATAAAGGCTTGTTACTCATTTTCGAAATACGTACTTTGGTATAAGCATCTCGTTGGAGAGGCGGCCGCTCGAGAGGATGAATTTCCTGATAGGGAGCGTCAACCCGCACAACTACTCTTACTGAGCGGGTTTTTGGCTCCAGGCCATTAGCAACATGAATAACTTTTCCTTGCCAGCGCACGTCTTCAGCGCCTACTAGTTCGATTTCTGCATCAAGCAGAGAGAAATCTATACGCTCCTGGATTCTCTGGGAGTTGCCAGTCGGGGTGGTGGCATGACCAAGTAAACGGCGCATCATTGAAAAAGGAATTCGTGCCTCAACTTCAACAGCAGCAAGATTATCAACCTCAAATAAGTTCTTTCCTCTGCTTACAAACTGATGGAGTTCAACATTTACAGGGCCAACCCTCAGGTCATAGGGCGCGACGAAAACAGTATCTTCTAAATCGCGCTGAGCTTGAGCCAAACGGACGGATGAACGCTCATATTGTGCCCGTGCTTTTTCGCGGCGTATTGGCAACATGGCAAGTGAATTTTCGAGTGATACAACGGCTTGACGCAATGAGAGGGTAAAACGTTTCTGCTCATCAACCGTGGCTCGTGCAACAGTTCCTGATAGAAATAGCTTCTCTATACGAGAGAGCTCATGTTCAGATAAATCTAACCGCTCTTTCTCCAATTCAAGCAATCGACTAATATTAGCCTCTTCAGCATCCAGTTTATCCAACTCAGTCTGAAGACCTTGCAGGTCTGCTCTTGCGTCTGCGATTGCAAGTTTATATCGACTCGGATCTACTACTAATAATCTTGTTCCCTCAACAAGCATTGCGCCATCTTCTAATTCTGGGTGACGCTCAACTATTTCTCCCTCAACATTAGCAATCGCCTGCCAACTTTGCGATGGCCGCGCTACTCCCTGCCCGCGAGCTTCGATGCGAAATGGCAGTGAACGAGCTTCTATAACTTGCACTTCAGTAACTGATCTTTCTGGAGTCAACCTGGTCGGGGATTGTGCCGTTATAATAAACACTGTGATCAGAACAATACCCACTAACAGTCCCGCAAGAACATTCAAACGTTTACTATCAAGCAAAGCCATGGGTGCTACTCACTATTTCATTCCACCGATGGAACACAAATTCCTTGGCAAAATACCTCAAACGCGCCGGGAGCCTGATGGACAACGTACTGCATATCACCTGTCAAAAGTGACTGAATCACTAAGCCCTGAATCATTCCAATGTACTGAGTAGCAGCAATCTCAATATTAAGGTCCTTTCGCAATTCCCCATTAAGCTGCGCACTAACAAGTTGTTTTTCAACATTTTCTCTGTACTCGGATAATAGCTTGCGGACCATCAACCGGGCTGGTGTTAAACGTGAGTGTTGCAATTGTCCCAATAATAGTCGTGGGATCCCGGGATGTTCCCTTATAAACTCAATATGAGCAAAAAACATCGCCTTTAGAGCCTCAAGAGGAGTCGCTGCATCTTTCTTGGCGTGTTCAAGTCTCTTCATTATTTGTTTGGCTACCCAGCCAATTACAGATTCCCAAATGGCATCTTTACTCACAAAATGTCGAAACAGGGCGCCCTGTGTAACCTTCATTCGTTTGGCAATTTCAGTGGTTGTTATGCTTGCAGGATCTTCTACTGAGCATAAATCAACCACTGCTTCTACAGTTTTTTCACGTCGCTGTTCCGCTGTTAAGTGTGTTTTTGGGGGCATAATAACCTTAAAAAAACAGAAAGTAATAGATTACTATCTTAAAGATGGTTACCCCAGATGTCAATGTCATATTACTAATGGTAAAGACATATAATGAAGACTTAATGGCTCGCCTGGAACGCTCTTTTTAATTACAGTTCAGGCTGACAAAGAGTTTTGTAGCAAGGCAATAATAACCTCGGCATTGAAAAGTTGTTATCCAGGCTCATATGCTTTGTCTGCAGCAGATAAGCTGATAGCCTGTATCTAAAGACAAAGAGTTTCACTATGACCCATGAGCGCCCGCAAAGAGTCTCAGACAGCAAAAGATGTGTTGACCTGATCATTCAGCGGGTCGGTAAAAATATTACCCTGGGCCTGCCGCTCGGTTTAGGCAAGCCGGTTCAATTTGCGAACGCCTTATATCAGCGCGCCAAACAAGATCCTTCCATTGAACTGCATATCGTCACTGCGCTGTCACTGGTAGCGCCGAAGCCTTCCCAAAGTCTTGAAAAACGCTTTATGGATCCATTTGTTGAACGCCTTTACGGCGATATACCGGAACTGGCGTACGCCAGAGATGTGCTCAATCATCAACTCCCCGACAACGTTAAGGTTTCAGAGTTTTTCTTCCAGGCCGGTAATTTTCTGCATCACCCTGAACAGCAGCGCCGGTATATCTGCACCAATTACACCCATGCGATGCGTGATTTAATCGCCCTGGGTGTTAATGTCGTTGGCCAGCTGGTCGCACCCGACGAGGATCCCGATTATCCGCAGCAGTTCAGCCTCAGTTGTAACCCTGATTTGTCGCTGGATTTATTCCTGAATCTGCGCGCCAGAGAAACCAAAGACAAGCCGATCGCGCTGGTAGCAGAGTGTAATAGCCAGCTGCCATTTTTTGGTCCCGATGCTGCTGTTGCTGTCTCGACGTTTGATCTTGTACTGCAGAATAAGGAAACTGAATATCCTCTTTTTTCCGCCCCGCAAGCTCCCATCAGCGCTCAGGATCATTTGATTGGTTTCTATGCCAGCAGCCTGCTGAAAGATGGTGGCACCCTGCAGGTCGGTATTGGCTCATTAGGCTCTGCATTAATCTACAGCACCTGCCTGCGGCATCAGAACAACGCCGACTGGCAACAGCTTTACCGTAACCTTAAGGTGGCCGACCGTTTTCCGGTCGCTGAAGAATGCGGCGGTACAGCCCCGTTTAAAAAAGGCCTGTATGGTTGCAGCGAAATGATGATGGATGGTTTTATCCATCTGCTGGAAGCAGGCATCCTGAGCCGGAAGGTTTATCCCGACGCCGGCTTACAGGAGCAGATCAATCAGGGGGTTTTAGATCCCAAACGCAGCGATGATCCCCGTTTACAACAGGGTGTCATCATGCATGGCGGGTTTTATCTTGGACCCAGAGATTTTTATCACAAACTGGCGCAACTGACCGGTGAACAACGCCGGCTTATCTGCATGACCAGCGTTAATTATATTAACGATCTTAACGATCACCGCTTTGGCAATCAGCGGCTTAAAGTGGCGCAGCGGGTTGCCGGCCGCTTTATTAACTCAGCGATGCAATGCACACTGGATGGCGCCGCAGTGTCTGACGGGCTGGAAGATGGCAGGGTAGTAAGCGGCGTTGGCGGACAATACAACTTTGTCGCCATGGCCCATGAACTTGAAGGCGCCCGTTCCATACTAACCATACGCAGCACCCGCACCTCAGGCGCCAAAACGCTCTCCAATATATTATTTTCCTATGGGCATTGCACTGTACCGCGGCACCTGCGTGATATCGTCATCACCGAGTACGGCATCGCCGATCTGCGCGGAAAAGCCGACGAGCAGGTTTACCTGGCGTTAATCCGCATTGCCGACTCAAGATTCCAGCCAGAATTATTAAAACAGGCGCAAAAGGCCGGTAAAGTCGCTCAGAATTTCAGCTTACCGGCACAGTGGCGAAACAATACGCCACAAGCTATAGAACGAATCCTGGAGGATTTTCAACAAAATGCGCTGTTCCCGGCCTTTCCCTTTGGCTGTGACTTTACAGACGATGAGTTAAAGATAGGTAAAGCCCTGAAGCTCCTGAAAACCCGCACTTCAACCCGCTTTGGTAAAGTGAAAACCTTATTTCAGGCTCTGATTTTCGGCTCAGCTGGCAAAGACTACGCCCCGTTATTGCAGCGCATGCAACTGGGTAAAGTGGATGGATATAAGGCCTGGCTGGATCGCCGCCTGCTTATACTGGGATTGAAAAACGCGGGAATTTAGTAGCAGCCATATAGGGTTGATTCTGTCCTTAAGCGGGTCAGTGACGCTTTATCCGCAACCTTTTCGGCGCAGGCATGATGCCAGAGTCCCAGATGATTTATTGATGCTCAGCCACAGCAAGATCACTCGTCTTTAAAGCGTGCCTTTATCGCCAGGATGGCGTCGAGTTCCTGCTCCGGTAACTCAATCAGGCGGGGCTGAAAGTGGCCTGATAGGTAATCAGAATTGAGGCGAAAACAGCAATCATCACGGAGAGTACTGGTGTCCATAGGTTATCGTTTCCGTGCAGGAGAATGCTGTCGCAAGAAGAATTAACTGAAGGAGAGTCTGGTCAAACATAGTGTGCACTGGCATTTGTTTGGTAAACTAACTACAACAGAAGCTGTAGGCATTATCTACGATGCAAGGACAGGTCAATTTCAGGTCAGGGGTGGCTATCAGTCTTCAGCTAACATTAATGACACGGTTTGATAAGCATATGACATCATCATAAATATAATTAGCTGGCTGAAAAACATTATATTAGCCGCTTTCATATTAATACCTTACCTTTACAGGCCCGTGGCTATACCCTGGATTATAACCCATAATTCGCTTGAGCATTTTTAAAGGTTTAATGGCAGACTGGCTTTGTAGTCAAGGAATATCATTTGTGAATGTAATAAGTAAAATAGCAACAAACCCGGTCGCAAGAGGGCTCAGCGTGCTTGGTGACCGCTGGACAATTCTGATTATGCGGGATGTTTTTCTCGGCAGGCATCGCTTTAACGAATTCAGAGCCCACAGCGGCATAATGAGAGGAACATTATCCAACCGACTCGAGTTCCTTATCTCTGAGGGTTTCTTACGTAAACAACAGTACCAGAGCAAACCGCCACGATATGAGTATCGACTGACAGAAAAAGGTCTGTCACTTTACCCCTGGGCATTAATGTTATGGCAATGGGAGTCTGAATGGGCACCAACAGACAAAGCCATACCGACACTACTTGTGCACAAAGGTAAATATTCACATCCGCTAAATCCCCAATGCATATGCCGTCACTGCAATAAAAACCTCCACTTTGATGATGTTGAGCGGGTGAAAGTCTCAGAAGGCGCTGAGATCAATAACCCCGTAAGCTTACCTGATAGCTGGGGTGGGCAACGGCGTACACGCGCGAAAGTACCACAGGATGTGGACGTTTCACTGACTCATGTGGTGGACATTATCGGCGATCGATGGACGACTCTGGTATTGGCCGGTTCATTTGTGGGTCTGACCCGATATGATGATTTCCTCAATAATCTCGGCATCGCGACCAACATTCTGGCAGACCGTCTCAAGGTACTGGTAGAGATGGGGATCTTTTCGCGCAGAGAGTACCGCGTCAATCCCTCTCGAATGGAGTATCGGTTAACGGAAAAAGGCAAATCTCTCTATCCATTGACAATAACCTTGCGTCAATGGGTACTTGATTATATGCCACCTGTGGCCCACCCCTATAAATTACTTCATACAACCTGCGGTCATGATCTGGAAGTCGATATTGTTTGCGGTGTCTGTCGCAAGAAACCACAAGTTGATAGAGTAAAGTTTCACTTACCTCAGGCAGTTACAAGCTAATCAGCAACATGCATTATAATCGCCTGAAATGGCTTTTTTGATCGAATAATCCGCCAGCCGCAGACTCTATGCAAGTTGCCGCATTTTACTACTTTATCAACTGAATTACTTGCCCTGTTGATCAGTCCCTGGTGTCAGACCTTTGCGTTCTGATCGGACTCAACTCATCTTTCCACCCTATGATACAAGATCCATCAGACCAACAAGAAATCTCTCCAGAAATATTAATTTAAATCATACTTGCTTTAAAAAACCTGTTAATTTATTGTTACTTTCATTAAGAGACCTACTTTTGGTGAAATGCATAAAAGGGCAACAGTGCCTGATTATCTTCATTCGCTCTTTATTATAACGGAGGTGACAATATGCCCGCCTATAAAGCACCACTCCGGGACATACGCTTTGTCATGGAGGATTTACTTGGCTTTTCAGAGCACTACAAAGGCCTGAATATCAATACTGAAATAGACGATGAAACCCAGACAGCCATCATAGAAGAAGCTGCAAAGTTCTCAGAGAACGTGATTTCCCCCCTTAATGTCATAGGCGACCAGGCAGGATGTCAATGGAGTAGTGACGGCGTTACCACCCCACCCGGATACAAAGAAGCCTATCAGCAATACTGTGCAGGAGGCTGGCCTGCTCTTGCGATGCCGGAGCCTTATGGTGGCCAGGGCTTACCGGAGTCATTGAATATCGTGGTGAGTGAATTAATCTGCAGCAGTTGCGTGGCATGGTCTGGTTATGCAGGCCTGAGGGAAGGCGCAATCAAGACATTGATGAGTCACGGCAATGACAAGCTGAAAGAGCAATTCTTACCCAATTTAGTCAGTGGCCAATGGACTGGAACCATGTGTCTGACCGAATCCCATTGTGGCTCTGACTTAGGACAGCTTAAAACCAAAGCAACACCGGTCTGCGGCAATGAGTACCGCTTAACGGGAACCAAAATATTTATATCCTGTGGCGAGCATGATATGGCCGAAAACATCGTGCATATCGTGCTGGCACGTCTGCCTGATGCCCCTTCCGGCACTAAAGGCATTTCTCTGTTTGTGGTTCCAAAGTTCCTGGTCAATGAGAACCAGAGCCTGGGAGAGAGAAACAAGGTTAATTGCGGCTCCATTGAACATAAAATGGGGGTACATGGCTTTGTCACCTGTGTGATGAATTTTGATGGCGCAACCGGATATCTTATTGGTGAGCCAAATAAAGGGCTCCAAGCCATGTTTACTTTCATGAACTCGGCACGTTTAACCACAGCATTACAGGGGCTGGTTCATTCAGAGGTTGCTTATCAGGGTGCAGTGCCCTATGCAAAGGAAAGGTTAGCGATGCGCTCGCTCAGCGGGGCAAAAAACCCGGATGGCCCGGCTGATCCTATTATTGTTCATCCTGATGTTCGCCGGATGCTGTTAACTATTAAGTCTTTCGCTGAGGGTTTTCGCGCTTTTGCCTATTATGTGGCTCAACAATTAGATGTGTCTGAACACGGCAAAACAGAAGAAGCCCGGATCCAGGCAGGACAGTTTTTAGCATTATTAACCCCTGTCTGTAAGGGTTTTATGACAGAGCTGGGATGCGAAGCGGCCCATCATGGTGTCCAGATATTTGGTGGGCATGGCTATATAAGCGAATGGGGAATGGAGCAGAATCAACGGGACAGCCGAATCTCAACACTGTATGAAGGCACTACCGGAATACAGGCGTTAGATCTTATCGGCAGAAAAGTGCTTGGCTCTAAAGGTGTACTGTTAAAAAACTTCAGCACAATTATTTTTGATTTCTGTGAATCGCAAAAAACGAATAACGGTATGCAGGAGTTCATTCAACCTTTACAGGAAGCGACGACACAGTGGCTTAAGCTGGCAGAACTCATTGGTCATTCAGCTGCACAGGATCCGGAAGAGTTGGGTGCTGCGTCGGTGGACTTTCTGATGTTGTCTGGTTACACGATTTTAGCCTATTTCTGGGCCAGAATGGCGTTGGTCTCACTTGAAAAGCTCGACTCAGGTGCAACGGATACGGGCCTCTATTTAAGCAAAATTAACACGGCCCGTTTCTATTTCCAGCGCATACTGCCTCGTACCGAAACGCTAAAACTGACCATTCAGTCAGGCGCTGAGAGTTTAATGGGCATTCCGCCCGAGCAATTCTGAATCACCATTTTATTTACTTACTTCTGAGGCTAGTATGAACCATCCTGACCGCACGGATCCATCTGTAACTGACACGCTACAATCAATTTTTGATCAAGGCTGCGAGACGTTTAAACAGAATGTTGCCTTTACATGCGACAAGCAGAACCTGACTTATCCTGAGCTGGAGCAAAGCTCAAAGCATTTTGCGGCTTATCTGCAAACTCACACCCATCTCAGCCCGGGTGATCGCATCGCGATTCAGCTACCAAATTGCATTGCTTATCCAATAGTGGCCTGGGGCGCACTGCGGGCCGGCTTGGTTTTGGTCAACATCAATCCCTTATACACAAAAAGTGAGCTTGCTCATATTTATAAAGATTCCGGGGCTAAGGCTTTGATTCTGCTGAGCTCCTCTGTTGAACTGGTCTCTTCTTTTGTCAGTGAAACCGATATTTCGACACTTGTTTGCCTGAGCAATGTCCCACCAACCCATCAGCCCCAGAGTATCAGTGCTGTTGATTTTCAGGAGGCGCTGCAACAAGGCAGTAAGTGTCAGTTCCAGCCAGTGAGTGCCAAAGCCGACGATATGGCGCTATTGCAATACACAAGTGGCACGACAGGGTTATCTAAAGGCGCAATACTAACCCATAGGAACCTTATTTCTGCTGCCCGGGGTTTCTGGGATGCCACTGAGATCTTTGAGCCAGGCAATGAAACCTTTGTGGCTCCCCTGCCGCTTTACCATGTGTACGCATTCGTAGCCCATATAGTGTTAGGTGTGGCCTATGGTGTGACCAGCGTTCTGATTACTAATCCCAGGGATATTAAAGCTTTTACCGCCGCTCTGGAAAAGGTTCCGTTTAGCCTTTTTGTTGGCATCAATACCTTATTCAGCGCCCTGTGCCAGGACGAGCAGTTTAAGAAATTAGATTTTTCAGGATTGAAGTTCACACTTTCAGGAGGCATGGCCCTTGATTTAAGTATCGCCAGACGCTGGCAGGCATTAACTGGCTGCGAAATTAATGAAGGATACGGATTAACCGAATCATCGGCCGGCGTGATTGTGAACCGAGGTAAGCAATGTCGGCGAGAAGGTTCAGTGGGTAAACCGGTAGATGGGGTAGAGATTAAAATTGTTGGCGATAAAGGACAGAGTCTGGGTGTGGGAGAACGAGGAGAATTGCACCTTAAAGGCAATCAGGTAATGCAGGGGTATTGGCAAAACCCCGGTGCAACGGACGCTGTTCTCAAGGATGGCTGGTTGGCCACTGGCGATATTGCAAAGGTGGATGAAGACGGCTTTGTGTATATTGTTGACCGTATCAAAGACATGCTGATCGTATCCGGATTCAATGTTTACCCGGCTGAAATAGAACACGTCGTTAACCTGATGGATGGCGTGCTGGAGTGCGCGGTCGTAGGAGGCAAAACCCAGGATTCAAATCAGACAGTTCAACTTTTTGTTGTACTTAAGGACAACACACTTGATACCGGGACTATCCTTGCGCATTGCCAGAGAAACTTAGCTGCATATAAAGTTCCCAAGGTAATCAAGGTGATTGATACACTGCCTAAGTCCCCCGTCGGCAAGATATTAAAGCGGATGCTTAAGCCAGACTAAGCTTTGTTATCATAGTTCACACAGGTACTAAAAGGTCGTTCCCGGTTGGTATTATTCCAACCGGATTACATCACTGCTATTGAGCCGTGCCAGTCCATTTCACCCCTTTTTTCATTCACAACACAAAAACAACAAATTATTAACACAAGTACTTGCATTAAAGAACCCTCAGGTATATCGTCTTATTACTTGCTTTATTAGACCCTATATAAATGCCGTCTGAACTTATGCCTTAGTACTGGGCCCTTAGGAGTAGTCAATGCGAAATGAGTATAAAAAGAAGCCTGTAGCGATTTGTATCTCTGCAATATTGTTGGGACATAGTTTTAACCTTATTGCACAAGAAACGGCTGAGTCAGAATCTGAGTTAGCTCTGGAGGTAATAGAAGTAACTGCACAGAAACGCACCCAGGGATTACAGGATGTCCCTATATCCATTAATGCCATTTCCGGTGATGTTTTAAAAAATTCCAACATGAATAATTTATCAGATGTCTCGGCTTCGGTACCGAACCTGACCATTACAAAATCCGGAATTACTAATCAAATTGGTATCCGCGGCATATCATCTGGCGGCAACAAGGGGTTCGAGCAATCTGTTGCCATGTATGTTGACGAAGTGTATTACGGTCGCGACCAGCTTATTCAATTACCCCTGGTTGATCTGGAACGGGTCGAGATACTGCGTGGACCACAGCCAACATTATTCGGTAAAAATGCGATTGCAGGTGCAATCAGTTTAACTTCGGCTCGCCCTACTGATTACTTTGAGGCGTCAGTCTCTACTCTGTATGAATTTGAGCAGGAAGAAATGAAAACCATTGGCATCATTTCAGGGCCCTTATCGGAGCATGTTAAAGGTCGCTTTGTTGCCTCATATCGCGAGATGGATGGCTGGATAGAGAACGTCACTTTGGATCGTATGGAGCCCAATGTCGAACAGCTTTATCTGAGGGGTTTACTGGAGTGGGACTATGACGATCTCAACATTTTGTTAAAAGCGGAGAGTTCCACTTTTGATACGCTCGGGCGAGCCATTGAGAACCACTCTCCCATTGGCAGTTACTCAACTATTTTCAGTGGCCCTCTGTATGTAGAAACAGATGAAGATTATAAGAGCCAGAGCAATGGCCAGGATAGCGATAATAAAGTCGACAATATTATGCTGAAGGTGGAGTACGACCATAATGACTACACCCTCACTTCCACAACTGCTTACCTGAAATACGATACTGATGAACTGATTGATGTGGATTATACAGGACTGGATCTGTTCAATGGTTCAAATCAGGGAGAACGATTTAAACAATGGAGTCAGGAGCTAAGAATTGCGTCGCCTACCGATGGTGATTTCAGTTATATTGCAGGGATCTACTTGCAGGATAATGAACTGATTACCTACGACAATGTTTTGTTTGGTAGTACATTTGCCGCAAGTCCGGCCTTTGTTCCTGTAGTTAATGGCAGTTGGGATCGGGATTTTTCACAGGATTCACAGGTATTCTCTGCATTTGCACAGTTCGACTGGCAGCTTACTGAAGCACTGTCTGTCACCGCCGGCGCCAGATACAGCAATGAAGAAAAAGACGCCCACCGGATACTTAACCTGTTAGGCGAAAACACCAGCGGTATTCCTGCCAATGCCTTATTTGAGGGCTCACCGGCTTTCGGTCCACAGGCAGGCTTTGAAACTATGATGGGCGCCATAAAGATCTATGCCCATGAGCTGGAAGGAAGTCGTAAAGAATCTCAGCTCGATCCGCTTGTGAATCTTCAGTACAAGTTAGATGATAACGCCATGCTGTATGCCTCCTATACCCGGGGCAGTAAGGGCGGTGGCTTTGATATCAGATCAAACAGCTATCCTGATCATCCGGTCAACCCTGGTTCATTTGAATTTGAAGACGAACAGGCAACCAGCTATGAAATTGGCGGCAAATTCAGCTTTGGTGTACTCGAGTTAAACACCGCAGCCTTTTTTACACGCTATGACGATCTTCAGGTGACGCAATTTGATGGTGTCGTCGGCTTTAATGTGCAAAACGCCGCAGAAGCAGAAATCAAAGGCATAGAGTTAGATGGCCGCTGGCTACTGGCAGAGTCGCTGGTTCTTAGCGGATCGTTAGCCTATCTTGACTTTGAATATCTTGATTTCGATGTGGCGCAATGCGCCCCTGCGCTGGTATTGCCCAATCAGGTGCCGAGTTCCAGCGTTGAAGGTTTATGTAACCTATCCGGTGAACGCGCAATTTATACGCCTGAGCTTACCGGCAATATCAGACTCCAGTATGAACAGGATATCAGTGACTGGGGCTATATCACTTATGGCCTGAACATGGAGTACAGCGACGAATACAATGCGGGTGTAACCATTGACCCCAATAACGTCCAGGAGAGTTTCACCCGGTTCGGCGCGCGAGTGGCACTGGCAGATTACGATGACAAATGGCAGGTCGCCCTTATTGCCAACAACATTACCGATGAGCGTGTCATGACCCTGTCAAATTCGCTGCCTTTTTCTACCACGCTTACCGGGGGAACCGGTGTCGCCTACTATGGTATTTACGAGCGACCAAGAAGCATTGCAGTTGAGTTAACCTATAACTTTTATTAAGTGAACTCACGTTCTGTGTTCAGAATGCCGCCTTTTCAGGCGGCGTTTTTTTAGCCCCAAAGGCATTATCTCATGCCCTCTAAGTTGTTGCTGACAAGTTCAGGTCACGGTGCGGACAAAGGCGTTAATGCAATGGCTGAGAGGGTAAGCTTCTTAAAGAGAACCTATCAGATGGCCGCCATCCACCGGCAATGCAATGCCATTGATAAATGAACCGGCATCACTGCATAACATCAGTAACGGGACATCCAGTTCATGGGCACGCCCCAGCCGTTTCGGCAATATTCCGGCGAGGTACTGCTGGCCCTTTTCCGAGTCAAAATAGTGCTGATTTATCTCTGTTTTGAAGTATCCGGGGCACAGTGCATTCACCCGTATTCCTTTTCTGCCAAGCTCAAGTGCCATTGATTTGGTCAGGTGTATTAAGGCGGCTTTGGATGTTGCATAGCTGCTGTCACCGTAACCCACTCTGAGCCCCAGTATCGAGGCAATATTAACGATACGACCCGAGATCTGTAATTCAAGCATACGCTTTGACACTTTACTGGCCACCTGCCAGGCACCTTTGAGATTGGTATCCATAGTGAAGTCCCAACTGGCCTGATCGATGTTGAGGAACCGTTTGGGGTCAGCAACACCGGCATTGTTAATTAACACACTTACCGGCCCTGCCGATGCTTCAGTTTCCTCAATACCGGCGTCAATACTCTCAGGACAGGTAACGTCCATGGCAATGGCCTTTGCACTATGCCCGGCGTCTTTCAGCCGGGCGCAAAGTTGATTGAGTTTTTCTTTACGCCGCGCCGCGAGTATTACATGGGCTCCGGCAGTTGCCAGAACCTGTGCAAAATGGGCGCCCAATCCGCTTGAAGCCCCCGTAACCAGGGCAACATGTCCCTGCATAGATAACAATGACTGGGGATGACTCATAGATTAATCCTCATTACATATCTGAAGCGCCAGCTCTGTCAGCGGCTCGATCAGACTGGCCATTTCCATCGCTTTATCACTGGAGGCACTGCCTTGCTGGGCTCGCTGCTTAACACCAAGCAAAATAGCGATAAGACGGAAGAAGCTGAATACAAGATAGAAATTCCAGTTGGGTATACCTGCGATCCCCATCATCTGACAATACTGCTCAACATATTCCTGTTCAGTCGGTATCATCAACGCTCCGCGGTCCAGTCCCCCCAGCCCCGGCATTATTTGATTATGCGGCATACGCAACTGCATACATTGATAGGCAAGGTCAGCATAAGGGTGACCCAGTGTGGACAGCTCCCAATCCACCAAGGCCAGAACCCGGGGACGCTCTATGTCAAACATCATATTGTCTAACCGGAAGTCGCCATGTACCAGACTGGTCTTACCATCATCTTCAGGCATATTCGCTGACAGCCAGACTATCAGTGCTTCCATGCCCGGATGAGGTTCACCGGCCGACGCGTAATATTGCTTGCTCCAGCGACTAATCTGCCGCTGGTAGTAATTGCCGGGCTTGCCGAAATCTGCCAGCCCGCAGGCGTCAGGGTCCACCTTGTGTAATGCCGTCAGGACTCTGAGCATCTCCCGATAGATGTCGCCACGCTGTAGTGGTTTGATGTCAGGAAGTGCCGGATCCCACATCACCCTGCCCTGAATATATTCCATTACATAGAAGGCCGTGCCGATCACCGTTTCGTCTGCGCAATAGTGCAGGGGCCGGGCAACCGGCACATCTGTGTGTTGCAGGGCCTGCATCACCCTGAATTCTCTGTCGATAGCATGTGCAGATTTAAGCAACGGACCAGAGGGTTTGCGCCGCAACACATAACGCCGGTTACCCGCATGCAGAAGATAGGTTGGATTAGATTGCCCACCATTAAACTTTTCTGCCGAAGTCAGCTCACGGAATCCGTCAATTTTTCCGCTCAAATATAAGCAAAGTGATGACAGGTTAAAATCACTCATCCTTACCCCCACTGACTGAGGCATATGCCTTGATGATCTGCTTACCCAGCGCCATTTGATGTACCTGATCCGGACCATCTGCCTGGCGACACCAGCGCGCATAATTGAACGCCTCTGCCATAAAATAGTCTTCGGTTAATCCTCCGGCACCATGCAATTGCATGCAGCGGTCGATGATATTCTGCGTCATCAGTGGAATACTGATTTTACATGCGGCTATCAGGTCCCGGGCCGCCTGCGGCCCGACTTCGTCCATTTTGGCGCTACATTGCAGCACCAACTGTCGCATCATCTGAATCTCAGCAAAGGATTTAGCAATATCTTCCCGTACAGATTGATGCTGGCTGAGTTTTCTGCCAAAAGTTGTGCGCTGTGTTGAGCGCTGACAACTCTGTTCCAGCGCCCGCTGCGCCAGACCAATCAAACGCATACAATGATGTATACGTCCAGGCCCCAGTCGTCCCTGTGCAATCTCAAAACCCCGGCCTTCGCCCAGCAGAATATTTCCGATAGGCACTTTTACATCAGTAAACTCCAGCTCTGCGTGACCAACAGGCGCGTCGTCATATCCCAGAGTAGTCAGTGGCCTGACAATACGTATTCCCGGTGTGTCTTTCGGCACCAGCACCTGCGTTTGCTGCTTGTGTTTATCCGGATGCCCGGCATCCGTCTTACCCATAACGATAAAAAGTCGGGTCAGCTCATACATGGCACCGGTAATAAACCACTTGCGCCCGTTTAAAATAAGCTGATCGCCCTTTCTTTGTATACTCAGTTCAATATTGGTTGCATCACTGGATGCAACCTGGGGTTCGGTCATGGCATAGGATGAACGGATTTCTCCCGCCAGCAGCGGCGTTAACCAGTTATGTTGCTGGTGCTGATTCGCGTATTTCATCAGCACCTCCATATTCCCTGTATCAGGCGCATTGCAATTAAATATCTCTGAAGCCCAGGTTACACGCCCCATGATTTCTACCAGAGGCGCATAGTCAAAGTTACTCAATCCCCCGATATCACTGTACTCAGCATGTCTATCTGAAATAAACAGATTCCATAACCCTTGTGCTTTCGCCTTTTCTTTAAGCTCTGCCATCAAAGGCAGCACGGCAAAACGGTTACCGGCACTGTTCAGCTGATGACGGTATAGCTGCTCATTCGGATATACATACTGATCCATAAAATCCTGCAGTTTGACCTGCAAATTAAGGGATTTTTCGCTGAAAGTATTCATTGTTCTGGCCTGCTTACGAGTAGGTAATAAAAGACTGCTTGTCGGAACTGAGCAGATGACTGAGATCATTGAAACCGGTCAGAGAAAAGTCTTTGCCGTTGTATAAAAACGAGCTCACCGCAGAGTTCTTAATTTGCAACGACAGCTCGATAATCTGCTCTGATTTGATACCAAGAAGCGAACCAATTATGGTCGCGATAACACCACCAGAGCTGACGATCACCAACTGTTTATTCCGCTTTCCACACAGCTGATAAAAGCTCTCCATGACGCGCTTATTGAAACTGTCCCAGCTATCAGAGCCATCGGTCTCAATGATCCCCTGCGACCAAAAATGCAGGGCTTTTTTCATGTTGTAATAGTAATCTCTGCGAGGCTGGTCAGTGGCGTGCCAGTCAGCAGAGAATGCCTGTCTGAAAGGGACTAAAAGGCCCTCGAAACTATACTCATTAAGACTGTTAACAGCCTCGGGGTCGGCGTCTTGCGCCAAACCCTGCAGCATTCCGCTGGCCGTTTGGTGATGACGCCGCATATTGCCGGTAACCATATGGTCAAAGCGGATACCAAGTTGCTGCCAATGCTCACCAAGCCAGATGGATTGTTGCTCGCCCAGGGCACTGAGCTGATCATAATTGTCGGCACCAAATGAGGCCTGACCATGGCGGACTAAGGTAATAACAGACATGCAGGCCCCCTATACGCGCTCTATCATCAGTGCGGTTCCGGTGCCCGCGGCGCCACTCGCGGCAACAATGCCGGTTTTAAGGTTTCGTCTTTCCAGTTCATCCAGCAGGGTACCCGCCATCATTGCGCCGGTTGCGCCCAATGGGTGACCAAGGGCAATGCAACCTCCATTGACATTCAGCTTGCTGTCATCAATTTCAAGCTCTTGTTTACAGCGCAATATCGTTGCGCCAAAGGCCTCGTGAATCTCAAACAGATCGATATCGTCACTGGTCAGTCCCTGCTCAGCCATTAACGCCCGGGTAGCGGCGACACACCCCCCCACCACCATGCGCGTATCATCATTGACATTCTTCATCGCCACAATTCTGGCTCTGGGCTGCTGACTCAGCTGTTTTGCTGCTGCCTGTGAACCTATCAACAGAACTGCAGCACCGTCAGCCATGGCAGGAGAATTACCGGCGGTGTGTACATGTGTCATCTGCTCTAATTGGGGGAACGCCTGCAACATCATCTGATCAACACCCTTGGCGCCCATATCGGCAAAGGCCAAAGACATTTTCGCCAGCGATTCGGCACTGGTCTTTTCTCTTATAAGCTTGTCCTGTGTGACCTCACAGCCTTTGACCGGATTAGTAACAGGGACAACGGATTTAAAGTAACCCTGCTCCCTGGCATGTGCTGCCCGCTGTTGGCTGAGCAAGGCCACCGCATCCACTTCTTGCCGGCTGTAGCCGTGCAGCGAAGCGATTAAATCAGCGCCACTGCCCATCATAAACATGCCCATTCTGGCGGCCAGCTTGGCATCCATAAAAGGCCTGGGCTTATCCGATAACATCGCCACTCTGGACATCATTTCCACCCCGCCAGCGACGACCAGTTGATCCATTCCGCACATGACTTTCATGGCGGCCATATTGATCGCGTCAATTCCTGAAGAGCAATAGCGGTTAACAGTGATGCCCGGTATGCTGCCCGGCCAGCCGGCATACAGAGTAGAGGTTTTGGCAATATTGGCCGCCTGCTCTCCGGCCTGTGTTGCACAGCCAAGAATCACATCCCCGACCAGCTCTGGATCAAGCTGGGTGCGGTTTTGCAGAGCGGTATACAAGGTGCCAAGCAGGTCATAGGGCATTAAATCATGCAGTTCCCCCTCTTCACGGGCTTTGGTGCGGGGTGTTCTGATCGCGTCGTAAATATAGGCTTGGGTCATATCAGACTCCTAAAATAAAACTTGCACAGGTGGTGGCACTGCCACCGAGATTGAATGTTCCGAAATTTTTTGCCCCTTCAACCTGATAAGCACCGGCTTCAGAGCGAACCTGCTTGTACGCATCCAGCATCATTCGTACACCAGTGGCACCGACCGGATGCCCGAGGCCAATCAGACCGCCGCTGGGGTTAACAGGAAAGCTGCCCTGCCTCTCGATTGTCCCTTCTTCTATCGCCTGCCAGGATTGACCGGGTGCGGTCAGCCCCAAATGGTCAATCAGCATATATTCGGTCATCGAGAAGCAATCATGCACTTCCATCCCATCAAGACTGTTGATATCAGCCAGTCCGGCACGGCTCAGGGCATCGGTGAAAGTGCCACGCACATAGGGAAAGATCAGTTCAGCCTCCCGGCTTTGCATAAGTTTGTGTTTTAGCAGCATAGGTGCACAGCGATGGCCCCAGCCCTTTATGTGAGGAAGGCTTTGCAGCGCTATCCCCCGTTGTTTTGCATAACGGGCGGCGTACGCCTCACTGGCCAGGAATAACACAGCAGCGCCGTCTGTAATCTGGCCACAGTCCTGCTTGCGTAACGGCGCTTCCACAACCGGGTTGGCCTGTTCGTCCGCACTAAAACTATCGGGCCCGAAGCGCCAGTTGCGGGTTTGCGCATTTGGGTTTTGTCTGGCGTTGGCAAAGTTAATTTCGGCAATACGTCGCAGGTAACCAATATCAGTGTTATATCGTTGTTGATACTCTTCGAATAAGTCCGCAAACATGCGCGGCCAGGGATAGTTGCAGCCCAGTGTTTCTTTACCTCGCCAGGCAGCAGCGCCCAGATGCGCGGCGCCAGTGGCGCCGTCGACATTGCGCATCAGTTCAATGCCCATCACACAGGCAAGCTGGTAGTGCCCTGACTCTATATCCCGCATCGCCGCCAGCAGCGCCATCGAACCAGAAGCACAGGCGGCTTCATGGCGTGAACTGGGAACATGCTCCAAGGCTTTGTTAGCATGGCCAAAAAATCCCCCCAGATGAGCCTGCCCGGTAAACAGGGATGAAATAAAGTTACCGACATGGGCAACATCAATATCAGACGCATCAATGGCACTTGCACAGAGGGCCTGATTCAGGCTCTGCTCAAACAAATCATAAATATCTTTCTGTTGTCTTGCCCAGTTAACAGCAAAGTCAGTTTGTGCGCCGCCCAGTACATAGACCTTGGTCATGGTGTAATACTCCACAAATAATAAAGATGGGACTAAATCCTGATGGCATTGGCCATTGATTTGGCAATCAGGCGCCCCTGACTATCGAGTATCCTGCCGCTGGTCGCAAAAGTACGCCGACCTGCATGATCAACCTCACCAATGACCGTCAATTGCTGCTCAAAATCCATAATGGCTTTTATAAATTTAGTGTTAAGGTCAATCATGGTGTAGCGCTCCTGATTATCCAGCAGTGTCAGCACAGAACAGCCCATTGCAGCATCCAGCAATGCAGCCAGCACACCACCGTGCAGCGAACCAATAAGGTTCATATGTTGCTCTTTGGGCGTATAGCTAAGTTGCACCTGACCGGGTTCGATATGGGTAAATCCATATCCGAGGTTTTTATCCATACCTCCCCGTTTGCCATCCTCAGCGAAGAGTTTTAAACGCTCGATTCCGGACATCTCTGAATATTGCGTATTGAGATTGGTGTCACGCATGATCCTGCTCCTGTTGCTTGGCGATTAACTGCCGGATGTCTCTGCGCACAACTTTGCCAACCGGGTTACGTGGCAGTGCGTCCAGAAAATAAAAAGCTTTTGGTGTTTTGACTGGCCCAAGAGAGTCTTTTAATGCTGCTTTTAGCTCAGTTTCATCAGCAATCCCTGGTTCGCTGAGAACTACCGCTGCCGCTACCTGCTCGCCCCAGTAAGGATCCGGAAGGCCAAATACTGCGGCTTCCGCAACGCTGTCCAGAGCAAACAATGCCGCTTCTACTTCAGCCGGATAAACATTGAAGCCGCCGCTGATAATGACTTCTTTGGAGCGACCCTGAATAAATAAATAGCCCTGCTCATCCAGGTAGCCCAGATCTCCGGTCAGCAGCCAGCCCTGATAGAATGCCCCTGACGTTGCATCCTGCTGTTGATAATATCCGCTCATAACAATGTCGCCCCGCACAGCAATCTCGCCCACCTCCCTGGGGCCAAGCATTGATTGCTCTTTACCAATAATTGCCACCTCACTGAAGCGACAGGCTTTACCCACTGAAAGCTGTAGGGCGGGATCAGCCATATCTTTACTACTCAGCGCGGTGATGACCATTGGAGCTTCTGTCTGACCGTATAAAGTAGAGAGCCGGTCTCCTATCAGAGCTCTTATCTGACGAATACGTGAGGTAGGCATGGGCGCCGCGCCGTAGGTAAGAAAACGCAGATATGGAAAGTTTCTTGCACTGACACCTGGTGTATCGAATATTTTGTAAATAAGGGTGGGGGGCATAAAGCAGATGCTGACTGACGACGCAAACGCCTGCATAATTCTGCTGACCTCAGGTTTTTCCAGCAGAATATGCCGGCCCCCGACGGCCAGAACCGGCAGAATATAATGGGAACCACCATGAGTCAGTGGTGCAACAGCCAGGTTGCAGTCATGTTGATCAAATTCATACAGTTCCCGGAGCGATTCCACAACCGCGGAAACGTTATGATGAGACTGCATTACACCTTTAGGCGTACCTGTGGTGCCGCCGGTAAATTTGATCGCCATAATTTCCTGCGGTTCGGGGCGCATCGCAGTGAAGGGCATTTGATAATATTTCTCAACCAGTGCCTGGGCGCTCTGGTCAGTGTCTCTTGTTGAGGTCAGCGACATTACCGGAACAGTGATTCCTTCTGGTAGCGTCGTCTGGCTGGCTTCATCAACAATCACCAGTGAAGGTGAGGATTGCTCCAGCAGTTGCCGGTTTAAGCTTGCACCGTTTTTGGGGTTAACGGGGATCCAGATACAACCGGCAGCGAGAATAGCCAGGTAAGCGGTCAGGTGGCCGATATGATTCTCCGCGCATAACGCAATGCGGGCACCAGAGGGATAACGTTCATGTAGAGCTAAAGCTAACGCCTCCACACGATATACCAGCTCCTGATAGTTTACCGTTTCCTGGCTGTCTGTGGCCGCAGGCGCATTCGGATTAATAGCCAGCCCTTTGTACAAGTAATCAATTGGCAAGGGTAAACTTGCTGAATTGGCTAGCATTTTATTTTCTCCAATACTGTTATTACTGTGGTGGCCTCTTCGTTCTCATAGAAACCACCGCCATTTTCCGCCACACCAATGCGTGCATCTGGTACCTGTCGCTTGCCGGCCCGATGGCGCAACTGTGCTACCAGTTCCTGTATTTGCATAAGCCCGGTGGCACCCACTGGATGGCCTTTTGAGATCAACCCTCCAGAGGTATTAACAGGAACTTTCCCACCCAGACGTGTATGGCCGGCCTCACTAAAAGAACCGCCCTCTCCAATCGGACATAGACCCAGATTTTCGATCTGCTGGATTTCTGAATAAGCGGTTGCATCATGCACCTCAGCCACATCAATATCCGTAGGTTCAATCCCGGACTTTTCATACACATCCAGGGCAGCCAGCCGGCCTATATGCTGAGAGAAATCTGAGTCAGCTCTTGATATACCTGTAAGCAAACTGATCCCGCGAATCCCTATTGCCTTGTCTGCATATAAAGATCGGGCCATTTTTTCTGAGCAAAGCACTAATGCCGCTGCACCATCAGAAATAGGGGCGCACATAGGCAGGGTTAGTGGCCAACTGATGGAACGACTGGCGAGGACTTCATCGATACTCATATCATGTTGATACTGGGCCAGCGGGTTCATGGTCGAGTGCCAATGATTTTTCGCCGCTACTGCAGCCAGTTGCCGACGGGTTGTACCAAATTTTTGCATATGCAACCTTGCCTGGCCGGCATAACTGTCCATAAAGAAGCTGCGCTGTACTTGTGATTGATCAGTAAACTCTTCGGGTACCAGGTTTTGCGCCCAACCAGCGACCTTACGCTCGAACTCCTCCAGCCGGTGAATATCGGTGCCTCCCAGAAAAGCCCTGAACATCATTGGCCGATTGTCGGGGAAGTACATTTTCTCTGCCCCCACTACCAGCGCCACATCACAGAATCCGGCCGCAATATGTGACACTGCATTGAAAAGAGCTGTTGAACCCGACGCGCAGGCATTCTCGACATTGGTAATGGGTATGGGTCCGATTCCTAAGGGCCGCAACGCACATTGCCCACGAATGCCATTCTGACCTTCAAACAAGCCTTGCCTTGAATTAGAAAACCAGGCCGCCTGCACCGACGAGATATCCAAGCCCGCATCCTTTAAGGCTTCGCCAACAGCCTGTTGAGTCAGAGATTTAACCGAAGCCTCAGGGAATTTTCCCAGTGCAGTCATACCCGCACCCACTATGGCCACTCCGGTCATGCTTTCATGACCTTATTCTGAACCACCCGAAAACGACGACAGACAAATGCAAGATCGGTCAAACATGCATTACCGGCAGGGTTCAGACCAGTGACGTGAAAGTCACTATACGCTGCAGCAAAATTGATGGGCATGTTGATCAGGTTGCAGGCAAGAGAAGCACCGGAACGATTGAAGCTTTGTTGTGCCCGGAGAATGAATGCCTCATCCGTTGAGTAAACATGGGAGGTGATGGCACCGTAATCAGCCGCATCACTGCTGGCCGCCATAAGACAATCGTCACTGTCCTGGCCTTTGATAATAAACGAAATTGGCCCGAACAACTCCTGACTGTAGAGCGATTTTTGCTGCTGGCTGACTTCTAAAATCAGCGGCGTAGCGGTGCGGGCATGGCTGAATTGCGGATGAGCGTATGGTGCCGAGTCACGCAATATGCGGCCTGCCTTGTTACCCTCGCTGCGCAAACGGCTGATGGTGTCAGGAATATCATCATTCACCAACGCTCCACACAGAAATGCCGCCTGCTCCGGCTTTTCCAACAGTTGATTGACCGCTTCGACAATCGCACCTGCCACCTCATCAAAACTGATTTGACGGCCCTGAGCCATAATTCCTGCGGCCGGAATATGAATATTCTGCACACTGGTACACATTTGTGCCGAAGCCTGGCACAGCGATTGTGCAATTGCTGTTGCCATGGCGCTGAGGTTATCCGTTGATTCGATAACCACCGAGTTACACCCCGCTGTTTCAGTATAAACCTGCAGCTGTGAACAATGGCGCTCAATCCAGCTACCAAAGGCCGGACTGCCGGTAAAATCGACGATCGCGGTATCCTGATGTTCCAGCAGCGTTTTGGCTACAGGCTCTGAACGCGTGTCTGCCGCCAGTGTCACCAGGTTTGGATCAAACCCGGCCTCAGCAAGCACCTCGCGACAGGTACGCACCAGCATCGCCACTGGCAAAGTGGCATTAGGATGGGCTTTCATCACCACTGGATTGCCTGTTGCCAGACTCGCCATTAAGGCCGGATAACCATTCCATAACGGAAAAGTTGCACAGCAAATCACGGCTGCCACGCCGACCGGCATCAGCTTATATTCCTTTTCCAGCTGGATCTCCGGTCCCGAGCCAAAACGTCGCTGCCAGCTGGCTGTAGGCGGGATATCCTGCACCGCTTTATAAGCATACGCCAGAGCCTCAAGCCCCCGATCCAGCGCGTTAGCGCCACTGCCGGCAAATGCCATAATAAAGCTCTGCCCCGATGTATGCATGGTGGCATGAGCATTTTCAAATAACTGCTGCGAGCAACGATGCAGTATCTCCAGGCAAACACCAAAGCGGGTATTAACAGAGGTCTCAGCCCACTGCTCTTTTCCAGCTGCCATAGCCTGATAGAGCGTTTCTACATCAACCCTGGGATAGCTGATACCCAGAGGCTCTCTTGTATAGGGTGAAACCTCTTCACCAATCCGGCCCACCTCGCCTGGCATTGTCAGGGGAAAGTCCCGGTTCAGCATTCGCTCAAAATTGGCTTTTCCCTGGATAGGCGGTTCTTTTCCGTGAATTTTACTGCTTGGCGATTCGGCATAAGCGGTCCATGCGTATCGATGGTTACAGGCGTCAATTGCTTTGCTCAGCGTTGACCGATGCTCTGCAAACCAATCCACATCATTTGTCTGTAGCACATTCCACCTCAAGTAGGTACTATATTGAAAGTTACATTCACAATATCAGGGCAAAACTGGCAGTGCAAGACTTTCATTTTTCATGCTGTTTGCGTTTTTTTGTCAGGGACAATGTCCCCGATGACAAAAATATTTCCCTGACTAGCTCTTGCAGCTCCCTCCTGAATAGCCTTTAAAACTATTACTTGCATTATAAGTCTTTCTATTCAATCATAAGTGTAAATGAAATGTATGCATATTGTTTCGCTATGGAACAGATGCATCTCGATGATAAGAGAAGGTGTTATGAATCAAGCTCAGAAACTGCTTGCCGGATTGAAAATACCGGCTTTACAGGCGCCGATGTTCCTAATTTCCGGACCGGAAATGGTCATTAACGCGTGTAAGTCGGGAATAGTGGGGAGTTTTCCCACACCCAATGCCAGAACGCCCGAAATTTTGGATCAGTGGATGGCAGAGATAACGGAGCAGTTAAGTTCTGCACAGAACCCGGCTCCATGGGCTGTTAACCTGATAGTACATCCCTCTTATCCGCGTCTTGAAGCTGATCTGCAGGTAATCCTCAAATACAAGCCACCGATTGTTATCACAGCACTGGGTAGTCCAAAGAATGTTGTTGAAGCCATCCATAGCTACGGCGGTGTTGTACTGGCGGATGTTGTCAATACAACCTACGCCAAGAAAGCGGCGTCAGCGGGAGTAGATGGGCTGGTACTGATATCAGCCGGTGCCGGCGGTCATACCGGATACCTCTCTCCTTTCGTGTTTGTCAATGAAGTACGCCAGTGGTGGGATGGCGCCATTGTCTTAGGCGGTGGCATCAGTACCGGGAAAAACGTGTTCGCAGCCCGTGCAATGGGAGCTGACGCTGCATATTTGGGCACCCGTTTTATTCCCACAAAAGAAGCGCTCTGTGTAGACGAGTACAAACAAATGATCGTCGAAGCGTCATCTGATGACATCGTAACCTCAGATGCCATTACCGGAGTCAAAGCCAACTGGCTGCGCCAGTCGCTGCTCAACGCCGGACTGGATCCGGACAATATGACTGCAAAAGGCAAAATTGATTTTGCCAGCAACGGTGCTGATAACAAGCGCTGGAAGGATATCTGGGCAGCAGGCCAGGGCGTATCAGCTTCAGAATCAGTCTCCGATGTGTCCAGCATCGTTAATCTACTTGCCCGGGAATACGTCTCTGCTGCCAGCGAGCTGACGCAGACGCTTAAGCCCGGAAATAGGGAGTAATATGTCATGAGCCAATTTGAAATCACCGATCGTAATACCATCAGATTGTCCCGGGATGGGCGAGAGTCGCCTGATAGCCCTGAATGGACCAGGAATATAGACAATCCATATCTGCATGGTGTCTATGCCCCGACAACAATCGAAACCGATACCGACGAATTAGAGATTGTCAGTGGCAGTATACCCGAAGATCTGTATGGCGCTTATCTGCGCAACGGCCCCAATCCAGTGCATGAACCGCGCTTCAACTACCATCCCTTTGATGGTGACGGTATGTTGTATGCCATTTACTTTAAACAGGGCCGGGCTCGTTTTTGCAACCGATGGATAAAAACCGAAGCGTACCTGAAAGAGCAAGAGGCCAACGAGGCTATCTGGCCTGGTGTGATGGGACCTTTCGATTTCAGCTTGCCGGGCTTTCCTATTAAAGATACGTCAAACACCGACGTGATGTACTTCAACGGCCATATCATGTCACTCTGGTATAACGCTGGCACCCCTTACAAGCTGGACACCAAAACCCTTGAGACCGTAGGCCGGGAAGACCTGAATGGCCAGCTCAAACGCGCGCTTTCAGCTCACTCCAAAGTTGACTGGGAGAAAGAAGAGTTAATCTTCTTTGACTACTTCGATGAATTCCCCTACATGAGTTATGGCATTGCCGACAAGAAGGGCAATGTAATACATCAGCAGGATATTGAGCTACCCGGCCCACGCCTGCCCCATGATATCGGTGTGACTCAGAACTATGTCATTCTGCATGACTGCCCCTTTTATCATGATGTTGAGCTGCTTAAGAAAACAAAAAAGCGGGTAATGACGTTTCATACTGATGTTCCCACCAGATTTGGTGTACAGCCCAGATATGGTGCGGGGAGTGAAGTGAAATGGTTTGAATGCGAACCCTGTTACATACTTCACACGGTAAATTGCTGGGAAGAGGGTGACTGGGTGATCCAGGTTGGTTGCAGGTCAACCAACCCGATGCCAAAGGCTGACCCCAGCGAAGGTAAGCTCTCTCATATGCTGGCCTATATGCGGCTGGAAGCCAATATGTATGTCTGGAAATTCAATCTCAAAACCGGCGAGGTTATTGAAGGTGATCTGGATACACTGAACACTGAGTTCTGTTGCTCTAACCCGCTCTATCTTGGGTACAAAAGCAAATACAGTTACAACCAGTATATTATGCAACGGGATAAGGACAATGTTGGCACACTGGCCTTTGGCGCATTGCTGAAATACGACATTGAGACCGGGCAATATGATCGTTATGACTACGGGCCTGGTGTATTCGGCAGCGAAACCCCGTTCTGTCCCAGACGCTCGGCTACTCGCGCCGACCCGGAAGATGATGGTTACCTGGTTAATTTTGTCACCGACACCAATGACTGGACCTCCTACTGTCTGATTTTCGATGCTAAAGACATCACTAAAGGCCCTGTTTGTAAAATTAAGCTTCCCCATCGTTTGCCATATGGATTCCATGCCAATTGGGCCCGTGGTGAAGATCTTAGTCTCTAGAACAAAGGGGTAATTATGATAACTACAAGTAGTTCAGATATCGCTCGCTATCGCGATGAAGGAATCTGGGGTGACCGCAAGCTACACAACTTGCTGAGTCAAACCTCCAAATCGAAAAGTCGTGAAATTGCGCTTGTTGATCCACTTAATAAATACGATTTAACCGGTGCTCAGCCTTTGCGGCTAAGTTATGCGGATTTAATGGATAAAGTTGACAGGCTGGCGCTTTCTCTGTTGAAAAACGATATTGGTAAAGATGATATTCTGCTGGTACAGATGCCAAATATTATTGAGCTGGTGCTCGTATATCTGGCAGCATCGAAGTTGGGAGCCATTGTCAGCCCGATTCCCATGCAATACCAGGAATACGAATTACAGCGTATTCTCAACGTGCTGCAGCCCAAGGCTGTAATAACCGTTGCCACATTCAAGCAACAGGACTTTACCCAGCATATTCTTGATGCGGTGAAGTCGGCATCTTCAGAGCTTAAGACATCACCCGAAGTGTTTACTTTTTTCGATGGGAAAAGCACTACAGATCTGAGTGAAATGATGCAGCAGGTGGACACTTTACAGCCACTGGAAGCCTATATCAAAGAGGTTGATATCACTGCGGATCAGGTATTTACCATCTGCTGGACATCAGGTACGGAAGGCGCACCGAAAGGTATTCCCCGTTCACATAATCAATGGCTGACCGTTGGTCTGGCAACCTATGAAGGCAATCAGATTGAGGATGGAGAAGCTCTGCTTAATCCGTTTCCGTTTATTAATATGGCCTCCATTGGCGGATTATTTCTTAGTTGGCTGTACAGTGGTGGCAAGCTGGTCTTGCATCACCCCCTGGATTTGCCCCTTTTCCTGCGTCAGATTGTGTCTGAAAAGATCAGCTACACTCTGGCTCCCCCCGCGCTATTAAATAACATTCTCAAGAATGAAGCCTTGCTGGCACAGTGCGACTTTTCCGGCATCAGAGCCATAGGCTCAGGCTCTGCGCCACTGGATACCTGGATGGTAGAGGGCTTTAAGGAACGCTTTGATATAGAAATTGTCAATCACTTTGGCTCGAATGAAGGTGTTTGTCTGCTTTGCGGGCCTAATGAAACAACATCAAGTGAAAAGCGGGCACAACTCTTTCCCCGCGCGCACAAATTCCTGCAAACCCGCATCGTTGATCGAACCAGTGGAGAAATCATAGAGCAACCAGGTATTCAGGGTGAGCTACAAATAAAGGGGCCGAGTGTTTTTGATGGCTACTATGGTGCTGACAAGCTTACCGACGAAGCTTTCACCCCTGATGGCTACTACCGGACAGGGGATCTGTTTGAAATCAGTCAATATGATCAGGCTTTTTATCATTTCAGGGGACGCTGTAAAGATTTGATTATAAGAGGGGGAGTAAATATTTCTCCGGCTGAGCTGGATACACTTATAAACGCCCATCAGGATATTGTTGAAGCCGCCGTCGCTCCCTACCCCTGCGATATTATGGGAGAGCGGGTTGCAGCCTTTGTCGTTACTCACCCGGGAAAAGAGATAACACTCGCGCAACTGGTCAGCTTTATGAAACAAAGTAAGATTGCCACATTTAAGTTGCCTGAGAAAATCATCCAGTTAGAAGCTATTCCCCGTAATCCACTTGGTAAAGTGGAAAGACACAAATTGGCTGACTTTCTGACTTAAACACAACGCAATAGTCAGACTTCATTGTTACGAGCTTGCCGGAGAGCTGTTCATGTTTGGCATGCAGAATCCAGTAAGCTCAGTTTCTCTTTATAAAAATTCAGACAAGTGCTTTAAGTACAGTGTCGGCGGCTAATAACTAAAGCTTACAATTGCTTCCTTGCTGGTGCTCAAGTCCATCGGTATATTCAGGCTATGCTGATCATTTATCCGCGCCTGTTGCCAGGGATGCACTTATGTTGAAAAAAATGTCCTTTTCTCCCGTGATCATCGCCATAGTGCTGGCGATTGTACTGGTCATCTGGCTGTTAAGTGGTGATGACTACAGTGCCCGTACCGAAGCGCCCGCAGAGCAACAACCTCCAAAAGCGCAACTGACCAGCGTTGAAACTCGCTGGTCTGAGGCCCGGCCCTATGCAGCCACAACAATTGCACAGGGCCAGGTGTTGCCCTGGCGTCTGGTGGAAATCAAGTCACAGCAAAGCGGCAGAATAGAACAGCTTTACAAGCAACAGGGCGAGCCCGTGCAGCAAGGGGAAAAGCTGTTGCGTATTTCCGATGAAGGCCGCAGCGCATTGCTGGCAAAGGCTCAGGCCAATCTGAAATTACGTCAAAGCGAACTGAAAAGCGCGCGCTCCCTGGGAGAATCGCAGTTTTCCTCAGCCACTGAACTGACCCGGCTGGAAAGTGAACTGGCAAAGGCCGAAGCCGAATTACACAACGCCCGTCTTAACCTTAGTCAGACTGAACCCGGCGCCCCTTTTGACGGCGTGGTCGACCGCCGCCATATCGAAGTGGGCGACCTGGTGCAAAGCGGCACGGCCCTGATGCAACTGGTGCAACTGGACAAGCTCAAGGTCACCGCGCAGATCCCACAGCAACATGTTAGCGAACTGGAAATCGGCCAGAGCGCGACCCTGACGCTGCTCGATGGCCGCAAACTGGAAGGCACCTTAAGCTTTATCAGCGCGGCTGCCGACACCTCCACCCGCAGTTTTTATATCGAGATCACGGCCCCCAACCCGCAGCATTGGCGCATCGCCGGTGGCAGCGCCACGGTGGAAATAGCCCTTGGCAGTGTGCCCGCCCATTATGTGTCACCGGCGCTGCTGAGCCTGGATGACAGCGGTAACCTGGGGCTTTCGGTGGTTAATCAGCAAAAACAGGTGGAGTTTTATCCGGTCAGCATCCTCTCCGCCACCAACGATGGCGCCTGGGTCAGCGGTTTGCCGGAACGGGCACAAATCATCATTCAGGGCGCCGGTTTTGTGCAGCCAGGAGACGTTGTGCGCACCACTGAGGTAAGCTCATGAGCGAGATGATTCGCGCGGCGATTCAACGCAGCCGTGCCAGTATCATGTTATTGCTGTTTTTATTTATCGCCGGGATTACCGCTTATCAGTCCATTCCCAAGGAAGCCAATCCGGATGTAGCTATTCCCCTGATGTATGTGTCCATGACCCTGGATGGCATCAGCCCGGAAGATGGCGAACGCTTACTTGTCAGGCCCATGGAGCACGAATTGCGCTCCTTAGAGGGCATCAAAAAGATGACCTCTACCGCCAGTGAAGGTCATGCCTCGGTGATGCTGGAGTTCGATGCCGGCTTTGACGCCGATCAGGCGCTGTCAGATGTGCGGGTCAAGGTGGACGCAGCCCGGGCCAAACTGCCCAGTGAAGCGGAAGAGCCCACCGTCAACGAAATCAATGTCGGCCTGTTCCCGGTATTGTCGGTCGGTCTGTCCGGTCCGGTTTCAGAAAGTCAGTTGGTATTTATCGCCCGCCAGTTAAAAGAGAACATCGAGTCCATTCCCGAGGTGCTGGAGGTGGATATTGGTGGTGACCGCGAAGATTTACTCGAAATCGTGGTCGATCCGCAGGTACTGGAAGGTTACGGTCTGGATTATCAGCAACTTTTCAGCCTGGTCTCCAACAATAACCGCCTGGTGGCCGCCGGTAGTCTGGACACCGGTGCCGGCCGCATGGCAATGAAAGTACCGGGGGTGATAGAGGATCTGGATGATGTGCTGTCTATACCCATCAAGGTAGAGGGCGACACCGTTATCACCTTTGCCGATGTGGCCACCATCAACCGCACCTTTAAAGATCCTCTTGGCTTTGCCCGCATCAACGGGCAGCCTGCGGTGGTACTGGAGATTAAAAAACGCAGCGGTGCCAATATCATCTCCACCATAGAGCAGACCAAACAGATTATTGAACAGGCCGACAGCCTTCTGCCCGAGGGCATGAAGGTAAACTACATCATGGATCAGTCCAAAGATGTCAAAACCATGCTCTCGGATCTGCTCAATAATGTACTGACTGCTGTGGTGCTGGTGCTGATCCTGATTATCGCCACCATGGGCATGCGCTCGGCGGTGCTGGTAGGTATTACCATACCGGGAGCATTTTTTGCCGGCATACTGATGATCTATATGCTGGGCTATACCATGAACATTATCGTGCTGTTTGCCCTGATCCTGGTTGCCGGAATGCTGGTGGATGGCGCCATTGTGGTCAGCGAGCTGGCAGACAGGAATCTGGCTGAAGGCCAGCAACCCAAACGGGCCTGGGCCAATGCCGCCAGCCGTATGGCCTGGCCTATTATTGCCTCCACCGCCACCACCATCGCGGTATTCACGCCGCTGTTGTTCTGGCCCGGTGTGGTCGGCCAGTTTATGAAGTACCTGCCAGCTACAGTGATCCTCTGTTTGCTGGCATCGCTGTTTATGGCGCTGATATTTCTGCCGGTTATGGGCAGTGTCAGCCGCCGTCGAAACCGGGTTCACGAGCTTAAAAACAGTGTCGGAGGAAAGGCTTATGGCAGTATCCTCGGTCATCTGCTGCGACGGCCTGTCCTGACCTTTATGGGCACCATCGGCGCCATTATTGTGATTTACATTGCCTATTGGAAATACAACCATGGCCTGGAATTTTTCCCCTCCGTTGAGCCTGAGTCAGCCCAGGTCTGGGTCAGAGCCCGTGGCGATATGTCAATTTATGAAAAAGACGCCCTGCTGCAAAAGGTCGAAAAGCGCCTGCTTGGCTTATCTGAAGTCAAGGCCCTGTATGCCCGCTCGCTGGCCAGTGCCAGCGGTGAACTGGCGCCGGATGTGATTGGCACCCTGCAGTTTCAGTTTATCGACTGGCATCAGCGCCGGCGGGCGGCAGAGATACTCGAAGAAATGCGCTCACTGACTGCAGATATTCCCGGTATTATTCTCGAATTCCGTGAGCAGGAAGGCGGACCGGCAGCCGGCAAACCGGTCGAGTTGCAGGTCAGCAGTATGGACAACGAAGCCACCGAACAGGCGGTGGAAAAGATCATCGCTCAGATGCAGCAGATGGAGGGCTTTGTTGATATCGAAGATGATCGCAGCTTAGCCGGGGTGGAATGGCGGTTGCTGGTTGATCGCGCCGCCGCTGCACGCTTCGGTGCCGATGTGCTGACAGTAGGTAACGCCGTACAGATGATAAGTAATGGTCTGCTGCTGGCCAAATTCCGCCCTGAATACGCCAGTGATGAGGTGGATATTCGCGTACGCTTTCCAAAGGACTGGCGTTCATTAGATCAGCTCAGCCGTCTGACGGTTAACTCCCCGCGCGGACAGGTGCCGCTGAGTAATTTTGTGAAACTGCAGCCGGCACCAAAAACCAGTATTGTTAAGCGCATTGATGGTAGTCGCGCCATCACCATAAAATCGGACCTTGCTGAAGGTTATCAGGTCAGCGAACGGCTGCAGGCCCTGTATGCCAGTGAACTGGATATAGCGGACAGTGTGTCGATAAAAGCCGCCGGCGAAAGTGCCGATCAGGAAGAGGCCATGATGTTTCTTATCCGCGCTTTTATCACCGCCATCTTTCTGATGCTGATGATCCTGCTGGTGCAATTTAACAGCTGGTATCAGAGCCTGCTGGTGCTCTCCGCCATTGTTTTTTCCACCGCCGGGGTATTGCTGGGGCTGCTGGTGAATGGCCAGAGCTTTGGCGTGGTCATGGTGGGCATGGGGATTATCGGCCTGGCGGGCATTGTGGTAAACAATAATATTGTACTCATCGACACCTATAACCAGATGCGCGATGACGGCCTGTCACCACAACAGGCCGCACTGGAAACGGGTTGCCTGCGTTTAAGACCGGTACTGCTGACATCTGTTACCACAGTATTGGGGCTGATGCCCATGGTGCTGGCGGTCAACGTCAATCTGCTCGAGCCCAGCCTTGGCTTTGGCGCGCCCTCCACCCAATGGTGGACCCAGATGTCCAGCGCCATCGCAGGAGGACTGGTGTTTGCCACTGCGCTGACACTGTTTTTAACCCCCTGCATGCTGGTGCTGGGAGAGAAAATCAAACCCCGTAAAACCACCAGCCAGACCGAGCCGGAAACCAGAGAGGAAGATATTCCCCGGCTTACCAGACGCCGGGCCTGAAACACCGTATTAGGAAGTACAGGCCTTAATAGCGCTGCGCTATGACTCTGCCCGACCTGACACGTTTCCCGAAAAGTTTAGACTCAACCGGACAGTCAGCTAAGAGCGAGGAGCGGATATTAAAGGATAAGTTTGGAGCTTATGTTGTCAGTCGGTATGAGAGGTAAGAGCATTAATATGGATCTTATCCTTTTTTACCCTTTCATTTTTAATGTTTGTGCAGCAGTTTAAACTCATGTATTTTGGGGGAATGCCTAGATTCTTTGGCATTTACCCCAAAATACATGGTGTTTAGAAAATGGATCTTGTCATCTCAGTAATAAAGTTTTTACTTCCCAAAGTATATGACCGCGCCGCGAATATTTATTATAGGAAGATAAGAAGCAAAACTATAAAAATAGACAGCATAGAAGATACAGCATCGAACTGCGAGGTGGTTAGAACTATTTGGAATCCAGAGAACCCTGTAAATCTAAATACTTTCTATTACCCGACCTCTTTGGACTTGCATGGACAATCGTTGTACCTAGATGATATTGATAAAATCGACAACAATAAAAAAGTTGTGATTGAGGGAAACACTGGACAAGGAAAGAGCATACTTCTAAAACACCTAGCTGGAAAAGAAATTAGGAAGGGGTATAAAATACCAATTTTTGTCGAGCTGCGAAGAATCGATAAAGAAAACAATCTGGAAAGTCTTATATTGCGTTGCCTATCCTCTTATGGCATCGAAATAAAGAAGAATCATTTACCTTATCTTTTGGAAGATGAACGAGTTTCACTACTTCTTGACGCATTTGATGAAATAAAAGAAGATTTAATTGAAAGAACCTTCAATGAAATTGAAGGTTTGTGCGTCACCCCATCTTTGAAGATTCTCGTAACTAGTAGAAAAGATCAGGAAATACAAAAATCCGTATATTTTGTAGTTAGCAGAATGCAGAATGTTCACCACGAAGAGTTTGAAAACTTCTTTAAGAAGCTATTCTATTGGGAGAATAATATTGCAAGAGATCTTTCAAAAGAGATTCTGAGAGAGGGTCATGAACTTACAGAAATGTCTGTGACTCCTTTGATGCTTACCATGCTTGCAATATCTTACAAGGTCAACAAACAAATCCCAAAAACAATGATCGAGTTCTATGATGGATTATTTTTGTTACTTATATCAAGACATGACAGGAGTAAGCCAAATTTCTCAAGAAAATTCAAATCCGGACTCGATGTTTCAAATTTAGAAAACTTTTTTGTGGGGCTATCTTTTTTATGCGTATCAACTCGCCAGTTTGTAGTTAATAGAGAGGCTATGGTTGAGTTACTTCCTAAAGTAGCCTCCTTCTACAACATTGAAAGCACTGCGTTTAAAGAAATATTGCATGATATAAGTGTTAACACTAATCTATTATTGCCCGAAAATGAAACTTATGTGTTTATGCATAGAAGCATTGCTGAGTTTAGTGCGGCAAGATTCGTAAGGGATTCACCATCTGATCTTAAAAAGAAATTCTACGAAAGATGTCGAGAAAAATACTCAGAATATATGCAGGTTCTTTTTTATTTAAAGGAAATTGATAATGCTGATTTTAGGGTGAACTTAATTGCTCAAGAAATTAGAGAGGTGTTTTCTAAGATCAAGTATGATCATTCCAGCAAATATGTAGATTTAACTTGGCTACCACCAATTGAATTAAGTTACCGTGGTCATGGGCGGTGGCACTATGATCTTTCTAAAGTTGACTATCAAGACACCGACTTCATTGGTCTTTCATCGTTTCTTAGAAGTTCACTAGATAAACTGATACACACAAAAAAAATTAAAATGAAAAATAAGCCAATTACATATGGTGTCGGAGACTCTTATTATAATTTCGGAGACAAAATTTTTTCAATTAAGCTGTCAGACATCGACAACTTGGAAGAGGTGATTTGCGAGTTAAAAACTAAATTTATTCCTTGGTGTCATGAGTGCTTTGATCTATTAAATAGGATAGAGAGCGAGTTAGAAGCACAAAATAAAATGTTAGAGTCTGCTGACGTTTTTCGATCAAGGGGCGGTAGTTGTTGAAATGATAAGGGATTCGAAACAATACATTGGCACGTTCTACAATCGGAAGAGATTGCACAGTAGCCTGAACTATCTTTCTCCGGTACAGTTTGAAAATGCCGCCTAACAACAACGCGTGTCCGATTTATCGGGGGAACATCATAGTGCGCCCCCATTTTTTCCTTACCTACAACAACGCTTCTAAACCAAAAACAAGAATTGGCGACGCGAACCGTTATAGCTAGTTCTAGTGTCCGACTCTTATTCTCCATGAGTTAAAGAGTATGAAAACAAGAAAAATGTAAAACAGTGAACTAGGTTCATCGATAAGTGCTATATCGTACAACGAAAAGCCAGCGTTCTCTAAACCATCAGTTATGTACGACCAGCCGAAGGATATATCTTGACCACTGAAATCTTTCAAACTAATAAAAGCCTTACCAGAAATTGTTTCTAACTCCGGCTCATATTGAACCCAGAGATCTAACTGGGTTGGACCCCAAACTTCATCGAAGCTACTATTTTCGAACACCCTGAACACGAGCCAATTGACCCCTATATCTTCATCAAGAGTGTTGGGAGTTAATTCATAGTCGAAGATGATTCCTGATATATAAGATGGAACAGAAAAGTTGTCCACAAATACTGAGAAGCTCCCCGAACCCCCTTCCTCATCTGGGTAATACGAATATACCCCGTTATCCAATTCTGTTCCTTGTGTTTGGAATTGTAGCGAGGAGAATGCTGGTGCAACAAAAAATGTGGAGAGAATGAGTATAAAGTAAGAGATGTTTTTTTTAGAGCGTCCGCTGTTAAAGATATTCATTGTTATTCCTTTCGGGGGGATTATTTGTGGTAACTTTATTGTGATTATAGGCTGTCAGCTTCCTGTATGAGTATAGCAACGCCTATACGTAAGACAACCTCGTTTGGAGAAAAGATTGCTTTGGCAGTCAGGAAAATTGATGGTCTCCTCTGTAGCAGGTGCAGAAAGTGTAAAGAGAGTTTTCAAAATCTGTGTCGCCCTAAATTTCAATCATGCTTATGACCACTTAATTACATTAGGATAGATCGAATACATTGAGCCGCACAGTAATCTGGGTGCAGGTCCACTCAAACTGTACATAACGACCACTCTTGGCACACGGCTGCCTTGAATTCCCATATGGGAAATGTAAGGGGTCAGAAATGTAAGGGGTCACAGAATGTAAGGGGTCATGTAAGGGGTCATGTAAGGGGTCAGGTCTTGCATTGGGGTCATGTAAGGGGTCAGGTCTTGCATTGTGCAAGAAATGTAAGGGGTCAGGTCTTGGTCATGTAAGGGGTCAGGTCTTGCATTGAGTGTAAGGGGTCAGGTCTTGCATTGTGCAGAATGCAGAATGTCCGGGGTCAGTGTAAGGGGTCAGGTCTTGCATTGTGCAGAATGCAAAATGTCCGCAATTGGCACACAGGTGCCTTGAATTCCCATATGTGAACTCAAGGCTCAAAGCTGACTGTCAGATTATGCCGGGCTATGCACATGGGATGTGTCACATGGAGTTAGACCGAATCCAAATAATCTGACCTGATTCCCTTATCCCTGCATATCTTCCAGTTCGGTGCCTTTGGTTTCATGCACCATTTTCACCACAAACAGGATAGAAATCAGCGCTCCCAGGGTATACAGGCCATAGGCCCCTGCCAGACCGATACCAGTGAGGAGCAGAGGGAAGGTCATGGTAATCAGAAAATTACTGCCCCACTGGGCTAACCCACTGACCGCCAGCCCCGAGCCGCGAATCTGATTGGGGAACATTTCACCCAGCATCACCCACATCACCGGGCCCCAGGACATATTAAAGAAAAACACATAGGCATTGGCACTGATCAGCGCCAGCGGCCCCCACTCGCCCATCACCAGTTTTCCTGCTCCATCCGTATCAGCGTTGGAAAAGGCCACCACCATCAGGCCTAAGGTCAGTGTCATCCCCACCGATCCCCATTTCAGCAGCGGTTTACGGCCAATCTTGTCGATCACCATCAGGGTAATCACACAAGCGGCGATACTCAGGCCACCGCTAATCACATTGATCAGCAAGGCATCGGATTCGGAAAAACCCACCGCCTGCCACAGCACCGCACCGTAATAAAATACCACGTTAATCCCCACCAGTTGCTGGAAGGTGGCCAGACCAATGCCCACCCAGACGATACGGCGCACTTTGCCGGTCTGGCGGCTGATTAAATCGGCAAAACGGGGCTTATGATCATCGGCCAGTGACGCGTTAATTTCATCGATTTTACGCTGTGCGGCCGTGCTGCCGTACAGCCTTGTCAGTACCTGCTTCGCTATTTCACTGTGACCTTTGAGCACCAGAAAACGGGGGCTTTCGGGAATAAACAGCAACATCAATAAAAACAACGTCGCGGGGATCAGTTCCATCCAGAACATCCAGCGCCAGGCGCTAAAATCCATCCACAGCACAGCCGTCGAGGCACCGGCAAACTCGGCCAGCAGATAGTTACTGCAAAAAGACAAAAACAGGCCGCTGATAATGGCAATTTGCTGAATAGTGGTGAGCATCCCCCGGTAACGGGCCGGAGCCACTTCGGAAATATAAGCCGGGGCCATCACCGACGCACCGCCCACAGCCAGTCCGCCCAGAACCCGGTACAACACAAATTCCAGTGAACTTCCTGCTATACCTGAGCCCCAGGCGCTGACCACAAAACAAATGGCGGCGATACGCAGCAGCGTCCGACGTCCATATATATCTGCCAGCCTACCAGCGAAGAAAGCCCCCACCGCACAACCGAGCAACATACTGGAAACATTAAATCCAGTGCCGACACTTTGAGAGTTAAAGGCCTGTTGCAGACCATCCACCGTGCCATTGATGACGCCACTGTCAAAACCAAACAGAAAACCGCCGATGGTGGCAACGATGCTGATAAACAGAATAAAGCCCTGGTTGTCTTTATCCTGAGTCGCTGAACTTTCAATACTCTGTTGCAAAAGATACTCTCCGTTGGCACATAGATTCAGAAAATCCAGCATATGTTTTATTTGCGGCCAATAACAGCAGGTAGCGGCCAGGTTGTTAAAAAAGATAATTATTCCAGAACATTCCGTTAACGCACTGGTCTGCCCGACATTGTATGGTTGGGCCTGATTACAGCCACAAACATGATTCGCGCTTATGACTTCAAACCCCCTTCAGTTTATTTGTTCGGCCCTGCTCAGGCTCACCGGCAGCATAGCCCTGTTAGTCCTGCTAAGTAGCTGCGCAAATAAGCCATCAACTGAAGCTGAAACTCTCACCACCGCTGGCGCGATCTCTGGCAACTACCCGAATTTGTTCGCCGGGGCCGGCTACAGCCAGGCCGATATTGACAATAAAATTGCAAGCGCCTTTACGCAATTATTTTACGGCGACAGGGATACACAACGGGTCTACTACCAAGATGGCCATAATAGCCATGGCCCTAAAGCCTATATCGAAGATATCAATAATCAGGATGTACGCTCAGAAGGCATGTCCTATGGCATGATGATCGCTGTACAGCTGGACAAACAACAGGAATTTAATGCCCTGTGGAACTGGGCCGTGAGTCATACTTATCAGGACGATCCCAGCCATCCGGCATACGGATATTTTGCCTGGTCAGTGCGCCCCGATGGCACCATCATTGATCCCATGCCTGCACCTGATGGCGAAGAATATTTCGCCACGGCCTTGTATTTTGCCTCGGTGCGCTGGGGGGATGGTGAAGGTATTTTTAATTATCAGGCTCAGGCCGACAATCTGCTTACCCATATGCGCCACCGCGAGATCATCACCGGCACCACCATAAAAGGTCAACAAAGCGCCACTAACCTGTTTCATCCGGAATACGCCATGGTGCGCTTTACACCGGATCTGGCCCACTCAGAACATACTGATGCCTCCTATCATCTGCCTGCCTTTTACGAAGTCTGGGCCAGAGTGGGCCCAAAGGCCGACCGGGCATTCTGGAAGCGGGCAGCGCATGCAAGCCGTGATTATTTCAGCCTCGCTGCCCATCCCAAAACGGGCCTGACGCCGGACTATGGTAATTTTGATGGCAGCCCCTGGGCGGCCCCCTGGCGACCGGAATCAAAAGATTTTCGTTTTGATGCCTGGCGCACCGCCATGAACTGGTCTTTTGACTGGAGCTGGTGGCGACAGGATCCCCGTGCCCGGCAGCTTAGTGACAGATTACAGGCCTTTTTTGCCAGCGAAGGCCTGGACAATTATGTCAGCCAGTACAGTCTCGATGGCAAAAAACTGGATAACGCTCAGACCACAGGTCTGGTGGCCATGAATGCAGTGGCCAGCCTCGCAGCCACCCGCCCGGTGGCGGAAGATTTTGTCCATGCCCTGTGGCAGCAGAGCATACCCGCTGGCCGGCATCGCTACTATGATGGCATGTTGTATATGATGGCTCTGCTGCATGTCAGCGGGCAGTATCAGGCCTGGCTTCCCACTCAACTGAATGAGCAACAACCATGACCAGCAGTACCGACACCCTTGCCGCAAATGATCAACAGGCCCGGATAACGACCGATACGGAGAAACTCAGTGTTACCGAAAAGGTTGGTTACAGCCTCGGCGACCTGGCCGCCAATCTGATCTTCCAGACTCTGATGACCTTTCTGGCCTTTTTCTATACCGATGTGTATAAGATCCCCGCCGGTGCGGCAGCGACCATTATTTTTACCGGTGGCATTATCGGCGCCTTTTTCAATCCCGTAATGGGCATCATTGCCGACCGGACCCAGACCCGCTGGGGCAAGTTCCGCCCCTGGATCCTGTGGACCTCCATTCCCTTTGGTGTCATTGCCCTGTTGGCATTCAGTACACCGGCGTTCAGCCCCGAGGGCAAGATCATTTATGCCTTTGTTACCTATGTGATCCTGGTGCTGGTTTATTCTGCCAATAACCTGCCCTATTCGGCCTTAAGCGGGGTACTGACCGGCAATATGGCTGATCGCAACAGCCTGTCGGCTTACCGTTTCGTGGCGGTGATGGTTGCGCAGTTTATTATTCAGGCACTGTTACTGCCGCTGGTTCTGATTCTCGGCGATGGCGACAAGGCGGTGGGCTTCGAGAATACCATGACCCTGTTTGCCTGCGTGGGGATTGTGTTTTTTCTGATCACCTTTATTACCACTAAAGAGCGAGTGCTTACTATCGCCACAAAGGGTTCCAGTATTAAAGAAGATATTGGTGATCTGGTACGTAACAAGCCCTGGGCCATTATGCTGGTGGTGACAGTACTGGTGTTTATTACCCTGTCTCTGAAAGGCGGCATGTATATTTTCTATTTTGAACATTATCTGAGTGATCAGCACACTGCACGCTTCCTTGAAGATATCGGTTTTAATGCGTTTATTGCAGGGCTGAACACAGTACTCACCGGTATGGGGCTGAATGAATTTCTGTGGCCCAAAGACGCCGCAACCTCAGGGTTTAGTCTGTTCAATGCCGGCGGTATCATCTGCATGATCCTCGGCATAGGCTTTTCCAAATTTCTGGCAGACCGCTTTGGCAAGCGGGATGTGTTTGCCGCCGCCCTGTTTCTCTCCAGTCTGTTTATTCTGGTGTTTTATCTTTTCCCGCCTGATGCCACAGGCCTGGTATTTCTGTCGCAGTTATTACATGGCTTTTTCTATGGCATCACCATCCCATTGCTATGGGCGATGATTGCCGATGTGGCCGATTATTCTGAGTGGAAGAATCACCGCCGGGCCACCGCCATTATCTTTTCAGCCATGATTTTCGGCCTCAAACTGGGGCTGAGTATCGGCGGCGCGCTGGTTGCCGGTGTACTGGCTCACTACGGCTATGACACCGAACTGACTATTCAGAGCGCCGAGACCGTCAATGGCATTCTGCTCTCGGTCAGCCTGTTTGCCGCCCTGCCCTTTTTGCTCGCAGTGGGCTGCATGTTTCTGTACGAGATCAACAAACGCAAAGAAATTCAGATAGAGCACGAGCTGAGCAGCCGACGTTCAGCCGTGCAAATTCAGACAGGGGAGTAATATGTCAGAATCCGATTATGCCAGCCTGAAAGCAAAGGCAATCTCTCAGCCGCTGGTAGAGCATATCTATACCGCCGACCCTTCCGCCCATGTGTTCGACGGCCGCATTTATATTTACCCCTCTCATGATATTGATGCTGGCATCCCATTCAATGACAACGGCGATCATTTCGGTATGCAGGATTATCACGTATTGTCGATGGATGCCCCGGACAGCCCGGCAACGGATCATGGCGTGGCTCTGCATATAAAAGATGTCCCCTGGGCCGAACGGCAGATGTGGGCGCCCGATGCGGCCAGAAAAGGTGACAAATACTATTTCTATTTTCCCGCCAAACGGGCTGACGGCATTTTCCAGATCGGCGTCGCCACAGGCGACTCGCCAACCGGGCCGTTTATTCCCCAGCCCGAACCTATTCAGGGCAGTTACTCGATTGACCCGGCCGTATTCGAAGACGATGACGGTAGCTTCTATCTGTATTTTGGCGGTATCTGGGGCGGTCAGCTACAGCATTACCGTGACAATCAATACAATGAGCAATACCAGGAGCCCACTGCCGGTGGGCCCGCTCTTGGCCCCATTGTGGCGAGACTCACCGACGATATGCTGGAGTTTGATGAAGACCCTGTAGAAATTCAGATTCTGGATCAGCAGGGCAAGCCGCTACTGGCCGGTGATACCGACAGGCGCTTCTTCGAGGCCTCCTGGATGCACAAATATCAGGGTAAGTACTATTTTTCCTATTCCACCGGCGACAGCCACTACATTTGTTACGCCACCGGTGATTCCCCCTATGGCCCCTTCACCTATCAGGGACGGATCTTAGAGCCGGTAGTGGGCTGGACCACTCATCACAGCATCTGTGAAGTCCAGGGGAAATGGTATCTGTTCTATCACGATTCGATCCTCTCCGGTGGGGTCACGCATCTGCGCTCGGTGAAAATGGCTGAAATTCACTATGACTCACAAGGCCGTATTCAGACCTTGCGTCCTTATCAGGAATAACAGGAGAAGGTTATGGGTAAGCAACTGCTCTGTGCACTGCTGGGAGCTGGCATGGTAATCACTGCGCAGGCGGACGACCTGCCCTATTGGGACAGCAGCCTGACCACAGACCAACGGGTCGCAGATTTGCTGTCCCGTATGACGCTGGAAGAAAAGGTCGCCCAGTTGCAGACCCTCTGGCACCGACGGCGGGATATGGAAGACGAGCAGCACAGATTTGTGGCAGAAAAAGCCGCGCAAATCATGCCTGTTGGTATCGGTCATATCGCCCGGCCCAGCGAGTTCAAAACACCGCGTCAGACCGCCGAATTCAATAATGCCGCCCAGCGCTGGCTCAAAGAACAGACCCGTCTGGGCATTCCGGCACTGATGCATGAAGAAGCCCTGCATGGATATGTGGCTTTCGATGCCACCAGTTTCCCACAGGCCATTGCGCTGGCCAGTAGCTGGTCACCGCAGGATCTGCACGACATCTATGCCCTGGCCGCCAGTGAAATGCGCGCTACCGGTGGCCACTGGGCGCTGACACCTATTCTGGATATTGCCCGCGATCCACGCTGGGGGCGGATTGAGGAAACCTTTGGTGAAGACCCCTACCTGCAAACCGCTATGGGCGTCGCCGGTGTAAAGGGCTTTCAGGGCCTGTCATCAGCCAATGCGCCTTTTGCCACCGATAAGGTGGTCGCCACACTGAAACATCTGACCGGCCATGGCCAGCCCCAGGCCGGGGTGAATATTGCCCCGGCACAAATTGGTCCGCGGGAATTGCACGAGGTGTTCCTGCCCCCCTTTGAGGCGGCGGTAAAACTCTCCTTCGCTGGCAGCATTATGGCTTCCTACAATGAAATTGATGGCATTCCATCACATATTAATCAGCCCCTGCTGGAAGACATTGTTCGTCATCAGTGGGGCTTTGACGGCGTAATAGTCAGTGATTACTTCGCCATACATGAGCTCAACACAAGACACAGTCTTTATGCAAATGAGGCGGAGGCGGCCAGAGCAGCATTGCTGGCCGGGGTGGATATGGAAACCCCGGATCCCAGGGCCTTTTTGCACCTCGCTGAGCTGGTAAACTCAGGTCAGCTGGATGAGGCCGCGATCGACCGCTCTGTGCGCCGGGTACTGGCGATGAAATTCCGCCTCGGCTTATTCGAAAATCCCTTTGTGGATGCCAGCCTGGCTGATGAACGGGTCGGCGCCGCGCAACAGCGTGACTTTGCGCGCCAGATAGCAGAAAAATCCATGGTGCTGCTTAAAAACGACGGCACCCTGCCGCTGAATGCAGACAAGATCGCAAATCTGGCGGTGATCGGCCCCCATGCCAATGAAACCCTGCTCGGCGGCTACAGCAGTATTCCACGCCAGACGGTGAACATTGTCGAAGGGCTGCAACAAAAACTGGCCGACAAGGCGCAGGTGCATTATGCCCCCGGCACCATGCTGATCAAACCTGTGCCGGATATCAGCGAGCGCAGCAAAAAAGCTGGCACTCAGTCGATGCAGCGCTGGAACCATGATCAAATTGTACTGGCCGATGAGACTGACCGTCAGGGCCTGTTGGAGCAAGCGGTCAGTCTTGCTCAGAAGGCCGATGCGGTGGTGCTGGTGCTGGGCGAAAACGAAGGCGTGTCCCGGGAGGCCTGGGGCGATGATCATCTGGGAGACAGAACCCGCCTGCAACTGGTGGGCAATCAGCTTAAACTGGCCAAAGCAGTGCTGGCCACCGGCAAGCCTGTGGTACTGGTTCTGACCAACGGCAGGCCGCTGGCCCTGGGCGAACTGGCCGATTCCATGCCGGCAATAATCGAAGCCTGGTATCTGGGCCAGGAAACCGGCAGCGCGGTGGCCAATGTGTTGTTTGGCGACGTCAGCCCTTCGGGTAAGCTACCCCTTACTTTCCCGCGCAGTGCCGGTCATGTGCCCGCCTATTATAACCATAAGCCTTCTGCCAAACGGGGTTACCTGTTTGACGATATCAGCCCTCTGTATCCCTTCGGCCATGGCCTGAGTTACAGCCGTTTCGGCTACAGCGATCTGAAGATAGATGCCAGCAAGGCCCGGGCCAATGGTGAGGTAAACGTCAGCCTGAAATTAACCAACAGCGGTAAGTACGACGCTACCGAAGTCGTGCAGCTGTATATCAACGATCCGGTGGCCAGTGCCACCCGCCCGGTACAAGAGCTCAAAGGCTTTGCCCGGGTGCCACTTAAAGCAGGTGAAAGCGCCACTGTAAACTTTAACCTGCCGGTTAACCTGCTGGCCTTTTTCGATATCAATATGAACTGGGTCGTAGAGCCCGGTGACATCAAACTGATGATCGGCAGCTCCTCGGCGGATATTCGCCTTGAGGACGACATCACAATCAGCGGTGAAAAAACCGATGTCAGTGCCAGTAAGGCCTATCTGAGCCAGTCAGAAATAATCCGGGAGTGATACAACAGATGACAACAACACAAAAACGGACCATCAGAAGGGTTGGCGCCAGACTGCATCGGTCAACGGCCACAAGGATTGCTCTGGCACTGAGCTGTGCCCTGATTCTGGGAGGCTGTGACCGGGCTGGCAATAATGTCGCCGATAAAGTACAGCAAGCCTCATCGCAGGCCCCTGTGATCACCCCGGATAACTGGCCAGCCCAGTCTTCCCCCATAACACGACATGACGCCATAGAGACAAAGGTCCGTGAGCTCCTGAAACAGATGACGCCGGAACAGAAAGTCGGTCAGATTATTCAGGCCGACATAGCCTCCGTAACCCCGCAGCAGGTGCGTGATTACTATCTTGGCAGCGTACTCAATGGTGGTAATTCTGCACCCGGGCGCGACAACCGGGCGGGTGCCCGCGCCTGGCTGGAGCTGGCAGATCAGTTCTGGGCCGCCTCCACCGACACCAGTGACGGTCGGCCTTATATTCCGGTGATGTGGGGCACAGATGCAGTGCATGGCCACAGCAATGTCAAAGGGGCCACCATTTTCCCCCATAATATTGGTCTGGGCGCCATGGGTGAGCCGCAACTGCTACGGGAAATTGGCCGTATTACGGCTATCGAAATGCAGGTGACCGGGCTGGACTGGACCTTTGCCCCCACCATTGCCGTGGCCAGGGATGACCGCTGGGGCCGCACTTATGAATCCTACAGTGAGCATCCGGCCAGGGTCGCCGAATACGCGCCGCAGATCTTACAGGGCATTCAGGGTCAACCTGGCAGCGAGGACTTTCTGCAAGGTCAGCATATGCTGGCCACGGTAAAACATTTTCTCGGTGACGGTGGCACCCTGAACGGCAAAGATCAGGGGGCAACCAGGACAGTGAAGCCAGCTTGCGGGACATTCACGGTGCGCCCTACTACAGCGCCATCGAGGCCGGAGCGCGGGTAGTGATGGCATCTTACAACAGCTGGCATGGTCACAAGATGCATGGTTTTGCGCCTATGCTCACCGATGTGCTGAGAGGACGCATGGGCTTTGATGGCTTTACCGTGGGTGACTGGAACGGTCATGGTCAGATAGAGGGCTGCGAGCCCACAGATTGTCCTGCTTCCGTGAATGCCGGCCTGGATATGTTTATGGCCCCGGACAGCTGGCAAACGCTGTATCACAACACGCTTGCCCAGGTAAAAGACGGCCGTATCAGCGAGGCCAGACTGGGTCAGGCCGTCAGTCGTGTACTCAGAATCAAGGCAGAAATGGGCCTGTTTGAGCAGATCACGCCCTCAGCACGACCACTGGCGGGGCGCTATGAACTGCTCGGAGCCCCAGAACACCGGGCCGTGGCCCGCGAAGCGGCGCGCAAGTCGCTGGTGCTGCTGAAAAACAACGATAATCTGCTACCCCTTTCAGCCAGCAGCCGGGTACTGGTCGCCGGTGACGGCGCCGATAATATTGGCAAACAAACCGGTGGTTGGACCCTCAGCTGGCAGGGCACAGGCAATAGTAACAGTGACTTTCCAAATGGCGAGTCGGTTTTCGACGGTATCCGGCAGGCAGTAGAAGCTGCCGGTGGCAGTGTCGAGCTCAGTGCCAACGGGCGTTACAGGGAAAAGCCTGATGTCGCCATCGTCGTATTCGGCGAACAGCCTTATGCGGAGTTTATCGGTGATCGTTCCCACCTGGCTTTCGATGATGGCCGTGCTCTGGCAATCCTCAGCGAACTGAAAGCTAAGGGTATTGCCACCGTGTCGGTGTTTTTGTCCGGCCGGCCCTTATGGGTCAATCCTGAGTTAAATCAGTCCGATGCTTTTGTGGCGGCTTTTTTACCGGGTAGCGAGGGCGGAGCCATTGCTGATCTGCTGTTCCGGGCTGCCGACGGTACCATTCGCCATGATTTTCGGGGCAGGTTGTCGTTCTCCTGGCCCGATAACGCTAAAGGCGAACCACTGAACCTCGGCGATGTCGGTTATGCTCCCTTATTCGCCTATGACTATGGTCTGAGCTACGACGATAAGCTTAATGTGCCGCAACTGAGCGAAGAATCCGGCCTGGATCCGGCCCAGATCCTCAACGTCGGACGCTATCTGTATGCCGGTAAGGCTGTCAGGCCCTGGCAATTGCAGTTAGTGGATAGGGGCGACATGACTGTGGTCACCGATGCGCTGCAACACTCCACACATGGCGCAATCAGCGCGGAGGCGACCGATCGCCACCAGCAGGAAGACTCGGTGGTGATTAGCTTTACAGCAGATGGTGTGCTGGCGCTGGCCCATGATACAGGCGCGACGGTAGATCTGGCCCGCCTGGCAGAAGGAGATATGGCACTGGAAATTGAATACCAGCTGCTATCCCTTACCGATAACACTTCGCTGTCAATCGGCATGGCATGTGGCAGTGATTGTGGGGCCAGTCTGGATTTCACCGAATACTTCTCAGAACAGCAGGGCCGGGGCTGGCAGAGTCTCAAAGTCCCCCTGCGCTGCTTTACCGATATGGATATGACCCGGGTTACCAGCCCGCTGGTGCTGCAGGGCAGTGCCGGTACGGTAATCCAACTGGCCAATGTGCGCCTGGCCAATAATGAAGGTCAGGGCCAGTGTGGTCAGTGAATGAGAAGAAAATCCGTCCCTGGACGCTCCACCACAGCGTCCATGCTGTGGAGTGTTCACAATCAAACCAACACCCTCTCCCTTTCAACTCAGTAGCCATATTGTCCAAATGGCTATTACGCTTCCAGCAACGCCCTGAGCTGGTGCAAATCCTGCACTTCATGATGGGGCGTAATGCCTTCGGGCCTGGCCTGACCATGATGATTCAGCCAACAGGTATGGATACCGGCATTGATGCCACCCTGAACATCTGCATGGGGATTATCACCGACCATCAGAATATTGTCTTTGGGCGGGTTGCCCAACAGCTTAAAGGTGTGCTCAAAAATATCCGGATGAGGTTTGGCCACTCCGACCTGTTCGGAAATCACCAGGTGCTCGAAGTGATGACTGACCTTGTTGTTATCCAGTCTTGGCTGCTGCATCTGGGTAAAACCGTTGGTAATAATGCCCAGCGTCGCTTTGCCAGCGAGTGCCTCAAGCAGTTCCGCTGCACCGGGTAACAGCCTGCTACTATCGGCCATAGCCTCAACAAAGGCTTCGTTAATAACGGAAGCATCAAGACCGTGTCTGGCCGCCCAATGCTCAAAACGGCGGCGTTGTAATTCCGCTGAGCTGATTCGCCCCTCCTGATAATCCCGCCACAAAGGCATGCTGACGTCCAGAAACAGGTTGAAATCCTGTTCGGCAAAGTCCAGTTCAAACCGGGCAAAGGCCAGTCTCAGACCGGCAAAGGCATCGAAGTCAAACAAGGTGTCATCGGCATCGAACAGGATCCATTGATACTGCATATTATTCTCCGTATAGCGTCGGATGTAAGAAAGGCGTCATCGCCATGATCAGCGCCTGACGATAGGCACTTTCACGGCTCTCACAACCATTGGTCAACAGCCCTATAGCGCCACCCTGTTGTTTGATATTGCGGGTATCGAACAACCGGTCCATCACATCGCCCAGCTCTTCGCCCTGACACAAAGCCTGCCAGGCGACAAGCGGTAACGGCAGGTTAGCACTGCGCCCCACAGACTGGTGCTGTTGATTAGCGATAACCACATAAGCAAAGGTGGCCGGGCCATGCTCAAAACGGTCCACGCCCCCTTCCATAGCCAGATAGTAATCGGCAGATTGATGTTTACGGCAATAGGCCACGCGGTTAATGGCACCCTGAAGGGTTTCGGCCTCCGTCATCGGCTGGTCAGCCACCCCCGAAGGGGCTGCAATGCCATGACACTGGATATCAGTATCGGCAAACAGTCTGACAAAGGTTTGTCTGGCGGCATCGATTTTAACCGGATTGGTGGAACCCACCTGTACCCTTAATGGCTTGCTACTCATAATGGAACTGAACAAGAATGGCGATTAGAGAGTATTTTGCCACAGGTGCGGGTTTCCCCCTACCTTTGCAGCCCGTTATTCAGACCACTGTGGTGAATACCACGGTGGCCTGCCAGTGGATGTTGTTATCTGCAGGCTGTAGTCCGTTGCTCGTTGCTGCTACCAATTAAACAGCGTGCCATCCTCCAGCCGGTTAACCGGAAGATAGGCCCTTTTATAGGGATATCTGGCCGCCAGTTTCTCGTCAATATCCACACCATGGCCCGGCGATTCGCCACAATACAGATAGCCCTGTTTAAAACGATAGTCGTGAGGAAAGACCTCATCGGTCTGTTCAGTGTGGCGCATATATTCCTGAATACCGAAATTGGGTACCCAGGTATCAAAATGCAGCGCCGTGCCCATGGTCACCGGTGACAGATCCGTGGCCCCATGAAATCCGGTGCGCACATGGTACAACTCCGCCAATGCGGCGATCCGGCGCAGATGGGTCACTCCGCCGCCATGCACTATTGTGGTACGGATATAGTCAATCAACTGCTCGCTGATCAACTGATGGCAATCATGGATGGAAGAAAATACTTCACCCACCGCAAGCGGCGTGGTGGTGTGCTGACGGATCAGCCGGAAACCTTCCTGTAATTCAGCGGTGACCGCATCTTCAAGCCAGAACAGCCTGAAAGGCTCCAGTTCCTTACCCAGCCGCGCGGCTTCAATGGGCGTGAGGCGATGATGCACATCATGCAGCAGATGCACCTCGCCACCGAACTGGCGACGCAGTTCGGCAAACAATTGCGGTACATGGTTCAGATACTTGCTGGTAGACCAAAGGTTTTCGCTGGGGAGATCGGCATCAGCCGGTTCATAAAACAACGTATCTTTAGACACACCGTAGGTAGACGCCAGGCCCGGAACACCAGACTGGGCCCTGATAGCCTGATAACCCAGCTCGCGATATTTGGCCACCGCGTCGATGGTATCCTCAATATCTTTGCCATTAGCATGCCCATACACCAGCACTTTGTCGCGGCTACGCCCGCCAAGCAACTGATACAGCGGCATATTGGCAGCCTTGGCCTTAATGTCCCACAGCGCCATATCCACGGCCGCCAGCGCGGTCATACCCACCGGGCCTCTGCGCCAGTAGGCACCACGATAAAAAAACTGCCAGATATCTTCAATCTGACCGGCATCTTTGCCAATCAGACAGGGGATCATATGCTCTGTCAGGTAGCTGGCCACCGCCAGTTCGCGGCCATTGAGGGTGGCATCGCCGATACCGTACAGACCCTGATCCGTTTCAATTTTGAGGGTTACAAAATTGCGCCCCGGACTGCAGACGATAACGCGTGCATCGGTGATCTTCATAGCATTATTCCCGACAGAGTAAAAACCATCAGGCTAGCAGCCCGGCACCGCCCTGCAATTCAGTTTACACACAACAGATTTATGGAATACCGCACATAAGCCCCGATTATGTTTTTTACCACCGGCATAGCCATTATTGTCACTCGCTATTGGCCAGCTCCCTGCCGGTGGTAGGCTGAGCAAAACGATTCAAAGAACATCTGTTTATGATCAGAATACTGCTAATTTTTACGCTATTGCTGAGCCCCGTGGTCAGCGCCGATATCCGTCTTCCGAAACTTATCGGCGAAGGCATGGTGCTGCAAAGGGATACCAAAATCCCCCTTTGGGGCTGGGCGGAGCCGGGCGAGCAGGTGCAGGTTCGACTCAACGGCAGGCTGGTGGGGCAAACCCGAAGCGACTCAGAGCAATGGCAGGTAGCACTGCCGCCACAGCCTGCTGGCGGGCCACATCGCATAGAGCTCAGTGGCAATAATCGTATCGTATTGAAGGATGTCTATTTTGGCGATGTCTGGGTGGCCTCGGGCCAGTCGAATATGGAACTGCCCATGGCCAGGGTAGCAGAAGCCTACCCACAGGATCTGGAAAACGCAGACTACCCACTGATCCGCCAGTTTAAAGTGCCGCAGAAATACAATTTTAAAGCGCCTCAGGATGATGTTGAATCGGGCCAATGGGTGTCCGCCACGCCGGATACTGTGGCCGGATTTTCTGCGGTGGCCTTCTACTTTGCCCGCGAGCTGTTTGAACACAACAGCGTACCCATTGGCATACTGAATAATGCGTTGGGCGGTTCTCCGGTAGAGGCCTGGTTAAGCGAAGAAGCACTGCAGGCCTTTCCCGAATCGCTGGCCGAGGCCTCACGCTTTAAGAACGATGCGCTTATTCAGTCAATCACACTGGCCGACAAAGCCAAAAACGAACAATGGTATGGCCAACTGCATCAGAATGATGCCGGCCTTAATGCCACTGTCCCCTGGTATGACCCGACGCTGGATGACAGCCACTGGCAAACCTTTACTCTGCCTGGTTATCGCAGCCAGCCCTTTACTGGCGTATGGTGGCTGCGTAAAACGCTGACACTGAGCAAGGGGCAGGCGGAAAATGCCGATATTCTGCGCATGGGCCGGGCTGTGGATGCCGATGAGACCTATATTAACGGGGTAAAGGTGGGTCACACCACCTATCAGTACCCTCCCAGGCGCTATACCATCCCAAAAGGGTTGTTAAAAGCAGGAGACAACCTGGTTACCATTCGTGTCACCGCCACCAGTAATAAAACCGGTTTTGTGCCAGACAAACCCTACTGGCTGGGTACCGACAACGACAAACTGACACTAAGCGGACAGTGGAAAATGCGGGACGGCACCACTGCCGAGCCTTTGGAGGGCGATACCTTTATCCGCTGGAAACCGCTGGGATTATTTAACGGCCTGACGGCGCCCCTGACCCACATGCCTGTTAAAGGCGTTATCTGGTATCAGGGTGAGTCGAACACCGGCCGCTGGCAGGATTATCACGCCAAATTCACAACCATGATCCGCGACTGGCGCAAGCATTGGGGTCAGGGTGAGCTGCCTTTTCTGTATGTACAACTGGCAAACTTTATGCAAAAAAGCGATGTGCCCAAAGACAGCAACTGGGCTCGTCTGCGAGAGGCGCAAAGACAGGCCTTGTCTGAGCCCAATACGGCCATGACAGTGGCTATCGACACCGGAGAGTGGAACGATATTCACCCGGTTGATAAAAAAACTTTAGGTCAGCGTCTGGCCCTGGCCGCAAGAGCCGTGGCCCTGAATGAAGAAATGCCCTATCGGGGCCCGGCGCTGCAATCTGTGACCAGACAAGGGCAACAACTGCAGCTGAGCTTCACACATGCCACTGACGGACTGGTGATCAAAGACGGCGACGCCTTTGCCATCGCCGCTGCCGACGGGGAGTATCAATGGGCCAAAAAAGTGCAACAGCAGGGCAACAAAATTCTGCTGTCTCACCCGGATATCAGAGAACCGGTTAAAGTACGCTACGCCTGGGCAGATAACCCCGAAGCAGTGCTCTACAACGGTGCTGGCCTGCCCGCCAGCCCTTTTCAGGCAGAGGTGGCACAGGGGAGGCAGTAAATATTAGTGATTGATTCTCGCTTGCAAAGCGGGCTGGAAAAGACAGAACTCGAGGGAACGGCGATACTATTTTACACCGGCCAGATGGCTGGACTGCATCAGTTAGATGTTGCGCAAGCAGCACAAGGATAAGGGACGGCCACATTGACTGCGGCCGATCCAAAAACGGGTGTCAGATACCCAAAGGAGGAATACAGATGTCACAGGTAAGCCGCAGCGCAGATTGTGGCAATTCGCCTAAAAACAAGATGGTGGAAGATATCGCTATCGCATTGGAGACCCGGGACACGGATTTTCTTAGGTCCATCCTCGATCCTGAAGTGATGTGGAATTATGTGGGTGGCACTGTGACGACCTCAGCAGCCATCCTGGTCCAAGTCGGTGAGCTGGACAAACCGACCAGTCTGACCGTTGATCATGTTATCTCTCACGGAAAGACTGGGGCCGTCAATGGCTATACCAGAAAAGGGAAAAGTGAACAGCGATTCTGCCACGTCATCGAGTTCACTTCTGTGAAATGCAATCGAATCCGTCGAATCGAGTCTTATGGTGAATGAGCTGCTGTGAGTTTTTGACTAAAGCATTCAACTTTTCTCCGTTCTTCAACCAGACAACGAGCAGTAATTTTTCACTCAACAACAATCAATAAAGCTGCTGATAGTGAGGCGGCCCTGGCGGGGATCCGCTGACAGGCTGGCATTGGCCGGGATGGCGCCGCTGTGCAGGGAGTGTCTTCGATAGACGATCAGACGGTTGAATACTCCCTGCTGTTCCGCAATCTTTTCAAATAGCGGCGTATCGCCACTGATATAGCCTTCGCTGGCTTTAGGCAGATTGGGTCCGTTGTTTTCGGCCTCCAGTGAACGGAAATACTCCGGTGCCCGGCCCTTATCAATGGTTTCAAAGCCGGTTTTTCGATGGCGATAAAAGGCGGTACCGCCCTGATCGCCCTCAAACAAATAGTGCACTGCGGCAAGGGCATCGCGCTCAGGCGTATCGAAATGGGGTATGCGTTGCAAGAGTTTTAGCTGCTGTGGCGGCGTAGTCACCACCGAAAAGTGGCAGACAGAAAAACTCAATGAGTTTGCGGGCAGCCCGAAAGCGTCGATCAGGGTGGATTCGAGGCTTTGCAATAACAACTGGCGGTAACGGGCCGGGGCGGCGGCGCGGATTCCCGGGTAATAGGGCGAGTTGGCCACAAGGTGCTCTTTGCAGGCCTGCTCCACCAGCCATTGGGACTGGTCAACAAAATTATCCACTACCAGCAGTGGCGCCTGCTCCTTACCTATATGCAGGCTCTGGATCTGCATATTCTTGTGGGTAGACAACATGCTGCTATTCTCCCTCAGCCGGGCAATAGCGACCGATAAAGTCACTATGTCCGGGCAGTCGTGCCACTACCTGATTGATAGTCCGGCGGATTCCCTGTAAGTGTTGGGTCAGTTGCTGTTCGCTCAGTGTGGAGACAATTTTCTGATAACTTTTTGGTATCAGCCGCTGGCCCAGCATCACGTGGGTCCAGGATTCAAGCCGGAATAATTCCTCACCGGTCTGAAACGCATGGGCACCTTCTCTGAACAGCTCCATTCTGTGAGCCAGCGAATCGGGGATCGTCATATTGCGGCAATAACGCCAGAATTCGCTGTCATCACGTTCGGTCTGGTGATAATGCAGAATAATAAAATCGCGGATTTTCTCCAGTTCGCTGATCGATTGCTGGTTATATTCGTCGATCAGAGGCTGGGTGACACCGTTAAAGGGAAACAGCCTCAGCAAGCGGATCACGCCGTTCATAAACAAATAGATACTGGTTGATTCCAGCGGTTCGATAAACCCGCTGGACAGCCCCAGTGCCACACAGTTTTTGTTCCAGAACAGTTTGCGGCGGCCGGTTTTATAGCGCAAAACCCTGGGCGTCATTAATGCCTGTGTCTCCAGATTACCCAGCAGGCGCTCGCGGGCCTGTTCCTCTTGCAGATAATCACTGGCATACACCAGGCCATTACCAACTCGATGTTGCAGCGGGATCCGCCATTGCCAGCCCGCATCATGGGCCATGGCCCGGGTGTAAGGCGGCAGCGTATCGGCAGATTCGGTCTGTACTACTACCGCAGAATCGCAGGGAAGCCAGTGGCCCCAGTCTTCAAAGCCGGTTTGTAGTGTCTGCTCAATCAACAGCGCCCGGAAACCGGTGCAGTCGATAAACAGATCGCCCTCCAGCTCCTGCCCTGACTCCAGTACCAGCGAGCTGATATCCCCATTGGCATGTTGTCTTACCTCAGCGATTTTTCCTTCAATTCTTGTGACCCCCTGCGCTTCACTGAAACCGCGCAGAAACCGGGCGTAGCGCCCGGCATCCAGATGGTAGGCGTAACTGATACCGGAGCTGTCTGTTTTGCCGAATTTATGGGCCTGAGCCGCTTGTAATTCATAACAGTAATCTCCCAGTGGCGCGTCGATACCTAATTGCAGACCATGCAGATAATAGTGCTGAAAATCAGCCAGAAAGCTGCCTTTGCCGGTAGTGCCGAAGGGATGCATATATTTATCGCCAACTTGCCCCCAGTTTTCAAAACTGATCCCCAGTTTAAAGGTGGCATCGGTGGCACGCATAAATTCCTGCTCATCGATACCGAGCAGATTGTGGAACAACTGCACCGGTGGAATGGTCGATTCGCCCACCCCTACGGTGCCGATATCCTCAGACTCCACCAGCACCACTTCGACCAGGCCATTTAGTCTTTTGCTGAGGGCGGCAGCAGCCACCCAGCCTGCGGTACCCCCACCGGCAATCACAACTTTTGTTACGACATTATCCTGCACGGCAATTCCTCATTCACTGCGCTTAACGGTTCAGCCGGTTAAGCAACATGGCCCGTAACTGGCGGGCCTGCATCTCATCCAGTTCGCCCAGCACGCCCCGCGCCGCTTCCGGCAAATGGCGGCCTGCCTGCTGTGGATCGTCAAACACGTAATAGGCCAGTACTTCCTTCCAGGCCCGGCGTTCGTGCTCCGGTTTATCACGCAGGCATAACAGGGCATGATAAAGCACATTCATACCCGAACCCGTATACCGGGGTGCTTCACTCCACCAATAGTTGATCAGCAGGTTAAAGGGATCCAGCGCTTCTACCTGGTGCCACCACATACTGGGCAAATATAAGGCATCACCAGGTTCCAGCTCTGCCACCTGCCCGGCTTGCAGCGCCTGTGGAAAATTCGGATAGCGACTAAGATCGGGGTTGGCAAAGTCCACCATACTGATGGCCTGCCCGCCTGGTGTCGGCTCCAGCGGACCGGGATAGAGGTTGGCGATCTGCTCAGGTGGAAACAGACTGAAGCGCCGGTGGCCGGCCACGCAGCAGGCCAGATTATCCGAAGCATCATAATGGCAGGCGGCCAGAGAGCGATTACCGATCCAGATGCTGACCCGCTCAGGCTCAGTGGCCAAATCCGATGGCTGGCGTGGTAAACGGATATCGTTCTGTTCACGTAGTTTGGGAAAATGAGTATGAATAACATTCGAGGCGATATAATAGCTTGGCGGCGGTGACTGCTCCGCAGCGGCCAGCATCATCTCCAGTGCCTCGTCGATGGGGCCGATGCGGGTTTCATAATTCAGTCTGGTAACGGATTCATCATAGAAGTAGCGCCCTTCTATACCCGGTTCACCGCAGCAAATCTGGCTGGGCCTGCCGTTGTAGTGCTCACACAGATAATCCACCACCGCCCGGTCAGACTGACCCGCCAGCTCTGTCAGCTTCCAGTCGCTGACCAGCCCTTTAAGCACTACAGGTTCATGGTTGCTCAAAACCTCTGGCGGGATCTGGCCCGGCTGACAGTCCTCAATGACCTGAGTGCGGCGAGCAATGGCTGAACTCATGCCCTCTCCCTGCGCCTGTCTGGTTGACGGTTCTTGCGCTCAATCAGCGGCCGTATATTGGTCATGGAGCCGATCACGGCGAAGGCCAGCTGCAGGTATCCGGCCCGGTGCAATTGCTCCAGTTGCTGACCATTGAGCTGTGCCAGGCGCTCTTCATTGATGCCGTAATTGCCAATCAGGCGATGTTTCTGACCACTGTTCAGTTCAAACTCGATATTTATCGGCTCAATCAGATTTAATTGCTCAAAGGCGGAAAACATGCCCTTTTGCAGCGCCATGCCCTGATGAATTGCCTGCAGTTTAAGGGAAATATACTCAAGGTAGGGGCTGTTGCCCCCCTGAGACAGAAACAGCGGCTGTCCCTCACTTTCAGTAACCTTAGGATGATCCATATCGATATGCACTACCGGCTCAGCCTTTTCTCCGTGCATATCCTGCTGGCGCTGAAAGCCGATAAGAAATGGGCCGCGCTCGACGCTGGCGGGAATAGAGCGGGCATCCCAGCCTGAGGCAGCGCTTTCATCCAGAAACAGATTCTCGCTGTCGGAAAATCCCAGCAGGGCAATGGCCTGATAGGGGCCATCTTCTTTATCACGGCGAAACAGGATGGGATAATCTTTCTGCAATTCGATAAATTCGGTGGGGAATACCGGCACACTGGCCACATTGTCACCGTACTGGCTACCAAACTGATGCACTACATGGGTATGCTGATGGGTAATATTATTCAACAATTCATGTCTGGCCATACTGTTACTCCTCATCTATACCCAAATAACTTCAGATACTAAAAGTCACTTGGGTATAGCCGTTACTGACGGATCAAAGCCGCTGTCACCAGCGGCTTCTGGTTGTACTACTTGTCCGCCGGTTACGGCGGGGGCTAAGTGCCGATCAGAAGGCGTAACGCGCACCCAACTGATAACGGGCACCGAGGTCAGTCAGATACCATAACATGGCTTCATTACGGGCATGACTGCGACTGTTCTCGCCAGTTACATTAATACCTTCAGCGAACACTGTCAGTTGGTCGGTGATATCGTAACTGACACTCATATCAATCTGCCAGTAGGCTTCTTCAAACCTGGGGTTGTTGGATCCCCCTTTGTTTACCTCAGCCAGATATTTATCACGCCAGTTCCAGGCGATTCTTGCCTGTAAGCCGTCTTTCTCATACATGCCAATCAGGTTAGCGGTATCACTCAGACCAATCAACGCAAACTGCGACTCATTCGGATCTGCGGTCACATCAAAGCCCACATCACCACGCACAATGGTGTAGTTGGCCTGCACACCATAACCCGTTTCACCAAAGAAGTGCTGAATCGCAAACTCGGCACCATAAAGTTTGGCTTCCCTGTTATTATCCGGCGTGTCGGTACGGAACTCCATCAGCGGATCGTCCGGATTTGCAGTCAGATCAAATCCTGGATTATTAGCCAGAAAATCAATCTCAGCCTGCGTCCCGGTAAACTGCGGATTAGGCCCGAACTCGGCAATCATATCCGGATGATCCCGGTACTCATTAAACACCATCATCGAATACAGATAGGTATCGTCCAGCGGGAAACCGGCATTCACTACATCCTGAGCGGCCGCCTGAGCACGGGGCCCACCGGTGACATCACGGATATCCAGCAGCGGCTGATCCACCTGACGACTGCCGATAAAGTTAATAACGTTTTTCTGGAAAAAGCCCGCCGACATATAACTGTAGGGGTTGTAATACCATTCCAGCGACAGATCAAAGTTGGAGGATTCCAGCGGTAGCAGCGCTGGATTCGACGCTTCTGCTGTGGGCTGAGCACCAAGCAACGTGGAACCGCCTCCCCCACCGAAGTTAGACGCCGATACCCCCAGATCACCCAGTCCTGCCCGGGCAATGGTCTTGCTGAAGGAGAAACGGCCTTTCAGATCATCGGTAATATTGAGGCTGACGTCGAGACTGGGAAGCAGGTAGTCGTAATCGTTCTCTGCGCTGACCGGTTGCGGCGGCACATCGCCGTTTACACGAGAAACAATATCGTTGTTATCCTCCCATACGAAGAACACTTCACTGACCAGCGAACTGGATTTGGTCTCAGTTTTCTCATACCGCGCGCCGGTGAGCACATCGAAGGTCATATCACCCAGCTCACCGCTAAAGGCGACCTGAAAGTATGCTGCCAGGGTGTCTTCTGAGACGATATCGTCATAAGACAGGGCTTCTTCTGATGCGGTTGGAATACCAGGATACAAATCAAGACCGGCATCGTACAGCGCGCGGGGATCGGCAATAAAACCATAGCCGCCGTCGAGGGTATCGTAGTCATCAAACTCATTGGGCAGATCAAAAGGCTGTACCAGATCACCGAACTCACCGGGATTTCCCACGTTCCAGTTACCCATGGCAATATTATTACCAGCGGTTTGTATGGAACGGGATTCCATCTCCCGGGCCTCGACCCCAAAATCGAAGCGACCATCATCAAACTGATAGGTACCATCCAGTTTGATTTGCTTGATATCACTTTCCTGGCTGGCATTTCTGAGCCTGGCGATGGATGAACCTACATCGCCCGGGTCAACCATGCCATTAGCGTTCGCGCCCTTGTCCGGCAACGTGTCGTCATACACATTCAGATAGGTGGGCAAGTCACTCCCATAGAACCATTCGCGGGAGGTTACAATAGGCGCACCCAGACCCACAGCCAGTTCACCGGTGTTGCGCGGTCCGGTGCCACGGCTGTATAACTCTGAACTGTGCGCATCCAGCGCCAGACTGAGGTCATCATTGACATGGTATTCCAGATTAATACCAAAGGACTTCAGCGTATTAGTCTGCTCCCGCCACTGCTGCTCGTACCCTTCGTCCACAGCACCGGCATAGGTTTCCTGAATATAAGTGGGAGTTTTGACGATATTATTATCAAACTCCACCACCTTGGTATTGCTGCCGGTTTGTACCCAGTTGGTGATTTCACCGCGATGCTCGACAATTTCATTCTCAGCAAAGGTGTAATCGGCGGTAGCGGTAAAGTTGTCTGAAGGTCTGAACTGTAAGGTCAGTTGCGCGTTATCACGTACCCGCTCAGTATTGGAGAAGGCATAGCGAATATCATTGGGGCGGGTATACAGCTGGCCCTGTTCCGGTGCGTTACGCACTTCCGTTTCAGTGTTGTTCCAGAGCCGGTCGGCATCGGCAAGATCATCCCAGTAATCCACCTGCCAGTCATTGACTGTGGCCCCGGTATAGCCGGAGTCCCGTTGCTGATGGCTGGCAGAGAGGCTGACACCAAATCTGGCTTCATCATCGGTATAGCTGAAAATACCTGAAACTTCAGGCGTAACATCATCGCCGGTCCGATTGGTGGTGTCATGGGCGGCTTTCACACCGACGCTGGCCACCATTCCCTCGTTGTCCAGAGGCCGTGCGGTTTTAACGTTAATAGTGGCACCGATGCCGCCAGTGGCGATATCCGCCTTGCCGGTCTTATACACTTCCACTGCTCTGATACTCTCAGAAGCAAGATTGGCAAAATCAAAGGCCCGTGCGTTACCTCCACGGGTGGTGCCATCGGCTCCGGAACCTGCACCATAAGTGGTGGCAGAAGGCATGGTACGGCCATTTAAGGTGACCATATTGTTATCACCACCGAAGCCACGTACCGTCACTTCTGAGCCTTCACCATTAGTGCGGCTGATGGACACACCAGTAATACGCTGCAGGGACTCCGCCAGGTTAGTGTCCGGGAATTTACCTATGTCCTCTGAGGAGATGGCATCCACCACCCCCATAGAACTGCGTTTAATCATGGTCGCTTCCTGCATACTGGAACGCAGACCGCGTACCTGTATGACTTCTACGGCATTGTCCTGGGCCTGATCAGTCTGAGTCTGATTCTCCTGCCCGTGGAGGGGCAAGACCACCGCGCCGCCCATCAGCAGCGAAATACTTTTCGCCAGAGCGGACTTTGTAAATCTTCGTTGTGTTTTCATTCTGTTGTATCCCTCAATGTGTTAGTGAGTGACCCTGCGCAGATTTTTTTTGTGCTCACCTTCAGGCGTACTGCCAGCATCTGCGGCTCTGTGTCTAACGCTGGCCCGATGGTTTTTACGAAATACAACATCAAAACGAGACCAACGTTATGAAAACGATTGTAGTATGACCCCGTTGACTTTTAGCTTGTAAAAATACGTTTATAGATTGTGATTTTTAACAAATGATTAACAGCGGGTTACGAAATTTAAGAATTTAAACGCTGAGGAAGGAAGCAATAGTAAACCGGCCACTCAGAGGATTGAGGTCATAACCATAATCAGGCCCGATGTCCCCTGAATGCAGGGAAGAACAACGATAGATCAGCGCCCGGTTGAAGCGGGCTGGAATGGATGCGATGCGCTCAAAAACAGAGGTGTCGCCATTGATATAGCCCGTCGGCAGGGCTGATTCTCTCAGATCTGCCTCCAGCCGGTGCTGATATTCAGACTGACGTTCAGCAGTGACAGATTCAAAGCCGGTACTGCGATGGCGGTAGAAGCTGGTACCGCCATGCTGTTCATTGCACAGATAGTGGATTATCGCCAGTTCATCCGGATGAGGCCGGTCAAAATGAGGCAGGCGTTGTAGCAGAGTTAATTCATTTGCTGGCGTGCTGACCAGAGAATAATAGCAATCGGCCTTGCCTAACTCGCCAGCCGACGCCCCGAAAAAGGAGATCAGATGCAGAACAAGCTGTTCCAGCAGAAACTGCCCGTAGGCCGGCGGTGCCGGTGAGCGCAAGCCCGGATACTGACCGTCGGCGGGCAACACATTGGTCTGTTGCATGGCAAAATCGATAAGACCACCGGGATTTGGCACAAAGTCATCCACGATCAGCAGTGGCTGCTGCTCATGGCCAATATGCTGAACGGTCAGTTGCATCAGTAAACTTTCCGGGCTTTGCAGTGCTGATCAATAAACTCCTGATGCGAGGGCATATAATCCACCGATTTACGAATCACGCCACGAATGCTCTCCAGTCGCCGGGCCAGTTCCTGCTCGCTGAAAATATCCGCCAGCGGATGATAACCCCGCGGCTCAATGCCCTGCCCCAGCATCACTTCAAACCAGCTCAAATCACTGAACATTTCGTTGTTGAAGCGAAACACCCGCCCGTTGGAGCGAAATTGCTCTATTTTCTGGGTCAGTTCCTCGGGTACATCCATGGTCCGACAGTAATCCCAGAACGGCGAGTCATCCCGCTGCGTGGCATAATAGTGCAGGATCAGAAAATCCCGGATCCTGTCATAGTCGAAGTGCATCTGACGGTTAAATTCATCAATATCGGCCTGCGCAAACTGGCGGTCAGGAAAGAAGCTGAACAACTTGGAAATTGCCGCCTGCACCATATGCAGACTGGTAGACTCCAGTGGCTCCATAAAGCCTCCGGCAAGGCCAACGGCCAGGCAGTTCTTGTTCCAGAACTGCTTGCGCTTACCGGTTTTAAAGCGGATCCGGCGTGGTTCGGCCAGCGGCTCGCCATCCAGATTTTTAAGCAGGATATGGGTGGCTTCATCTTCTGACATAAACTGACTGCAATACACATGGCCGTTACCCACGCGGTGCTGCAACGGAATTCGCCACTGCCAGCCGGCTTTTTGCGCGCTGGCACGGGTAAAGGGCCAGGGCTCCTTAGTATTAGCGCTGGGCACCGCAATGGCATTGTCACAAGGCAGCCAGTGGCTCCAGTCCTCAAAGCCGGTTTTCAGGGTCTGTTCGATCAGCAGGCCACGAAACCCTGAACAATCAATAAAAAAGTCGGCTTCATGTTCACTGCCATCTTCGAGCAGCAATGAATGGATAAAGCCGTTGTCATGCTGGCGTACCTCAACCACCTTGCCTTCGGTGCGCTGCACGCCCCACCCCTGCGACAACTCGCGAAGGTATTTGGCAAACAGGCCCGCATCAAAATGAAAGGCATAGGCGATATTTGACAAGGGGGAGTTACCTGCGTCGATGGAGCGCATAAAACGTTTTTCATGGCAGGCCAGCGACGTCAGCGTATAGTCATCCAGCGGCGCTGCCTTGCCCAAAGCCCGCAGTTTCAGCCAGTAATGGTAGAACTGCACACCTTCCATGTTCTTGCCCACGTCGCCGAAAGCGTGGAAATAACTGCTGCCGGGCTTGTGCCAGTCAACAAACTGGATACCCAGTTTGAAGGTACCCTGGGTGCGGCGCACAAACTCATCTTCATCCAGACCAATAAGCTGGTTGTAAAGCATAATCTGCGGAATTGTGGCCTCACCTACGCCCACGGTGCCAATCTGTTCCGACTCAATCACCTGAATCTGACAGTACTGATTTTTTAATACTTTACCCAGTGCCGCAGCAGTCATCCAGCCTGCGGAACCGCCGCCCAATACAATGATTTTTCTTAATTTTTCTGTCATTACTGCCTCAATTTCAACGGTCAACAAAAGGTGCTGCCAAACAGCGGCTAAGGGTTTGTTGATGTTCAGGCATCCCCACCACCAGATTATTCAGATGATAGCGGATTTTCTCCATCGCATCGGCTATCTCTGTGGGGCTGTTGCACGCAAGCAGCCGACTGGGCAATTGTGGCCGTAAGCCCAGACCATAGAGCAGCGCAATACGCTGAACATTGCGTATGGCATCGGTTTCCTGCATTGGCAACCTTCCCAGGCGGGCGAATAAGCGACCGGATTCGGTCTCCAGCGGCGCCTGGTGATATTTCAGGTAGTCCAGTGATTCTTGGTAATACAGTTGCCAGTGTTGATTAAACAGGCTTGCAGTCGCCGGGCAAAGGGTCTGATTCGGCAGCAGATCCAGCCAGCGGATCAGCAGATATTGCAGCGCGCCAAGATCATCCAGTAGCGGGCTGTCCAGCGCCTCTGCAGCCAGACCCAGCTTCAGGCAGTTAGCCTGCCAGAGATGCTGAGGTGCCTGCTGCCGTCTGTGTCGTGTTTTCCAGGCGGGCTTTGCCAGTCGCTTTTCGAGCCATTCAGTTATCTGCTCCTGGCGGTGCAGTGACGGGCTGAACTCCGTATACCAGATACATCTTCCCTGCAACGGATGGTTTACCAGCCACCCCCACGGCGTCCGTTCTACCGATGTATATGGCCGGTTCAGCTCAGAGCCTGGTTGTTCTGCGGATAACTGTATCCGGCAAGCGGCACTGTCTGCCTGATCCGCCGCCGGGCGGCAGTCGATAAAAAAATCCAGCGGCAGGGTTTGTCCGTCATCCAGCACAACATGCTGTATCACGCCCTCTGCTGTTTGTTGCATATTCAGGGTTTCGCTTTGTACAAACGCTACCCCCTGTTGCTGGTTATATTGACGCAACACTGCGGCGAAAGCATGGCTGTCCAGATGTAAACCAAAGTCCAGTAAGGCTTTGAGATCCGGCCGGCTCTGTGGGGCCAAAGCGAACTTGCCATGCCGGGCGGCATGGGCGGCCAGACAATAGGGCTCAAGCTGTTGGTCGGGCTGTGTGGCCAGGTAGCCGAACAGTCCCTGCTCGAATTCAGCCCCATTCTGGCTCAGACCAAAGCTGCCGTAGGGTACAAACCAGCCCGATGACGGCGGACGCGCCTCACTGTTTGCTGCGTCCTTATAATCCCGTCCCAGACTGAAGGTAGCACTGGCCTGTCGCAGTATCTCTATCATATTCAGGCCCAGCATCTGACATACACTTTGCAGCTCGGGACCGCAGGCCACACTGCCGGACTCAGGTTGTAAACCGGGCATTTCGATTGCGCTGCAATGCATCCCGAAGGGTTTAAGTTGCCTGCAGGCCAGCGCTACTGCCATCTGCAGCCACAAGCCCTGACCCACAAATACAAGCTGGCGGATTGACCTCATCTGCCACTCCGAAAGCCATACAGGCTATTGATGGCTGGCGGTTCCCTGGCCGCCATATTCTGTTGTAACGCGTCGGCATGTTTGGGCATCTGAGCCGCCATCTGTTGTAATTTTTGCTGATAGTCAGAGAACCAGGCCATGGCAGATGCCTGACTCTGGCTGTCCAGACGAGCATCCAGATTCCCGGGATACTCCCCCTGCCCCAGTGCCACTGCCAGCCAACTGGCAGGCTGGAACAGACCCTGTCGGTATTCCAGCAGGTGCCCGGTTTCCCGGTACATGGCCAGACGTTCAGCCAGACTGTCAGGAATCTCCATCTGCGCGCAGTGTTGCCAGAAGGGCTCTGGGCGACGGTTTAGCTTGTAGTGCAGAATCAGGAAATCCCGCACCCGCTGGTATTCCAGTTCCATGGTACGGTTGAAGTACTGCCGCTCTGTGTCACCTATCTGTGTGCCCGGAAAACAAGCCAGCAACTGCTGGATAGCCACCTGAATCAGATACAGACTGGTAGACTCCAGTGGCTCCAGAAAACCCGATGACAGACCAATGGCAACACAGTTTTTCACCCAGCTATGGCGGCGCCGTCCGGTCACAAATCTCAGTGACTTAGGGTCATTCAGTGCCATTTCCTGCAAACCGGATAGCAGAGTTTCCTCAGCCTGTTGATCAGACATAAATTCACCACAATACACCAGGCCGTTACCGGTTCGGTGCTGCAACGGTATACGCCATTGCCAGCCAGCTGCTGTGGCCCGGGAGCTGGTATAGACCGGAGGGTTACTATTCGCATCGCTTGGCACTGCCAGTGCTCTGTCACAGGGAAGCCAGCGCTGCCAGTTTTCATAGCCGGCGTGCAGATGTTGTTCAATCAGAACACCGGCGAAGCCGGAACAATCGATAAACAGATCCCCTTCCACCTCTCTGCCATCATCAAGTTTGAGGGCGCGAATATCGCCACTGCAATGCTGAGATACTGCTTCAACCCTGGCATCCAGCCACTCTACACCCTGCTCAATACAGCGCTCTCGCAGCAATTTCGCGTACAAGGTGGCATCCATATGAAAGGCATAGTTGTAGGCTGATAAAGGATCATCGGGCTGCTCTTGCGGATAGCTGAAATGACCTCCCTGGGCCATTAAGACCGCCATCGAGTAATGATCATAGGGTTTCAGGCCGGCTTGTTGATGCTGGCGTAACCACAGCCAGTACTGATGAAAGGGAAGCCCATTGAGATCCTCGCCACTGAAACCGAAGGGATGAAAATAACTGGCGGCCTCCTTGCCCCACCCCTGAAACCGAATGGCCAGTTTATAGGTCGCACCCGTGGACTGGATAAACTGACTTTCATCCAGTCCAATCCATTGATTAAACTGGCGAATATGAGGGATAGTGGCCTCTCCGACACCTACAGTTCCAATCTGAGACGACTCCAGCAAGCAGATGTCGAATTCGCTGGCAGGCAAATATCTTACCAGGGCTGCTGCTGTCATCCATCCGGCGGTACCGCCACCTAAAATGATAATACGCTGTCGCTGCGACACCTGTTGTCTCAGTATTCAAAATGAAAAAAAGGTGCGCCCCGGTTAATCACCAGGAGCGCACCCACACCACACACATTAGCGCACAACTCAGAAGTTGGCCCGCATCACCAGGGCAATTCTGCGATCCGAGACAAACCATGAGCGTCCGGCTTCCAGACCTTCATTATTCAGCATCATAATGGTTTCCGACTGGGAGTTGGTCAGATTGGTGCCCTGCAATCCAATAGTGAAATTGTCATTCACATTGTAAAAGATTGAGCCATCCAACTGACCATGATCGTCGTACCACAATGGCGCCTTACTGATCACATCCCTGGTGGTGAGCAGATATCGGGAGCGCCAGTTGTATGCAAGACGCGCACTCCAGTCTCCTTTTTCATACATGCCTACCAGGTTGAAGGTGCGGTCTGACTGCCCCTGCAAGGGCACATTATCCAGATCCACCCGAATACCCGTGTCATTGTCAGGATTGCCCACCCACTCTGCGTCATCCAGAGATTCTTCGTTATTGGGTACGCCACCAGCGTCGATATAGGTAAAGCTCGCCTGTACCCCCAAACCATCCCAGGGCTCCGGCAATTTATCGAAAAATTGCTGATAAGCAAGCTCAAGACCATCCATCTTGCCCTTACCACCATTAGTGGTGGTGGTCACCAGATGGGTCTGTGAGGTACCGGTGCTCGGGTTGGTAAAGTTCTGGGCGAAAGCCCCCTGAATAAAGTAATTATCCAGTTCCTTGTGGAACAGGGTAACGCTCAACTGGCCTACATCAGCAAAGTACCACTCCAGCGCCACATCATACTGAATAGATTCCATTGGCTTGAGGAAAGGGTTACCACCGCTGCCGGTCCAGGCAGGTGTAAAGGCGTACTGGATGAGATTGTCCTCAGGCTGCGGCGGATTGTCAGGGTCCACCTCGTCCGTGGGTCTGACCGCTTCTATCGGCTCGGCACCTAAATTAGCGCGGTACTGTACATCCCCCATATCCGGCAGCGCCACAGCCTTGGAAAGAGCAAACCTGCCCACCAGATCATCGGTCAGTTCCACCTTAATATTAAAGCTCGGCAACCACATCTTGAAGGTAGTATCGGCCGCCAGTGCGGCTTCGGTATCGTTACCATAGGCCTGTTCCTGGGCAGGCAGATAATTGACCTGCTCACCTATCCAGCGATTTTCCTCTGCTGCAAGGGCTTCTTCGAAACTGGCGTAAGTACCATCGGCAATCTGCTGATTAACATAGGCCGTAACCACTTCAGGGGTAAGCTGGGTACCTCTTAACTCGCCAGGTGCCGGGAAGTCCGCCACCAAATCAGGGAAGGTAATAAAGCCCAGCGCCTCACGATTAAGCTCCACATAACGCATACCAATATTACCGCTGTAGCGCAGATCACCGTCCCCTTCAAAATTCAGCCGCAGATAGATGGCCTTATTGGTTTCGGTGGTGTCATTAATCTCGCCTGGGGTGAAAATACCAAATTCACTGTCCACGTTGTCACGCTGAGGATAGGGCTGCCAGCTACCACCAGCCGACATAAAGGGCTGACGGGCCGGATTGGCGCCCATAATAGAGCGCACATAGGCCTCTGTCGCATGAATGGTCTGATTGCCAGGGATATTCGCCACATCACCGTCATGAAAATCTGACCAGTCCACCAGCTCAAAGTCGGACTCCGCGCCTTCCAGCGTATCCAGCCATCCAGCCGGGGCGGCACCACTGAACTCAGGTGCCAATGCTCCCCAGTTCCAACTGGTGCTACGTACTATTTGTTCGCGCTTGGCATAACGTACGCCGGCCTGTAACGAGGTCAGGATACCTCTGTCTTGAAAGTGATATTCTCCGTCGAAACGCACGGCAAAGGAATCACCTTCCGAGCGCTCATAGTGATCCATGGCGCTGCGCAGGAAATAGGAAGTGGGATCCTGGAAGTAATTGCTGTCACCGGCAGGATCACCACTGAAGCCCGGATAACCACTGGCAAACAGATCCGGATTCTCATCCCGGTAACCCATCCAGGGTTCAATCAGCCGCACTGTTGGCGTAGAACCACGAACATCATATTCCTGTACGGCAAAGCTGCCGGTGTGTACCACCACATCGTCATCACTGGTTTCCGCCTGCACATACTGAATATCTGTGCTCAGGGTCAGGTAATCCGTGGCTTTCCATTCCAGATTCAGTGAGAAGTCTTCCACCAGGGTTTCGGTATCCTTAACCCGGCTGTCAAACTGAGTTTTGTGACCAAACTGACTGCGGGCATTGTCACCCCAGGCGCGGGGTACACGATCGACGTTGCCGTCTGCAGCCCGCCAGCCATCCACACCCTGCGTGATAATCCCGGCTTCAAACAGCCCCTGATCATCAAACTCGAACTCAGTGCCCTCCATTGGCCTTGAGGTACGGGCGCCGAGTTCCTGATAACTGCCCTGATATTTTATCGCCTGCTCATGCCAGGACAGCCTGGCATCAGAGCGGATATACTGGAACGTAGCCAGGAAGGTTTCATCGGCATTTTCAAACTGCAAGGCCGTGGCAAAGCCTTTGCGCTCTCTGTCATCAAATTTGTTCAGCAGGTTGGAGGCATTGGGGATCCATACCACGCCCTCGCCATCGGCTCCGGCAAATTCCCCGGCACCTGGCAGGTTGTTGGCATAATAGGTAGTGTAGGCATCAGACTGGATACCGTGAGAGGCTCCATACAAACGGGAGTGAGCCAGGTTAAACAGCATGCCAAACTCGGCACCACTGTCGAGTTCAAATCTGTCACTGTATAAAGCGGAAAAGGTTGGGCTGCCTTTTTCGGCTAGATCTCCGTAGGAGTAGTCACCACCAAAGGCAAATACCCGACCGTCAGAATCAAAGGGCTTGCGGGTACGTAAGCTGACCGTACCACCGATACCACCTTCAATCATATCGGCAGTCTGGTTTTTATAGATATCCACCCCGCCCATCAGTTCGGGCGACACATCCTGAAAAGACAGACCGCGGCCAGAGTTCGCCGTAAAAGAATCACGACCGTTGAATTCACTGCGGGTCTGGGTCATACCACGAATAATGGCGCCGCTACCTTCCACGCTGAAATGGTCCGGATCATCGGGTCCGGCAAAGCGCTCAATAGATACCCCAGGCACCCGCTGAATGGCTTCCAGTACACTGCGATCGGGCAGTACGCCGATATCTTCTGCAGAGATGCCGTCTACCACGGTATCAGAATACCTTTTCATATTCTGGGCACTTTGCAGATTGGCGCGGACACCTGTCACCTCAACGACTTCGACATCTTCACCTTTGTCTTCTGTAGCTTCGCCAGAGTCCTGTCCATAGGCACTGACCGACATACCGATCATCGCCATGGCCAACATCGACCTTTTGAATACGGGCAGTTGCCCTGCTTTGAAATTCGAACTGTTCCGCACCATTGATATGCTCCAATAACTATTCTTTTTATGCCACCCGCATCTGATGGTGTTGCCGGGTGATGTCATCAGACCTGCCGGATCGCCGGACAAGCCAATTTGTGGACTGTTACTTTTTGTTGCTCAGATAACTGAGCTGCAAAGGTTTTCAGCCCGAGATACCGCACTGATACAGCCTTGTATAGATAGTGCGTTAGGGATAACAAGGGGTCAAACCAACTCAAAAAAAACGCAAACAATAAAACATAATTCGCAACATTTTCTTAACATTAAAAACAACAGCCTTATAACTATAAAATACTTAAAATTCATCCACTTAATACAAACCAGGACAGCTACACCCGACCCGAACAAGCAAATTATTAGCTGCCGGGAAGAAAACTGCAAACGTTTTCATAAGGATTTTGTTAGTTTTTTGTTGCAAGGACGTCTTTGCCTGCTGTATTTAGCGCACAAACTGACTCTGGGGGGGGCCTAAATAACTGTCTCGCAGATCGCCGGTATCGATCACCAGTTTCTGCAACACGGCACCAGGATCGACGAGGTAAACTCGCAATTGATATTGACCAGGTTTTTCTACCTGTAATTTATGGCTGGCTCGGCGCACACCATCGAGTACCGATTGCTCCCAGGCCCGCTGACTATTATCCGCCAGAATATCCACTATCTGTGGTTTCTCCTCGCCCAGCGCCACGGCGAAGCGCAGCCCCCGGTCGGGCACAAAATCCAGTGTCGGGGCAACTATTGCATGCAGCTCAAATTCACCGGTGGAGTGAAAATACAGGGGATATTGCAGATAGGGTGCAGCACTGAGATCCGTTATTTCCATATCCTGCCCGGTAACCGCAGACACCGAGGAATGGGTGCGCCCATGACCGGGAATCTCCTGCCAATACGCGCCATCGCGGTTACCCACCACTTTGGCGCTGGCCGCTTCGAGGGAAATATAGCCGTCGGCTTCCACAAACCCTTGTGGCTTGTCCGCCGGTTTATATGCCGACACCTTAATATGAGCAGCGCCCCAGCCGGTTCCCTGGATGACCACTTCCCCCTGACTGTGGCCAGCTGGTGTCTTATCCCAGTCGATACTGACCCGGATTTTTTGTTGCTGCTCAATATTGCCTTGTGTCTGGCTTAACGTAATCCAGTCTGCCACGGCCCTGGCTTTAAATTCAAAAGGCTGGGTGCCTTTGTTAAAGACTTCGATATAACGTTCGGCCTGGCCATGGGGATAAAAGGTATCCAGCGACAGCGTCTGGCCCTGGTATTCACTGATGGGCCAGGAGTGATCTGACCCCTCTGGTGCCACGCCCATATCCGCCACTTCCATGGGTTCGGCCACCGATACCACCGGCATCAGATTAGCCGGCGGGTTACGCCAGTAGGTGTAACCTATGTGAGGCTGAGACATCATATGGTTCCAGCGGCCCTCTCCCAGGCCATGATATTTTTCGGTTAGCTGTGCATCCTGATGAAACCAGTAGCGCACCTGTTCGGCCCAGTAATTAGTGCTGACCCGGCCCTGCTCTCCATGCAAACGGTTCATCGCCACTGCCCGGTTAAGCTCAAACACCGCCTGAGTGGCCTTGAGAGGATGAGACACCAGTTGTACATAAGCGTCCTGTTGCTGCGCGGCTAATTGCTGTTCAACAAGGTCGGATTTTTCAACCAGCTGCGCCAGTTCCGTTGAGATCCGCCCGGCCTCATCGTAATGAAAAATACTGTAAGTGTCCGGCTCCACCGCTTCGGGCTTGCGCCGGCCATTGTGACGGGTATAGCCCTGGATCAGTTCCGCCACAGTTTGGGCATGCTTCTTACCAAACTGCTGCGCTGCCCAGTCGATGGCAAACTGCTGCAGATTGTCCGCCCTGAAGTCTTCAGGGTTCCAGGCCATACGCAGGAAAAAGTCGATGGGAAATTCCATCGGTTTAAGATCGCCCACATTAACAATCCAGATACGATCGGCCTGATACTGCCAGGCCAGATTCATCTGCTCCCAGATCTTGGCCATTGGCACCGTATTGATCCAGCGGTAGGAACGGGGGCCACCCACATAGTCAAAGTGATAATACACTCCGGCTCCGCCCTCGCGACCGCGTTCATCGGCGGTAGGCAGGCGACGGATATTGCCAAAATTATCATCGGCCCACAGCAGGGTCACATCATCAGGTACGCGCATTCCGCGCTCATAGAAGCCCTGAACCTCCTTGTACAGCGCCCAGACCTGCGGCACTTCGCTGATATCTGTGTCGGTGAAAGTATTGCGCAGAATCTCTCGTTGGTCGGCCACCACCTGCTCGAGTAGGCCGATATTCTCGCCTTCACTCATGGGCTCGTCTTCCTGACCACGCATGCCCAGAGTAAAAATACTTTCCAGCTCCTTATGCCGGCGGGCGCCCTCCTGCCAGAACTGATAGATATTGTCGCGATTGGTGGAGTATTCCCAGGGCCCTTCACCATAGCGGTTCCATTCCTTGTCGGCGCGCATCATGGGTTCATGGTGACTGTTGCTCATTACGATACCCATTTCATCGGCAAGAATGGGATTCAGTGGATCATCATCGGCAAAGGCATTGTTCCACATAGCAGGCCACAGAAAATTGGCCTTAAGGCGCAACAACAACTCAAACACATGCACGTAAAACTGACTGTTATAGCCGCCAAATTTCTCCGCGGTCCAGTTACTCAGGGCCGGGTGCTCATCGTTCAGAAAGATACCGCGGTATTTAACCTTCGGCGCATCGGTTATCAGGGTATCGGCTTTGATATGTAGCTGTTCGCGTTTTATCACCGGCACATCGGCCCACCAGTACCAGGGTGAGACACCGATGGTCTCGGCCAGATCGTAGACCCCGTAAATGGCGCCTCGTTTGTCACTGCCTACTATCACCAGCGCCTGCTCAACGCCTGGCAGAGGCTGTCTGACTGTCTGAATCTGATAGGCTTCCCATTTGCCGCGAATGGCACTGACATCCAGCTTACCGGCAGCCACCAGTTGGTTCACCAGGTCACTGTTATCCAGACTGCCGATAATCAGCATCTGTGGTGCCTGTTCGGTATGACTGATGCTCAGTTGCCGTCCGCTGACCTTATGAATATCCTGCTGCAGACTGCGCACTGCGCGCAGCAGGCCTTTGTGATCATCGCTGTCTGTGCGGATCAGAGCCTGGCTGCTTTGTGCCACCAGCGCAAAATCACCTTCAGCCGGTTGCTCAGTCAGATAACCTGCTGGTAAAGACCACACCGTCCGGGTGAACAATACCAATCCCAGCCATAGCAAATGGCGCTTTCTCATTATTATTCCCCTGTTTCCAGTCGGGCATGCAATCCCAGCATGGTGCCGACAAAACCGCCAGCCACCTCGGTGCTCAGCAATTTGCCATCCTGTTTTCCGCCTAATGAGTGCCAGTCTCCGCTACCAATTGAATAAAGAAATTTGATCTGTCCTGGTTTGCCTTCAACCTTCAGTCTGACCGGCTCTGATGAAGGTTGAATTTGTTGGGAGGCAACCTGCTCAGGCTCACCGTCACCGGCTCGCTCCAGAAACACCTGATAGCCCTCTGTGTCGGCGCGCACGCCCAGATAAAAGTGATAGGACTCGTTCTGAAAGGCGGCGATCCCCGCTGACATTCCCTCCTCAGGCAGACTGAGTGCGGTACTGGCGGTAAAATGCATATGCTGCTGACGTCGTGCCACAAAGGCGGGCTGAGCCATGCTGTCCAGCCCTGCGCTTTTGGCCTGTAATAGCAGCCTTTGTTGGTCCAGATTCAGCCAGCTACGATCAAATTCCCGCAACAGATTCCAGTGGACGTTCAATGCTTTACCATCAAAGTTATCCCGCCAGCTGAAATTGCCGGTAAGAGGCTCCGTCACCGGCACTTGCGGCAGCCCTCTGGGCGTATCCGGACGATAAGGGACGGGCTCGCCGGCTGGAAGGATATGCGGCCAGCCGTTTTGCCAGTTAACCGGCAGCAGGAAGCTTTCCCGGCCGGTGTTGTAATAGGTCTGCTGATAAGCGCGGGTGGCCAGAAATATGGCCCACCACTGGCCATCCGGCAGTTGCACAAAATCCGCATGACCGGCGGTAGTAACAGGGTCTGGTCTGTCTATTTCCAGATCCCGCTGGGTCAGAATGGGATTGCCGCTGTAAGGCTCAAAAGGCTTGTCCAGAGAGCGGGTGCGGAACATCACGGCAGAATGGTTATAGCCGGTGCCGCCCTCTGCACACAACAAATAATACCAGCCCTGATGCCGGAACAGATGGGGCGCCTCAATCCAGATAGGCTGTTTGCTCAGATCCACGCCGCCATTAACAATCAGCTTCCGTGATTCTGGCAACACAGTCTGAGTTTCTGGATCATATTCCCATAGCCAGATAGCCCGGTGGCCTTCATACAAGGGCTCGTCAGGAGGAGGCCCGTTGTGGGTGATATAAACTCTGCCATCATCGTCAAAGAAAATATCCGGGTCGATACCGTCTATTTCAGGCAACCACACAGGATCTGACCAGGGACCCGCCGGATCTTCAGCGGTAATAATAAAATTGCCGCCACTGTCTACCGCCGTGGTGATCAGATAGAACAGGCCATCGTGATAACGCAGAGTGGGTGCGAAAATACCGCGGGAGATCTGTAGTCCGCTGAATTCTGTCTGCGAAGACCGGTTCAGAGCATGGCCTATCAGTTGCCAGTTGACCAGATCGCGGCTGTGCAGAATCGGCAGCCCCGGCGTGTAGGCAAAGGAGGACACCGCGATATAGTAATCATCTCCTTTGCGGGTGATACTGGGATCGGGGAAAAAGCCCGCCGCCATCGGGTTCTGATACTCACCCTTAGCCAGTGGTTCTGCAAAAACCGGATCCTGCCCCTGATAGTCAAACCAGTGGAAACTGGCTTGTGGCTTCGGATCAGCCACCACAGCCGATGCCATCATCAGTGAGCTCATACTAAACGCCACACAGCCGATTAAAATCAGGGCAGGACTCTTCATTCGCTTCCCCTCAGTCCTTGGGCAAAACCTTCCAGCGCTGGTTTTGGCTGAAAATCAGCATCAAACAGCAAAGGCCAGTCGGCCCGCTCTTTAAATCCCGGGATCCAGCTGTCGCTGTCGGTAAGACCCCACAGGGTAATACCACCGCGCAGCTTTGCCGGCACCGTTTCCAGATAGACGCGGGCCACATCGCGGTAACGCTGGCGCTGAAGCTGGGCCACCTCCGGTGTTAAGTGCTGATATTGCTCAGATTGATTAACAGCAATATCCAGCTCCGAAATGCGCACTTTGATGCCACGGGCCACTGCTTTGGCGAATGACTCCCGGATATCCTCCAGACTGGGCTTTTCGGTATCAATATGCATCTGAAAGCCGAGCCCATGTATCGGCACACCACGGGCCAGAAAATCATCGATCATCTCCAGCACCCTATCCAGCTTGGCCGGGCCAATCATGCCGGAGATATCATAATCGTTGTAATAAAGATCCGCCTGCGGCGCAGCCTGATGGGCAAGGCGGAACGCCCGCTCTATATAGCCCGGGCCGATATTGTTGTACCACAGCGTTTCCCGGTATTCAGAAGGGTTATCATCGGTAAAGGCCTCATTAACCACATCCCAGCTGGTTATCTTACCGGCATAATGACCTGCCACAGTGCGAACATGGTTGTCCATTATCTGGGTTATTTCATGGGCCGGGCCTGGGTGTTCATCCATCCATTTGGCGGTCTGTGTATGCCATACCAGGGCGTGACCGTGAACTATCATGTCGTTAGCTTTGGCATAGCTCACCAGTGCGTCAGCATGGCTGAACTCAAACTCACCGGGTGCTGGTTGCAGGTAGGCCATTTTCATCGCATTCTCGGCAGTCAGACTGTCAAAGTGCTGCTCCATCAGCGCCTGGCGCTGTGGACTTTGCATCAGACTATTAGGCCAGGGATCGGCCGGTACGGCCGCACCAATGGGAAAATCCGCCAGGGATGCCAGAGACAACTGAGCGTTGTCGTTTGCCTGCACGCCAAAATGCACCAGGCTAAGAACAACAAGGGAGAAAAGCAGTCTGTGTTTCATGGTGACTCCTGTTGGCTGTCAGATGAAAAGGCCGCCAGCAGATAAACCAATGGCGCATTCCAGTTGATAGTCACTTCATTGGTGGAATAGCTGCACCAGTCATCCACATAGGATTTGGCCGGTAAGCGGCTGGGGTATGAACATTCATCCTGCCATCCTGGTTGCGGACCACCGGCCAGCCAGCCGGGTACCGGCTCACTGATATCATCCGCTTCTGATTGACGATGATGAATATGCATCGGCGTTTTGTGGCCATAACCTGTCACATAGGAATAACCTGTGGGATTGCGCCCCAACACATAATCGAGCAGTCCCTGCGCAACCTGCAGATACCCCTGTTCGCCGCTGAGTTGCCAGGCCTGATAGACCAGCACGGCCTTATTCAGCGCCACTCCATTACTGCCCCAGACAAAATCCTCTTCAACCATGGCGACCCCATAAGCGGATTGCTGATGCTGCGCCAGCATCTTATCTGCCGCTGACACTATCCGCTGAATGACTCGCTGTTTATCTTCCCCACTCAGGCTGTCCGAAGTTGCCAGAGAATAATACCCAAGGGCCGCCACATGAGACCAGGAGGCCTCTTTGATCTCTTTATCCCGGGCAAAAAACGCCTGCAGATAGTCTGCATTGCCGGTAGCGAGATAAAGCTCAGCGGCAGCCCAGGAAAACTCATCCTCCAGTTGCTGGTCGCCATAAGCGCCGGTCGACACATCTTCTGGTTGCTGATAAATCACCCCAGGATTTTCCACAGCCCATTGCCAGGCAAGTTCAGCACTTTGGCGATAATCATCGGCCAGTCCAGGATGCTGCTGGGTAAAATCTTCAAATACGCGGCTGGCACTGGCCATTACCGCAGCATAGTTGAGTGCTGCCGCAGTGGTTTTTTGTACCACATAGCGCTGCGCAGTCGCCTCGTGGGGCATTACCGCAGCGGCAAAATTCAGGGTGGTGAGTTTGTGGTAAACACCGCCGTCATGGGGATCCTGCATGGCTCTCATCCATTCCAGATTCCAGAGTATTTCATCGATTAAGTCAGGGAGTTCGTTAGCCGATTCAGGGATCTGCCAATGACGCTGACGATAAAAATCCTCAAAGTCGTTCCAGGCCTGCAGCAGGGTATAGGTTGAAACACCGGAATTGACGATGTACTTGTTGTAATCACCGGCGTCATACCAGCCTTTGGGGCCGGCAATCTCAGTGCCCGCTGGCCGCTCTGCCGATGCGGCCGAGGCATGCACCCGTACCCTGTCATCGGGATGGCCGGCAGGACGGGCCCAGGCACCGGCAAATTCCGGGGTTAGTTGCACAGATGCGCGGTTAAAATAGTAGGCTTTGATGGCAGCGTCATGAATCTGCTCAAAGACATCCTCGCCAATCTGCACTGCAATGGGATCAGAGCCTTCCACCTGCAACTGATATGCCCCGGGTTGTTGCAGCTCTGAAAAATCTGCCAGGCTGACCTGCTCACCGGCAGGTTCCCAGAACTTGAGCTCTGAAGAGAAACCGGTAAATATCACCTCGCCTTCTTGTGACACCAACCGGAACGACTGATTGCCCTGGCCTGTCGACACGGCCAGCTTGTCGCCATCAGGCAAGTAACCCAACTGATTGACTTGCACCGACACCGGCTGTGATTCTGGATCCTCTTTTAGCGGCTGAGATGACGTTTCTTGATCGCCACAGCCCACAAGCAAGACCGTTATAAGCAATAGAAAACACCTGAACAGCATCATTTTATTGCCGCCATGTAAATAAAAGGTAACTGGATTAAACGTAAAAACCTTTTTGCTGGCAACAGCACAGGCATTACGAAAATACCAAGCACAGGTGTGTTTTTTACGATCTCTGGCGGCAACATCAGCGGCTTCTGAGTAGCTCTGCTCAGGGCCACAAACACCTTGCAGCGACAAATTGTGCAAAATCATAATATGAAAACGATTTCAACCATTCGCTGGCCTATGTATTATTGATGCAGAAATAACCAAATTCACTACATCACTATGCCTGATTCAAAATCTGTTTTGCCTCTGCGGGAAAAGCTGGGCTATGCCATGGGTGACGTCGCCTCCAATTTCTACTGGCGCGTATTCGACGTCTTTCTGTTTATTTTCTATACCGATGTATTCGGCCTGCCGGCGGCAGCAGTGGGCACTATGATGCTGGTGACCCGCCTGATCGATGCTATTTCAGACCCGCTGATGGGCGCTCTGGCGGATCGCACCCGCACCCGCTTCGGCAAATTCAGGCCCTATCTGTTATGGGGTATTTTACCGCTGGCCGCGGCCGGGGTGTTGACCTTCACCGTGCCGGATTTAGATGGCGAAGGTAAACTGATCTGGGCGTATTGCACCTATATTTTTATGATGCTCGCCTACACCTTTATCAACGTGCCTTATGGTGCCCTGCTCGGCGTCATCACCTCTGACAGCCAGCAGCGTACCACCCTCACCAGCTTTCGTTTTATCGGCGCCTTCTCCGGCGGTACTCTGGTTGCCTGGCTGACTCCGGAACTGGTTATCAGGCTGGGCCAGGGCAATGAAGCACTGGGATGGCAACTGACCATGGCATGTTACGGACTGACAGCACTGGTGCTGTTCAGTATCAGCTTTGCCACTACCCGTGAACGGATACAACCGCCACCACAGCAACGTACCTCGATCACACAAGATGTACGGGACTTATGTGCCAATAAACCCTGGCTGGTGCTGTTTGTGCTGGCCATGACCATTATGGTCACCATCAGCCTGCGTGCCAGCGCCGGTACCTTTTATTTCAAATACTATGTAGGCCGTGAAGACCTGATTGGGCTCTTTACCGGACTGTATATGGTATCACTGGCCTTAGGTGCGGCGCTGACGCCACTGATGACACGCTTTGTCGACAAACGAACACTGTTGATGGGGTTGATGGCACTGGTTGCCATACTCTCGGCGCTGTTCTTTTTACTCAGCCCCGAGCAGATTACTCTGATGTTCGTGCTGCAGTTTGCCATCGGCCTGGCACTGGGGCCCAAGTCGCCACTGGTGTTTTCCATGTATGCAGATACCGCCGATTATTCCCAGTGGCGAACAGGCCGTCGCGCCACAGCGATGATTTTCTCCGCCGCCACCTTTTCACAGAAAATCGGCGGTGCGCTGGCCGGTGCCACTATCGGCTGGTTGCTTGGCGCACTGGGCTACACCGCCAATGTAGTTCAGAGCAGTGAGTCCAGCCTGGGCATACAGTTGCTGATGACATTAATCCCGGCCGCCTTCGCGCTGCTGTCCGTGCTGGTAGTACGCCACTATTCCCTGTCGGCGGACCAGCTTGCCAATATTCACAGCGAACTGAAACTGGAAGACGCCGCGAGGGGGATGCCATGATTGAATTCACCGGCAACGGCCGTTGCGTATTACACAGCCCCACGGCGATGCCGCAAGCCAGTGGTTTTCTGTGGAATCCGCAGATGCTGATACAGATGAACTGCCGGGGCTATGCCGTCGCCCAGTTTATGCAGCCGGAGCCGGCCAAATACACCAGCGGGCCGATGCTGGAGGCGAAAACCTTTATGCAGCCGGAGCAACCTTATTACGCCCATAACCCGGGCCGGTTTTTCTATGTGAAGGACGAACACAGCGGCACAGTTTTTTCTGCTCCCTATGAGCCGGTCAGAGCACCCGTTGAACAATATCGTTTTTTCCACGAAGCCCACCGTATAGGCTGGAAGATACAGGCCGATGGGCTGGAACTTGAACTGGAACTGACCCTGGCCAATGACCGGGCGGCAGAACTCTGGACAATTACCCTGACCAATCCGGCAGATTCACCAAGAAGCCTCAGCCTGTATCCTTATTTCCCTGTGGGTTACCGCTCCTGGATGAACCAGTCCGGCTACTTTGATCCAGAGCATCAGGCTATGATCTGCAAAGCCGTCACCCCCTACCAGAAGGTGCAGGACTATTTTGCCAACCGACACCTCAAAGACTGGACCTGCCTGTTGGCCGAGACATCACCGCAGGCGTGGGAAGCGAGGCAGCAGCATTTTGAAGGTGAAGGCGGATTGCATGGCCCCGGCGGCCTGCAGCAGCAGCAACTGGACAAAGGAGAGGCTTTATATGAACTGCCAGCGGCCATTTTGCAATACCGCCTAAAGCTGGCCGCCGGGCAATCTCAGCGTTTCAGGTTTGTGTTTGCACCGGTACGTGACGACCAGGAGCTGGCCGGGCTGCGGAAGCACTTTTTTGGTGGTCAGGAAGACGGTTTCAGACGCAGCGCAGACGCATACCGGGTCGCCATGCAACAACAGCAGGGATGTATCAGGCTGAACGGCCCGCAACCGGACTTCGATCAGTTTGTGAATCACTGGCTGGGGCGTCAACTATACTATCACGGTGATGTGAACCGCCTGACCACAGATCCCCAGACCCGCAATTATCTGCAGGATAATATGGGCATGGCCTATCTGCAGCCACTGCGCTGCCGTGAGGCCCTGATCACCGCTCTGAGCCAGCAAAAACGCAGCGGCGAAATGCCCGACGGCATTCTGTTGCATCCAGAAGCCGAACTTAAGTATATCAATCAGGTTCCCCATGCCGATCACTGCGTATGGCTGCCCATTTGCCTGCAGGCTTATCTGGATGAGACCGATGATTATGCTCTGTTGGATCAGAAGCTAAGCTTTGCGGATAGTGAGGAGCCAATGTCGGTAGCCAATCATCTGCAACTGGCCATGGAATGGCTGCTTAAGGCCCGCGATCACAGAGGCCTGAGCCTGATTCACCAGGGCGACTGGTGCGATCCTATGAATATGGTGGGGTACCAGGGCAAGGGAGTTTCTGCCTGGCTGACCCTGGCCAGCGCCTATGCGTTCAGATTATGGGCAGATATCTGCCTGGCCAGCGACCGCGCGGAACAGGCCCGTCATTGGCAGAATCAGGCAACTGAGCTGAATAAGGCAGCCAATCAATGGTTCTGGGCTGATAACTGGTACGCCAGGGGCATCACGGATCAGGGCCGCTTGTTCGGCACAGCACAGGACAGAGAAGGACAGATTTATCTGAATCCACAAAGCTGGGCGATGCTGTCCGGTGCCGCCGATTCATCCAGGCTGCAATCTGTGCAGGCGGCGATTGAAGAGAAGCTGATGACCCCCTTCGGACCGATGATGCTCGCGCCAGCCTATACCGCTATGGTGGAAGATGTAGGCCGTCTGACCCAGAAATTTCCGGGCACAGCGGAAAACGGCTCGGTGTATAACCATGCGGTGATGTTCTATATCCATGCCCTTTACCAACAGGGCCTCGCAGAGCAGGCCTTTGAATTACTGAAAAAAATGTTGCCTTCAGAAACAGACTGGCAGCAACGGGGGCAATTTCCGGTTTTTATCCCCAATTATTATCGCGGTGCCTGGCATCAGTATCCACAGCGGGCTGGACGTTCAAGCCAACTATTCAATACCGGTACCGTCAGTTGGTATTACCGCTGCGTGACCGAAGGACTACTAGGCCTCAGAGGGTGCCGGCAGGGCCTGCGGGTCAACCCTCAACTGCCGGCACACTGGTCACAAGTCAGAGCCATACGCCATTTTCGCGGCGCCAGAATCAATGTAGAAATACAACGTCAGGCCACAGAGAAGCAGCAACTCTACCTGGACGGTGTACACGTATCAGGAGATTGTATCTGCGGCCTGCAATCCGGCACTGAGTACCAGTTAAAGGTGATCCTGCCCGGAGCAACCGGCCATGACTGATGTCCCAAAACTATTGGTGGTCATGGGTGTCAGTGGCAGCGGCAAGACAACCCTGGCGCGACAACTGGCTGACCAGCTGGATTTTGCCTTTATGGAGGCCGATGAGTTTCATTCCGACGAGGCCAGACAAAAAATGGCAAGAGCAGAGCCATTGGATGACGAGATGCGCGAGCCCTGGCTTAACAGCATGTGCCAGCATCTTACCCGCCATCAACAATCCACTGTGCTGGCTTATTCAGGGCTGCGCCGTCGCCATCGACAGCGATTCCGGGAGCTCGGTTATGACACCGGCTTTATCTGGCTGCATGGCCAGTTTGATGATATCAGGCGGCGCCTGGACAACAGGCAGGGGCATTATATGCCGGCCAGCCTGTTAACCAGTCAGTTCAGGGATTTGGAAATGCCAAAAGGAGAAACCGACATTCTGATGCTGGATATTCACTGCAATCCAAAACAGTTGCTGACCAGGGCAACTGCGGCCGTTAGTCTGCTCTACCGTTCCGCCTAGCTAATGACTTCCAGACAGCACCACGGATGGCGCAAAGCGGAGCAACAGGGAAGCTGTTGTCGGCACCAGCCAGACTCAGACCCGATTAAAAAGCAGTTTTGCTAAATATAATGTTAAAAATATGAAAATAAATAATTGAAAACGTTTTCATGCTGCATTACCGTTTCCCCATCAGTGATCGCCGAAACCGGCACTGCTTTTCCGAGGCTGACAAGAATTGATGAAAATTGCTGCTTTTGACATCGCCATTATCCTGCTCTACCTGAGTACCATCATCGGCATAGGTTTTTACCTTAAGCGCCGCGCATCAGAAAACATGCGCGCCTACTACCAGGGCGGACGTAAGTTGCCCTGGTATATGCTCGGTCTGTCCAATGCCTCTGGTATGTTTGATATCTCCGGTACCATGTGGCTGGTCACGCTGTGCTTTGTGTATGGCATGAAAAGCATCTGGATCCCGTGGCTGTGGCCAGTCTTCAACCAGGTGGTACTGATGGTGTATCTGTCCATCTGGTTACGCCGCTCCAACGTGCTGACCGGCGCAGAATGGATCCGCACCCGCTTCGGTGACGGCACCGGCGGCAAGCTGTCACATATGATAGTGGTGGTATTTGCGGTGATCAGCGTGCTGGGTTTTCTGGCCTATGGCTTCGTGGGTGTGGGTAAATTTATCGAGATCTTCGTGCCCTGGGAGGCGGTTTCTCCTTATCTGCCTTTTGAGCTTACGCCGGAATATGTGCCCCATTTTTACGGCATACTTTTTACCTCTATCGCCACCCTGTACGTGATGCTGGGCGGCATGATGAGCATTGTCTGGGCCGATGTGCTGCAGTTTACCATCATGACCATCGCCGCCCTGGCCATTGGCATTATCGCCATGGTGCAGGTGTCTCCTGAGGCTTTGCAGGCGGCCACCCCCCAGGGCTGGGCCAATCCCTTTTTCGGCTGGCGCCTGGATCTGGACTGGAGCGGTATTATCGATGAGGTGAACGATAAGATTCTCTCCGATGGCTATTCACTGTTCAGCATTTTCGTGATGATGATGCTGTTCAAGGGCATTCTGGTGAGCGCCGCAGGTCCTGCGCCCAACTATGACATGCAGAAGATTCTGGCCACCAGGAGCCCCCGGGAAGGGGCGCTGATGAGTGGTTTCGTGTCGGTGGCCCTGATGCCCATCCGCTACTTTATGATTGCCGGATTTACGGTGCTGGCAGTTGTCTACTATGACCGCCTCGATCTGGTCAGCGGTGGCAATCTGGATTTTGAGAATATACTTCCCGGCGCCATTCTGGAATTTGCGCCCATCGGCATCATGGGCTTGCTGCTGGCGGGACTCATCGCCGCCTTTATGTCTACCTTTGCCTCCACCGTTAATGCTGCACCGGCCTATCTGGTTAACGATATTTATCTGCGTTATATCAACCCGCAGGCCAGCAACAAGGTACTGATCCGCGCCAGCTATTTCTGTTCTGTGGCGGTGGTAGTGATCAGCACCGTAATAGGTCTGTACGTGCAAAGCATCAACAGCGTGCTGCAATGGCTGGTCTCAGGGTTGTGGGGCGGCTATGTGGTCTCCAATGTGCTCAAGTGGTACTGGTGGCGGCTAAACGGGCTCGGGTATTTCTGGGGTATGCTGGCCGGCATCGTCTGCGCACTGCTGTTGCCGCCACTGTATCGTCTGCTGTTTCCACAGATGGCCTCAGATATCGTGCCCCTGTATGTATTTCCGCTGATGTTATTACTCTCCACTGTTGTCTGCATCGCTACCACTCTGCTGACCCCACCGGAGGACAAGGAACTGCTTAAGAATTTCTATCGCCAGGTCAACCCCTGGGGTTTCTGGGGGCCGGTTCGCCGACAGGTAGAGGCGGAAAATCCGGACTTTATTGCCAACGCCAATTTTAAACGGGACATGTTCAACATACTCATCGGCGTGATTACCCAGACCGCTCTGGTGGCCCTGCCCATTCTGATTGTTATCCAGCAGTGGCAATCGGGCCTGACCTGTCTGCTGGTGCTGGTGATCAGCGCCCTGGTACTGAAAAAATCCTGGTACGACAGGCTTCCGGATTAGGCCACTCAGGATGCGGGATGCCCCACAAATCTGAATTCAATCACAGTGCAAACAAACAGAAGATATTCGCCATGACAGAACAACGCTACGGGTATTTTGACGATGAGAAACATGAATATGTGATCACCAGTCCTTTTACCCCCACCCCCTGGATTAATTATCTGGGCAATGACGGCTTCTATGGTCTGATTTCCAATACCGGAGGTGGCTACTGTTTTTACCGGGATCCGAAATTCCGCCGCCTGCTGCGCTATAGATATAACAATGTGCCGGTGGATCAGGGGGGCCGTTACTTTTACCTCAAAACCGCCGACAGCATCTGGTCGGCCACCGCCAGACCCATGAACACGCCGCTGGATAAGTATGAGTGCCGGCATGGTCTTGGCTACAGCCGCTTTATTGCCGAGAAGGCACAGATCCGCAGTGAACTGACCTGTTTTGTTCCCCTCGGGCAGACCGCCGAGGTTTACCGCCTGCAACTGACCAATCAGGCCAGTCACAAGCAGGATATCAGCCTGTTTTCCTTGCTGGAGTGGTGCCTGTGGAACGCCGAAGACGATGGTGCCAATTTTCAGCGTAACCTCTCCACCGGTGAGGTGGAGGCAGAGGGCAGTGTGCTCTACCACAAGACCGAGTACCGCGAGCGGCGTAATCACTACGCTTTCTATGCTGTCAATCGTCCGGTTAGCGGCTTCGATACGGATCGTGACAGCTTCCTCGGTCCTTACCGGGGCTTTGACTATCCTCAGGCGGTGGAAAATGGCAAGGCCGGCAACAGCATGGCTCATGGCTGGTCACCTGTTGCCTCACATCATATTGAACTGAGTCTGGCAGCCGGAGAACAGCAAACGCTGATTTTCGTACTGGGTTATGTGGAATTACCCAAAGAGCAGAAGTGGCAGGCGCCAGGGGTGATCAACAAGGCGCCGGCCAAGGCCTTGCTGAGCCACTTTGACAATGCAGAGAAGTGCCAGGCCGAACTGGACAGGCTGCAACACTACTGGCACAGCCAGCTTGGCAGTTTTACTATTCAGACCCCGGATAAGCGCTTCGATCGCTCCTTGAATATCTGGAACCAGTACCAGAATATGGTCACTTTTAACCTGTCACGCAGCGCCTCATTTTTCGAGTCTGGTATTGGCCGGGGCATGGGCTTCCGGGATTCCAATCAGGACACCATCGGCTTTGCCCATATGGTGCCGGACAAGGTGAAAGAGCGGATTCTGGATCTCTCTGCCACCCAGAAAAAAGACGGCTCGGCCTATCACCAGTACCAGCCACTGACCAAGAAAGGCAATGCCAATATCGGCGGAAACTTTAACGACGACCCCATGTGGATGGTGCTCTCTACCGCCAACTATATTAAGGAAACCGGTGATTTCAGTATCCTCGATGTCAAAGTCAATTTTGATGATGAAGAGGGGGATTTCGATCACTTCGAGCACCTGCGACGGGCCTTTGAGCATGTGGTTAACCACCTCGGCCCCCATGGCCTGCCGCTGATTGGCCGCGCCGACTGGAACGACTGCCTGAACCTGAATTGTTTCTCTGAAGACCCCAACGAGTCCTATCAGACTACCCAGCGGGGCGATTCCGATGTAGCTGAATCGCTGATGATTGCCGGCCAGTTTGTGCTTTACGGCAAGGAATTTGTCACCCTGTGCCAGCTTACCGATCGCAACGAGCTGGCAGACTGGGCCCGTCAACAGATCGACACCATGATTCAGACCATCGACCGCCATGGCTGGGACGGCCAGTGGTTTCTGCGCGCCTATGATGCGCGGGGTAAAAAAGTCGGCAGTGATGAAAATGCCGAAGGTAAGATCTTTATCGAATCTCAGGGTTTCTGCGTGATGGCCGGCATCGGTATCGATGACGGCCGTGCACGCCAGGCACTGGATGCGGTGAACCGCCACCTGGTCTGTGAACATGGCATTATGCTACAACAACCTGCGTTCAGCGGTTATAACAAATACCTGGGCGAGATCAGTTCCTACCCGCCAGGCTACAAGGAAAATGCCGGCATTTTTTGTCACAACAATCCCTGGATCATCATCGGTGAAACACTGCTGGGACGGGGCGATCTGGCCTATGACTATTTCAGCCGCATCAGCCCGGCGTTTTTGCAGGACAAGCAACAGCAGCACAGAACCGAACCCTATGTGTACAGCCAGATGATCGCCGGGCGCGATGCGGCCACACCCGGACAGGCCAAAAATTCCTGGCTGACCGGTACCGCGGCCTGGTGTTTTTACGCTGCCAGCCAGTATATTGCCGGTATCCGTCCTGACTATGCGGGGCTGCGCATCGATCCCTGTATCCCCGCCAACTGGCCTGCGTTCAGTGTGCAGCGCAAATTTCGTCAGGCCCGGTATGAGATTGAAGTGCGTAACCCGCACGGCCTGAGTAAAGGAAAAGTCGAACTGGAAGTGGACGGTAAGCCACTGGATGGCAATCTGATCCCCTATGCCCTGTATCAGGACAGTCACAGGGTCGTAGCTACCCTGCAGGTAGATGACTAAGCGACGCTTTGAGCGTCGCGAGCAGACCTATATTATTTGGTATTATTAGCCGACGGTGCCAGGATCATGGTTTCAAAAACACTGGCATCGATCCAGCCCCGATTTCTGTCTCCTTCTACCGGCTCGATATCCACCGAGCCGACAAAGTGCTCACGCTCTGCACTGCCGTCATTATCACAGTAGGCAAGCATAAAACCGATACGTCTGCCGGCATCAAGTAGCAACGGCCGGTTGGGCTGATCATCCCGATAATCGTCAGGATAAAGACGTATGGCCACCTCCCAGATAATCACATGGGGAGCCTCGGCCGAGCGCTGCCAGCGACTTTGTAAATGCTCATTGTAGAGGCGCGGCTGGCGATTATCGCCCAGATCCACGGCCTGGTTATCCAGCGCAATATGGTAGGCAAAGGCACTGTGGTTGTACTGATGTCCACCACCGGAGGCATCGCTGTCGATAAAGATCTCCAGCGCATCATCATCCCAGTATTGCTTTAAGGGATCAGGATAAGCGTCATAGAGCACATCGTCGGTAATCTCCGCTTGCAGATACAGGTAGTCCTTGTCCCACAGCAGTTTAAAACGACCGGAAAAGTCCTCTGCCGATGGCATACTGCCTGTAATCAGATAGGGCATGGGACGCCACTGCGCCTGCTGCCAGGCCGGGTCATCGCCGCGACCATCTATAACCGGAGCCTCAGCCGTATGCAAAACAACAGACTCAGCCTCAGCCTCAGCCTCAGCCTCAGCCAACATTGGCATCAGCAACACTATAGTGATCAATACAGCGATTAATTTCATGGTATTTTATCCTCAGGGTGCCGGACCGGTGCTCTGCCTGATCACCAGTTGAAAGGGCAATTCAACGTATTTGTTCTGTGGCTGCTGACCTTTTAACTGCTGCAGTAACAGTTGCATGGCGGCACGGCCGATATCCTCCAGCGGCTGATGAATAGTGGTCAGGGCCGGGCGCATCAGACCGGCATAGCGAATATCATCGAACCCCATCACCGACATATCCTCCGGAATGGAAAATCCATAATGATGTAATACATTCATCGCGCCGATGGCCATGTCATCATTAAAACAAAATACCGCCGTAGGTCTCTGTCGCAACTTCAGCAACTTTTCCATCGCGGCCATTCCCGAGTCAGTACTGTAGTCACCGGCAACCATCAGCTGTGGATCCACCTGCAAACCTACATCTTCCATGGCCTGACGGAAGCCCTGCAGCCGCTCCTGGTTACTCGGCGCATCTTCTGCCCCCAACACCGCCGCAATACGGCGATGACCAAGACTGAGCAGATACTGCACCGCCGCCTTAGCCCCCTCAGCGTTATTGATCATGACCTTGCACAGCCCATCCACCGGAATGCTTTCGTTACCATTCACCAATGGCGGAAGTTGCTTGAGCAGGGGCAGCTTAGGATCAATATCAAAGGGCAGACGGGAGGTAAATAACAGGATGCCATCGGCCTGGCCGGAGCTGATCATATCGGCGTAATGGCGTTCCCGCTCTGCCAGGCCCTGGGTATCACCCAGCAATACCGAATAGCCGGATTTGTGCGCCTCACTTTCAATCGCGCGAATAATACCGGCATTAACCTGGTTAGTAATATCCGGCATCACCACCACAATATTGCCACTTTCGCGGGTACGTAAACTGGAGCCAAAACGGTTGGGACGATATCCCGACTCCTTGACCGCTTTCATAACTTTCTTGCGGGTGTCTTTATTGACCAGCTCAGGATTACGCAGGGTACGCGAGACCGTCGCCGGTGAAACCCCAGACAGCGCAGCAATATCCTTAATCCCCAGTTTGCTCACCAATATTTGCCTTGTTAGTTATTTTTACAGTAGCTGAACAAAACCGAGCATCGGTGTTGTTCAGCTACTAGTCTAACGGGCAATGCAGCGGATGCAAACGTTTTCATCTGCTGACCGGGCAATTCACCTCAACCAGTGGCCGCCTGGTCACTGAACTTGTCGTCCTGACCCGCCCTGTATTCTTTCGGTGTTTGTCCGAAATGGCGTTTGAATACCGCATACATATACTGCAGCGAGGGGTAGCCGCAAATGCTGGCGATTTCAGTGGGGCTGACCTGCGTATCGGTGAGCATCTTGCATGCTCGGGTCAGCTTCTGATTATGCAGCTCGGTATGGATGGAATGGCCCCGTTCATGGCGAAAGCGCTGCTCCAGATTCGAGCGGGAAATACCGACAAAATCCGTAACCTGCTCCACCTTGACACCACGGGTAGCGTTCTGGCGGATATAGTGCATGGCCTGAATCACATAAGGATCTCTGAGGGCCTTGAAATCTGTGGACTGCCGCGACGCCACGCCGGCCGGAGCGACCAGAATACGTTTATTGCCCACATCGATATTGTTCAGTTGTTTATGCAGCAACTTAGCTGCCTGATAGCCCATTTCAAAACAGCCCTGCGTGACAGAGCTGAGACTGATACGGCTAAGGAAGCGGGCGATATCGTCATCATCTATGCCAACAATGGCGATATTGTCCGGCACCACTAAGCCCACATGCTCGCAGGCCTGCAACAGATGCCTGGCGCGGGGAGTCGGTTACCGCAATAATACCTATGGGTTTGGGCAGGCTCTGGATCCAGTCCGTTAACCGGTTCATGGCATACTGCCAGGTTTCCGGGCTGGTACAATGGCCCTGATAAATCTGGCAATCGTAGCCGTCTTTGGCGGTGAGTTTGAGCACCGCTTTTTCCCGCTCCCTGGCCCAGCGGTGCTGCATATCAGTGGGGACACTGTAAAAGGCAAAACGCTCCAGGCCTTTTTGTTTGAGATGCTCATAAGCCGCCTGCACCACAGCCATATTGTCGGTCGCCACATAAGGTACCGGGGGATAATCTTCGGGATTACTGTAGGAGCCACCAATACCGACCACGGGTTTGTCGGATTCTGCCAGGGCTTGTTGCACATCGATGTCATCAAAATCGGCGATGATGCCATCCCCGCTCCACTCATGGATATGCTCCAGACGACACAGGAAATCCTCTTCCAGATACACATCCCAGTCTACCTTGGAGGATTGCAGATAATGACCTATGCCCTCAATAACCTGGCGGTCATAGACTTTGTTGGCATTGAACAAGAGAGTGATGCTGTGTTTGGCTTTGAACATATCCCCACCTGATTTATCTTTTTTATTTTTAACTAAATATTAACAACCAAGTCTAATCTTAGACCGACAAGGGTTTGCAGGAAACTAAAAAACATAATTCGGCATCAATTAACGAATTTTCGTAATTGCCGGGGGAGGCACTCTGACCAAGGATCACCACATCAGCAACACGACTCAGGCGAATGGTTAATATGTATCTTGGTATAGATTTGGGCACCTCCGGCATCAAAGTTATCCTGCTTGGCGACAAGGGTAAGGTCATCGACAGCGCCAGTGCCGATCTGAGTGTTTCGCGCCCGCTGGCCTTGTGGTCAGAACAGGATCCGCAACATTGGTGGCAGGGTCTTGAGCGCTGTATGGAACAACTCAGCCAGCGCCGCTCACTGGCAACGGTAAAAGCTATCGGCCTGGCCGGGCAGATGCACGGCGCAACCCTGCTGGATGCTAAACATCAGATAATACGCCCGGCCATTTTGTGGAATGATGGCCGTTCCTTCGCCCAGTGCCAGCAGCTTGAACAGCAGGTCAGTTCACTGCAGCAGATCACCGGTAATCTCGCCATGCCTGGCTTTACCGCCCCGAAACTGCTGTGGTTGCAACAGCAAGAGCCTGAGCAATTTGCCAGAATCGCCAAAGTATTACTGCCCAAAGACTATCTGCGCTTTTGCCTCAGTGGCGACTTCGCCTCAGATATGTCCGATTCCGCCGGCACCCTGTGGCTGGATATGGCAGCACGGGACTGGAGTGACACCATGCTTAGCGCCTGTGGCCTGAGTCGTGATCACATGCCTGAGCTGTTTGAGGGGAATCAGGTTACCGGCACCCTGTTGCCGGAACTGGCACGCAAATGGGGTATGCAGACTGTGCCTCTGGTTGCCGGTGGTGGCGACAATGCCGCCGGGGCGGTGGGAGCTGGGATCGTGAAACCAGGTCAGGCGATGTTGTCTCTGGGTACATCGGGTGTTTATTTCGCTGTCAGTGATGGCTTCCGGGCCAATCCGCAATCAGCGGTACACAGTTTTTGCCATGCCTTACCTGACACCTGGCATCTGATGTCGGTGACACTCAGCGCCGCAAGCTGTCTGCAGTGGTATGCCGATTCAGTGGTCAGAACACCTGTTGCCACTCTGCTTGAGGAACTCAATACCCGCGACGTTGATGCCACCAATGGGCCGCTGTTTTTACCCTATCTGAGCGGCGAGCGCACCCCACATAACAGACCGGACGCCAGGGGCGTTTTGTTTGGTCTGAACCATGATTCGGATCGTGTCGCCCTGACCTATTCGGTGCTTGAAGGGGTCAGTTTCGCCCTCGCAGAGGGAGCCGACGCGCTGCACGCCTCAGGCCTGATACCTGATGATATCAGTCTGATCGGCGGGGGTGCCCGCAGCCCATATTGGCGTCAGCTGCTGGCAGATATTTTAAACCGGCCACTGAGTTTCCGTGAAGGCGGTGAGGTAGGCCCGGCACTGGGGGCCGCACGGCTGGCACAGTTAGCGACCGAGCCTGGCGCGACGCTGACAGATGTGTGCCCGTCCCCGGCTTTGATTAGTGAACATCAACCGAATGCCGAACGGCATGACCGGCTGGCAGAGCGCTACAAGCGCTTTAAATCCCTTTACAAGGCAGTGGCCTCACAATTCTGAGAGCGGAATACGGATGTGCATTCAGCTCTGTTGAAAAGCACAAGATAGCTCTTAAAAAACATAATTGTGACAACGCCCGCCAATGCTCAAGATTAACCCACTGAAGATTACAGGTAACAGGAGAGCAGCGTGGCTCAATATTTCGATCAAGTAGATAACATTGCCTACGAAGGTGCCGACAGCACCAATCCATTGGCATTCAAATATTACAATGCCGATGAAAAGATTCTGGGCAAAAGCATGGCCGAGCACCTGCGCATGGCTGCCTGTTACTGGCACAACTTCTGTTGGAACGGGCAGGATGTATTTGGCGCAGGAACCTTTAACCGGCCCTGGCTGACCGCCGGTGATCCGATGCAACAGGCCAGGCACAAGGCCGATGTGGCTTTTGAGTTTTACAACAAGCTGACCATTCCCTATTACTGCTTCCATGATGTGGATGTGGCGCCCGAAGGCAACAGCATCAAAGAGTATGTGAGCAACTTCTCTGCCATGGTAGATGTGCTGGAGCAGAAACAACAAGAAACCGGCGTTAAGCTCTTATGGGGTACTGCTAATCTGTTCAGCAATCCCCGCTATGCCGCTGGCGGCGCGACCAATCCGGATCCTGAGATATTCAGTTATGGCGCAACCCAGGTGTTTCATGCCATGAACGCCACCAAACGTCTGGGCGGTGAGAACTATGTGTTGTGGGGCGGCCGTGAAGGCTATGAAACGCTTCTGAATACAGATCTGCGTCAGGAGCGGGAGCAACTGGGCCGCTTTATGCAGATGGTGGTGGAGCACAAGCATAAGATTGGCTTCAAAGGTACACTGCTGATCGAACCCAAACCTCAGGAGCCCACCAAACACCAGTATGATTACGATACCGCTACTGTGTATGGCTTTTTGAAACAGTTTGGGCTGGAAAAAGAATTCCGGGTCAATATTGAGGCCAACCATGCCACCCTGGCCGGTCATTCATTTCATCACGAAGTGGCCACGGCAATATCACTGGGCATTTTTGGCAGTATCGATGCCAACCGCGGTGACGCCCAGAATGGCTGGGATACGGATCAGTTCCCCAACAGTGTTGAAGAGCTGAGCCTGGTGATGTACGAAATTCTCAAATCCGGCGGCTTCTCTACCGGAGGATTCAACTTCGATGCCAAATTGCGCCGTCAGAGCATGGACCGTTATGATCTGTTCCACGGCCATATTGGCGGCATGGATCATCTGGCGATGGCCCTGAAAAAGGCGGCACGACTGCTGGAAAAAGATTTTCTCAGTGAGATGGTGGCCAAACGTTATGCGGGCTGGAGCAACAAACTGGGTAAAGCCATCCAAAGCGGTGAACACTCACTGGAATCGCTGGCTGAACTGGCAGTGCGTGAGCAACTCGATCCACAGGCCGTCAGCGGCCGCCAGGAACTGCTGGAAAATCAGTTTAACCTGGCCATTTACCGCTAATCCTGAAAAGTGGGGTCAGTGAAAAGTGGGGTCAGAGTGAAAAGTGGGGTCAGAGTAAACTTTTCTCATCTGGAACAGTTTAAGGTTCACATGCTGCGGTTGAAAAGTTTACTCTGACCCCACTTTTTCTATTCAGGTGTGACAATGCAGCTTAATTCCACTATCAACTGGGGTATTATCGGCGCCGGACGTATCGCCCGGACTTTTGCCAGAGACATGGCATTTGTACCCCACAGCCGCATTCTGGCGGTGGCCTCCAGGCAATTATCCGATGCTGCGAAGTTTGCCCGTGAGCACAATATTACCGAAGCCATTGAGGGTTATCAGGCCCTGTTCGAGCACACTGATATCGATGCCATCTATATTGCCACCCCCCATAACTTTCACTTCGAACAGACTAAGGCTGCACTGCAAGCTGGTAAGCACGTGCTGTGCGAGAAACCCATTACCATCAGCACGGCCCAGTGTATTGAGCTGAGTGGGCTGGCCAAAGCCCGGAACTGCTTTCTAATGGAAGCCATGTGGACCTGGTTTCTGCCCGCCATCCGCAAGGCCAAACAATGGGTGGACGAAGGCCGTATTGGCCGCCTGCTGCATGTGAAGGGGGATTTTGGTTATCCTCAACCCTATGATCCTGACGCCAGAACCTACAATCCGGCACTGGCCGGCGGCGCGCTGCTGGATATGGGCATTTATCCGCTGGCGCTGAATCTGTTATTTAATCCGCAGCCTTATCAGAGCCTGAGGGTTAAAGCCCATCAGGCACCCAGCGGTGTCGATGACGAAGTGCACTGGACGATGGACTATGGTGATCGCATCTCGACGCTGGCAACCAGCTTTCGCTGCAGATTACCTAACTACGGATTTATCATCGGCGATCAGGGCTATATTGCCATCCCGGATTTCTTTCGCGCCAGCGAGGCCAGTCTGTATGTGCTGGATGAGCGAGTCGATCACTTCAGGGACAACCGCCAGGGCAGCGGTTTTGAGTTTGAGATTATGGCGGCCAGTCAGGCTATTCGTGAGGGCAAACCGGAATCGGACATTATGCCCCTTTCGGCAAGCCTGATACTGCAGCAACAGATGGAGGCCATTCTGAAGCGTATCCGCGAAGTGCCGCTCAGCTAACTAGTGCTCATTCTGCATCCCGGTTTGACCCGTGCAAAGGCCTCTCCCAGGCAGCCTCTATAGCGCCATATAATTCAAAAAAACAAAGCCGGGCTAAACACAGAGAACTCAGTTTACAATTGGTAAACCGATCCCTATTCAGGCTTTTTTCAGCTCATAGCGGATATTGGCAACAAAAGGCTTACCCGGGCGGGTAAAATGAAAAGGAAACTCTTTGTGATTGGGCGAGTCGGGGAAAAACTGGGGCTCCAGGCACAACCCCTGACGGGGACTAAAAGGTGAGCTCAGATGCTCGCCGGTATAGACCTGCAATCCGGGATAGTCAGAGCTGACGGCAAGGAGCAATCGCTGATCCGGACTTAGTAATTCGGCGCTGGGCCGTTGCAAATCACCACTGACCACAAAGTTATGATCCAGTTGGCTGCCTGCCAGAGTCCGGAAGTGGCTGAAGTCCAGTTCACTGTTCTGTGCCTTGCGCAGCTCTCCGGTCGGAATATTGCAATTATCAACAACGGTGTAATGGTCGGCCCTGATAAGCAATTGATGATCATCGATGGCCCCTTCTCCGCCTGACAGATTGAAATAGGGGTGCAGTGTAGGACCTACCAGAGTGGGGCGGCTGGCACGGGCCTCAAGGCAGATATCCAGACTGCTGTCATCGCCCAGCTTATAGGTTACCTGAAACGCTGTGGGGCCGGGATAGCCTCCCTGACCGTCTTCTGTCTCACAACCCAGTACCAATCTGGCGGGCTGACGGTCGATACAATGCCAGTGTTGCAGATGCAGGCCCTGGCTTCCACCGTGCAGATGATTAAGCCCTTCGTTCTGCTGCAACTGATAAGCCTGCTGATCAATGCTGACCACACCGCCGCCAATACGATTGGCAAAGGGCCCCACCAGCGCACCGAGGTAAAAGGGATCCTGCGCATATGGCTGCAACTGAGGGTAGCGCAGAATCAGATCTCGATGATCACTACCCAGACGGACAGACCAGCGCTGCAGTGTCGCTCCTTTTTCCAGCACCGCCAATGCATCACCGCTACCATTAGTCAGTCGATAGATCTTCATATTATTGATCCTGCAGATGAAATTTTTACACTAGCGGGATCAAAGCGCAGTGGGAATTCTGTTAGTTACCTGAACCGTTATGGAATTTGGCTGTGGCAGTTCGCATCCAACCGGGGCATATACTTACCTGAACGCCGTTAGTTGACCTTTTTATCCAATGCATTTATCTCATCATCGGTTGTATCGACCCTGCCACGGGTAATCACTTTAGTCAGCAACACCACCACCAGTGCACAGAACATCAGCGTGGCAAAAGGCACCGCCGTACCTGTGTAGGTAAGCGCCAGTACCGGACCCACCAGGGCGCCGCTGCCAAAGCGCAGGCTGCCAATCACTGCAGTGGCCGTGCCTGAGTGATGGGGAAAACGAATCAGTATCAGCGAGTCGGCATTCACTGCCATCAGTCCCAAGGAGCCAATCAGCGGGATAATGCTGATCACCGTAAAAGCCAGGCCTAATCCAAGCAGGTTTACAGTAAGCAGACTGGCGGCAGCAGACAAGCCCAGCACCAGGCCAATGGTCAGCATTCTTTCTGAGCCGAGGCGCACCACCAGCCGGGTATTAACAAAATTCACCATCATTAATGCGGCCACATTGGAGGCGAACAGGATGCCGAATAACTGCTCAGACACCCCGAAGGCCTCCATATACACCACAGGCACGGCGGTCAGATAGCCAAAAAAGGCGAAAGATACCAGCATGGAAATGGCGATATGGGGCTGGGCTGCCCTATTACCCAGCACGGTCACGTAACCGGAGAAAAACAGCTTCAGCCAGGGGCCATGCTGAGTGCGGGTAGCAACCTCCGGTAACCAGCGAAACGCAGGCAGCCACAGCAACAAGGCATAGCAAGCCAGCACCGCAAAGATCACCCGCCAGTCGAACCATTGCAGGATCAGACTGCCGACACTGGGCGCGATCAGTGGCGCAATCATCATGATCATCGACACATAAGACATGCCTTTGGCGGTATTCTGGCCATACAGATGCCGGACAATACCGGGCACCACCACCGCCGCCGCACCACCCGCCATGGCCTGCAGGGTGCGCAGTACCAGAAACCACTCTATCTGACGCACAAAAACAATCGCAGTACTGAACAGAATAAACAGACACAGACCCCAGAGCGCCAGGGGACGACGGCCAACGATATCGGCGATGGGACCGAACATCAGCATGGATAAGGCAAAACCCGCCAGATAGCAACTCAGGGAAACCTGAACCAGAGATATTTCGGCGTCCAGACTTTCAGAGATCGCCAAAAAAGCCGGCAAATACATATCGATTGCCAGCGGGGTAACAGCGGTGATTGAGGCCAGTAACAGAATGACCCAGTTGACGGTTTTTGGCTGAGATGCCTGCATAAATCCTCCGTGAAATAGCATCTTACTGTATCAGCAGCACCAGCGTCACCGTATAAGCGTTACAATCCTTAATGCCCGCGATAAATATCACGGACTAACAAAAAAGGGGAAGCTAAAAAGCTCCCCCTTCTCTATCCTTCAGCCAGGCAGATTATTCACCGGCGAGTTCGTTCATGCGCCCGCGCAATTGCTCGTCGGTCTGCAGGCGCTGAACAATGGTATTGTACTCATCAGTAGACAGACCTGATTCAGACACGGCATCGATCATCTCCTGCTGGGCTTTTTGCTGGATTTCCTGGGCCTTGGTAGCATCATCGGCGTTCTGGAAAGCTTCAGCATATTTACCGCTGATGGCGCGCACTTCACTCATTGCCTCGACTACCTGCGCCAACTTGGCATCAGATACACGCTTCTGAAATTGCGCCTGCTGCTCAGGGGCCGGAGCATCCTGGGCTACAGCGCCTGCGGTAAAGCCCATCAAAGCAATACTGGTGGAAGCAGCTATCATTAATTTACGCATCGTTGTGTCTCCTGTTATTCGCTGGCAAAAATCTACCAATTCAATTTACGTCATGTCATAGCAAACAGAGCGAAGCTCGTGCCAACCTCGCAATAAAATCTTAACTCATTGTTTTATAACAACTATATCAATTGCAGCTAGCTACTACTCTGCGACAACCCGATTAATAGTGTATCCTTTTGACATGGGAAAGTGTCACGGTGTGACAAATTTGAACATATTTTTACAGGGTATACACAAGCTCAAGGCCATGGGTCTGCAACCTCTGCTGACGCTGTATCTGGTACTGCCCATGGTGATCATCTATGCCCTGGTCACCTGGTTTGGACTGGCGTTTGTCAAACAGATGGCGAATGAGAAATTACGCAGCGATCTCGAGCTGGTAGGCCGGGCCATCCGCTTACCGGTAAGTGAGGCGCTGGCCAAGAATGACCTCACTGCCCTGCAATCCAATCTTGAGTCGGTATTCAGTATTGGCAGAGTCTACGGCGCCTCCGTCTTCGATAAAGAGGGTAAACTGGTGACGTTTTCCGGCGTCACAGAAAAAGATCTCAGCCGCAGTTATATGGCCGAACTGGTTGTACAGACAGGAGAACAGCAGGACGGCTATCGCTCTGTTGAAGGACGGGACGTGTATTCTTATTTTTTACCCATCACCGACCGCCAGGGGGAAGTAAATGGCCTGCTACAGATTACCCGCCGTGCCAGCGATTTTGAGCGCTCATTCGAAAAACTGACCCGTCTTGCCTGGCTGAGCTGGGCCGGCCTGGTGCTGGTAACGCTGGGTATCCTGTTTCTCGGCCACCACCGCGCTATCGGTCGTTATGTCAGCCAACTGGTGAACAGCATGCGCCGCGTCGCACAGGGTGATCACAAGCACAGAGCCACCGAGTCCGGCCCCAGAGAGATACGTGAACTGATAACCGGATTAAATCAGATGCTCGACAGTATTACCGCCGCCGAAGCGGAGATCAGCGCCCACCGACACCAGGAGTATCTTTTACAGGAACAACTTAAAGAAAAAGAAAAGATGGCGGCCATTGGTCAGGTGGCCCGCGGTGTCGCCCATGAACTTGGCGCCCCGTTAACAGTAATTGATGGCCGCGCACAACGCCTGAGTCGCAAGACCGATGATGCCGACAGCCTGCGTCAGCTTGAGGCGGTGAGGGGCCAGGTAAAGCGCCTGACCCGCATGGTGCAGCAACTGTTGGATTTCAGCCGTCATCAGCAGGTGCAGACCGAAGAGTTTGGCATTACAGAACTGGTAAACCAGGCGGTGGAAAACCTCGGTTATGAAATGCTGATCGACAGCTGCCAGATACAGATCACCCCATCGTCGCCGGCACAGATGCTCTGTGGCGATCCTCAGCGTCTGGAACTGGCGCTGATCAATATCCTGCGCAATGCGGTGCAGGCGGCACAACGTGAAGTAACCATTTATTGGCATAAAGATTCAGAATCTCTAATGATCCATATAGAAGACGACGGACCGGGCCTTACCACGCCGGAGCAAAGTGAAAAACTACTCAGCCCCTTTTACACCACTAAAAGTCAGGGAGAAGGCACCGGGCTGGGGCTGACTATTGCCGCTCATATTATCAAAGACCACCGCGGAGAACTGACCCTGACAAACCGTAAGAACGGCGGTTGTCGGGTTACTGTCAGACTCCCATTGCAGGAAAATTCAGCACATGAATCTTAGTCAGGTTAGCGTTGTAGAGGACGATCCCGGATTGCGCGAGTTGCTCCAGGAGGAACTGGAGAGTTGCGGTTATCAGGTGAATGCCTTTGAGTCTGCCGAACTGGCCTTACAACATCATATCGAGGATAAGCCGGATCTGGTGATCAGCGACATTCGTCTGCCAGGAATCAGTGGTATGCAACTGCTGCCCAAACTCAAGGCCTGGGATCCTGCACCGGCAGTGTTGTTGATTACCGCCTTTGCCTCGGTGAACGAAGCCGTATCTGCCCTCAAACAGGGTGCCGATGACTTTATTACCAAACCGCTGGATCTCGAACACCTGCTGTTAAACGTCAAACGTCTGCTGGAACACCGGGCGCTTTATCTGGAGGTGAATCAGTATCGCCAACAACAGAAGGCTGAGACCTATGGCCTGGTGGGGAAAAGTCGTAGCATGCGCCAGTTATACCATCAGATTGAGCATATTGCCCCGGCCGATGGCGGCGTACTGATCCTCGGCGAAAGCGGGACCGGCAAGGAGCTGGTCGCCAAAGCAGTGCATCAGGCAAGCCCCCGTCACGACAAGCCCTTTCTGGCTATCAACTGTGCCGGCATCCCTGCTGAGCTGATGGAAAGCGAGTTCTTTGGCCATGCTGCCGGCGCTTTTACCGGGGCCAAACTGGCCCGGGCCGGTTTGCTCAAAGAAGCACAAGGCGGCAGTCTTTTACTGGATGAAATCGGCGAGATGCCGGTATCTTTGCAGGCCAAGCTGCTGAGAGTACTGCAGGAAGGCACCATGCGCCCTGTTGGCAGTGATAAGGAAGAGCGTGTGGATGTGCGTATTCTTGCCGCCACTCATCAGGATCTTGAGCAGCGGGTAGCCGATGGCGCCTTTCGTGCCGATCTGTTCTACCGCCTGGAAACCTTTACCATCAAAGTGCCGCCACTGCGCGAACGCGGCGAGGATCTGGAACTACTTGCCGAGCATTTTCTACAGCAACTCAGACTCTCTCAGCCCAAGCAGGTGCGGGGCATTGCCCCCGAAGCACTGGACTGCCTTTATCAGTATCCCTTTGCCGGTAATGTCAGAGAGCTGCAAAATGCCATAGAACGGGCCTATACCTTCTGCCAGGATAACGATATCGGGCTGGCTGACCTGCCGGAACGGATCCGTGAATCAGCGCCTGCGGTGCCAGGGAGCATCGATGAGAGCCGGCCGCAAAGCTGGCCCAGCCTGCAACAAATGCAGCAACAATATGTCGCTCAGGTGCTTGAGCATACCGGCGGCAACAAACAAAAGGCGGCACAAATACTGGGGATCACCCGCCGGACACTGTATCGCTGGCTGGAAGATGATGAAAGCGGGAAATAACCACGAAAAACACTAAAAACACAAACAAATACTTTACTCCCGCAGAGGCGCAGGGCCCGCTGAGGAAAGCCCCTTTTAATTTTACCCTGCGACTTTGCGCCCCTGCGAAAGCAGAGAGACAAGCTTTACCACGAAGATCGCGAAGGAACACGAAGGTTGAGATTTGACGAGTTGTCGAATCGAGTGTTCTGTAATGCTTCGTGCTTTTCGTGCCCTTCGTGGTGAGATTCGATTTTCATTCGTGGTTAAAAAACATAAAGACACTGGGCTCCCGCCAACAGCACGCGGGAGCGACGACCGGTCATGCCCGAGTGTTGTTGTCGGGCATCCAGCGACCTTCTAGAAAGGCAGAATTAAGTTCTTCTCCGGGATGGGCTCTGGCTTGTCGGATTGAAATCCGACATACGGAATAGCAATGTGTAAGGGTACAGGCCCCCTCACTCCTGACTCCTTACGCTTCACTCCTCACCCATCTCTAACTGCAAGACTCTGTTTATACAGACTCAGGGCCTGTTTATCATCCTGCTGCTGTTCCTTGACCCAGGCCAGGCGCAGCCTGTCCTGCTGACTTTCCTTGTGATCGGGTCTCAGGTGCAGCGCTTTACTGAGAGCCTTTTCCGCCAGTCTCAGATCACCGGCATGGGCCGACAACTGTCCCAGCACAGAAAGCAGTTCTGCATTTTTCTCATCCCTTTTCAGCCAGTCTTCCAGTGTCCTGATTGCCTTAACCGGATTGGGTAACTTCAGTTCACGAAATAAGGGTAACAGCAAAGGATGAGGACCTTTGCTCTGCCAGTCCACCAGCAACTGCTCTGCATCCGTATCCATTCTCTGCGCCAATAGCTGTTGAATATAGGCAGCCTGATAAGAGGGATCATGACGCTGTGCACGGGGCAGCTCCTGCCAGTAAGCTTTAAGCTGATTCGCCCCTTCCTTGCTGGCCACTTCGGCGAGAATGCCCTGCGCCGCCCTGAACATCCATTGCTGATAGGCATCTCGGCCCAGCACTTTTTTCCAGTTAGCCAGCTTCTCCTGCAATACCCGCCATTTGCCCGATGCCGCCAGTGCCCTTGCCCACACCGCCGCCACCTGCGGATGATGCTGCTGTTTATCATCCAGCTCACCGAGCAGGGCCAGTGCCTGAGCAGGATTGTGCTGCGCCAGCGCCAGTTCACTTAAATGCAGTCGCGCCGCTAATACACAGGAAGGATAATCCAGAGCCTGAGTCCATTTTTCTCTCGCCTTGTCCGCCTGCCCGGAACGCAGTGCTACCTGTGCCGCCAGCAATAAATTCAAACCGGAAAAGCGATCACTGTCGACCCGGGCCAGTTGCTTTTCGGCCTCGGCCAGATTGTTTTCTTCCAGCGCGATCAGGCCCTGACTAAAGGCTTTGCGGCGACGCCGCTCACCCCAGTTACCCAACCACTGCCTTGAGCCGGTAGCCAGGGTCAGTAAACGTTTTATCAGCCATTCCAGCAGCAAAAAGGCCAGGATTGCACCGATCAATATCAGCCCCAGAGAAATCACGCTCATTTCCACTGTCCAGTGGCCCAGTGCAATCAGCACATAACCTTTCTGGCCTATGAGATATGGCCCGGCAATCAGCCCTGCCAGCAAAAGAGCCAGGATAATAAACAGGCGGATCATGGCTGCTCACCCTGATATTGTGAACTCAGGCGCTGCCTGAGAAGTTCTTCCAGTGCCACTGCAGATTGCAGTTGCTGTGGATAATCACGACGAAGTTCGGTTTGCTGTAATTCGGCCAGTGAACTGCTGAATCCCGCCACCGCCGGAGCCTGAGGCGCAAAATACATCTCCAGTAAGTTTTGTGCTTCGCTCAAAAATGACTGATACAGCTCCGCCTGTTCTCTTAACACCAGATGTTGCGCCTGCAGCAGATACAAACGCAGTTGCTCACGCACCAGCCACTGCTGTTTGTCGCTCAGTAACGGCCTGGTTTGCTCGGTGCGCCGGCGAACGGTAATAAAATCATCGACTATGCCCTGCCAGCTGCGCTTTAAATTCATACGCCAGTCTGACACCGAATCGGATAACTCCTCCTGCACCTGTTGTTCTTCCGCATCGGGCAATACCACCATATCCAGTGGCAATGCATCCACCTGATTGGCCAGGGCGCCCAGTTGCAACGCCAGTTTAGTCAGGGGTTGCGGGTTGATCTGGCGAAGTTGCTGAATATCGTCACTCAATACCTGGCGAACCGGCAACAGACTGGGATCACTGAGATCCTCGAGTCGGGTATCGGCAGATTCGAGCAGTAAAATGGCGGTTTGCACGTCTTTTTCCAGCCACAGCTTACGACCCGCCATGCGCACCAGATAGGCGGCCTCAGCCAGCAACCAGTCATTAGGACGACGGCCTTTGACTTGCTGCAACTGTTGCTGGTTAGCACTGAGTTGTTGTTCAAATTCCGCCAGGCGCTGTTGCAATGCCTGTTGCTGGCTTTGCATATCCTGTTGCCGCGCCCGTTCCGCGCTGTCCAGTTGCTCACTGAGCTGTTGCGTCAGCTGCTGACGCTGACGTTGCTCATCAGCCGCCAGTTGCTCCAGGCCACTATCTTCAGCCTGTTGGGCGAGCCGGAATTGCTGCCAGCCCCAATAACCAGCCGCCGATAGCATCAGCACCATTAACAGATTCAGTACTGCCAACAGCCACAGAACACCAGTACGGGCGGGTCTCGGGCCTTTATCTGAGGCTTTTGTAGCGGACTTATTTTCCGTTTTGTTATTTTTGGGCGAACCTGAGGAAGAAGGTGTCACAGCGGAGGTCTTATCCCGCGCCTTTTCAGGTTCGGGTTTTGCGCTCTGTTGTGCTGCTTTTGAACTTGAATGTGTATCTGGCTCAGCCATAGATTGTTGCTCCATAAAGTGTCGGGCAGTGCGAATCAGTGCATCGTCACTGGCATCGTCACTGCGGATCACCCGGGTAATACCGCGTTCTCTGGCCTGTTGTATCAGCCTGTCACTGACCAGGATCCAGGGCAGCGTTTTAAGCCAGTTGTGATCAAACCGGGCAAATGCCGCATCCATCAGTTCACCACTGGTAGTAATAATGCATTGAATCTGCTCTGGTTTCCATGGCTGTGTCGGCTCAGGCTGCACAACCCGCTGACGCCGGTAAATACTCAAAGGCATCAGCACAGCGCCGCGTTCTGCCAGGCCTTCGGCCAGCAACTCCCGGCCCCCTTCGCCTTTTACCAGTAACACCGGCAGGCCATTTATTGCCTGTAATTCCGCCAGTGCCAGCAAGCCTTCGGAATCCTGCTGCTCTGGCACCTGTACCGCCAGCCCGGCTTGGCGGAGTATTTCGGCACTGCTGTTGCCAACCGCGAAATAGCTTAACTGTGACGGCCAGGTTTTATCCGCCATAGCCTCCAGCGTCAGTTTAGCCGCCGAAGTGCTGATAAAGATCACCTTGCTTTGGGCTGGCAGTGATAACAACTTTTCTGTCAGTTGCTCCAGCTGTTCAACCTGAGGTTCGATACGTAAAAGGGGCAGACCAATAACCGGGATACCGGCAGCGGCAAAGCGCTCACAGCTTTGTTGACATTTACCCTCGGGGCGCAGTAACAGAAATTCAGTCATGTTGCTGATACAAGGCATTGAGTATTTCTCTCGCGCCTTTTTCCAGTAACATTTGGCCCAGTCGCTGGCCCAGGGCTTCTGCATCGCTGGCATCACCACGGATTTCGGCACTGATGACCTCACTGCCATCTGTCGCCCCCACCAGACCACGCAACCAGATTTGCTGATCTTCCAGCAAGGCGAATCCGCCAATAGGTACCTGACAGCCCCCCTGCAAAGTATGGTTCATGGCCCGCTCAGCCTGCACACGAATAGCGGTAGGCTCATGATTAAGGGGTTTCAGCAGAGCGATCAGATCCTTGTCATCATCACGGCATTCAATCCCCACCGCGCCCTGACCCACTGCTGGCAGGCAGAATTCTGCTTCAATACTTTGGCTGATACGATCGCCCATCCCCAATCGCATCAAGCCGGCAGAGGCGAGGATAATGGCGTCGTAGTCACCATTATCCAGTTTTGCCAGGCGGGTATTCACATTGCCGCGCAAATCACGGATCTGCAAATCATCGCGCCAGGCTTTGAGCTGGCACTGGCGACGCATACTGGAGGTGCCGACTACCGCCCCCCTGGGCAGTGACTGTAAATCGGCATATTGGTTGGAAACAAAGGCATCAAAGGGATTTTCACGCTCGCAAATGGCATATAAACCAAAGCCTTCAGGCAAATCCATCGGCACATCTTTCATGGAATGCACGGCAATATCGGCTCTGTCTTGCTGCATTGCCACTTCAAGCTCTTTGATAAACAATCCCTTGCCGCCAATTTTCGCCAGCGGCGTGTCCAGCACCCGATCTCCCTGCGTGGACATGGGCACCAGATCCACCTTAAGACCGGGGTGAGCCTGTTCTAAGGCCTGTTTGACATACTCGGCCTGCCACAACGCCAGGGCGCTTTTGCGGGTCGCGATACGAACAAGGGATGGATGCATTGAGTTCTCTTGGAGCGTTAATCAGGTTTGACCAGATAATAACATCGCCCCTGAACTTTGACAGCTGTGCACAGTGGGTAATTGACCTGTAACTTCAATAATTCTCCATCGCAACAGTAAACTGAAAGTCTTTGCTGAGCAGCATTTGTTCGCCTACCCACACCTGTACCTGCCAGTCACCCTGCCATCTGGGCAGGAAATCTTTGCTCGACCAGGTGCGCCAGCTGTGACTACCGATATCGAAGGTCACTTCTGCCATCAGCTCGCCCTGGTACAGCCACTTATGTACCACCTGCTGATTCTTGCGGTTTTCGATATGAGTAAAAAATATCGCGGTGGTGATCTGCCCGGCGCGGCCCACCACCTCATCATGTAGATTATCCACCGGTTCGCGGTTTTGCACTTCACTGGTCAGTTGACTGCGCAGCACATCGGCCTGTGTGCTCAGCGCAACGCCCAGGAATAATATCAATAACCATCTCATTATCTGCTCCCCAAAGCTATGATGCTGATAAGTGTAGACGAAAGCAGATAGATAGCCCCCGGATAAAGGCTTAATTAACCACAGAGGCACGGAGAACACAGAGATATTAACGGTTTAATGCCCTTTACTTCTCTGTGCCCTCCGTGCCTCTGTGGTGAGATTTCTTTTTCGAGCAGGAAGCCCCCGGATTCGGCTCCGCTACATCCCTGCTACTCCTGCAAACTGAAAACTCTCTCCCTACAACGGCAGTTTTTCGAGGTGGGCGGCAAAGCGCTTGGCGTTCATAAAGCCGGTGACCCTGGCGCCTTGTAGCTCGTTGCCTTTGGCATCGAAGAACAAAATGGTAGGCAGCCCCAGCACCGCAAATTCCTCCTGGAATTCCAGACTGGTTGGTGTGTTTTCGGTCAGATCAATTTGCATCATGACGGTATTCTCCAGCGCTTTTTTGACCGCTGGATCGGGGAAGGTATATTTCTCAAATTCCTTGCAGGCCACACACCAGTCCGCGTACAGGTCGATCATCACCGACTTGCCTTGTGCATTCGCCGCTTCCAGCTTAGCTGCAAAGTCGCCCAGGTCGCGGACCCGCATAAAGTGTACTTCTTCACCCTGCAAAGATACGTTGCTGCTGCCCTGGTCACCGCCCGACTGCAGCGAACTGACGCCAGGCAGTACCGCCTGATAGCCATACAGCGCAGAGCCAAACAGCCCCAGGAAAATCACCAGGCTGCGCCCCCCTTTTAAGAAACTGGTGGCGGTGCTCTGATTCATCACCTGCCAGTAACTAAAGGTGGCCAGCCCCAGAATCGCCCAGGCCAGATTGGTCCACTGGTTTTCAATCATGCGTTCCACAAACAGCAGCGCCACCGCCAGCATCATAAAGCCAAAGGTCACCTTGACCACATTCATCCAGGCGCCGGCTCTTGGCAACAATTTCCCACCGGTCATGCCAAACAGCACCAGGGGTATGCCCATGCCGATACTCAGGGCATACAGGGCGGTAAAACCCAGCACCAGATCGCCACTTTGGGCCACAAACAGCAGTATGCCGGTCAGCGGGGCGGTGGTGCAGGGCGACGCCACCAGGCCGGAAATCGCCCCCATCAGAAACACGCCGGGATAATTACCGCCTTTTTGTTTGTTGCTAAGACTATTGAGTTTTTCCTGCCATTTGGCCGGTAACTGCAGCTCCCAGGCACCGAACATCACCAGCGCCAGCAGCGAAAAAACCACAATAAAGGTCACCAGAATGGCCGGGTGCTGCAACGCAGCCTGGAACCGCACCCCCGCCGAAGCCACCACCAGGCCAAGCAGCGAATAGGTAATGGCCATACCCTGTACATACACAAAACTGAGGCTGAAGGCCTTGGAAGTTTTAATCTCCTTACCCTGACCGATAATGATGCCGGAGAGAATGGGGTACATAGGAAAGACACAAGGCGTCAGGGCCAGACCGGCACCGAGCACCACAAAGATCAGCAGGGTCCAGAGCAGGTGCTGATCGCTTGAGAGCAGATCGGCCAGCTCAAATTGTTCGGAGCGACTGCCTGCCTCCGGCTCCTGCCCCGCGACCGCAGTTTCACTGCCCTCAGCCCCATCGCCCACCTGATCCAGATAGACCACCTGAGTGGTGGCCGGATAACACAATCCGGCTTCGGCACAGCCCTGATAACGGACTTTAACGACGCCGTCCTGTGCCGATGACAGAATATCGTACTCGATACTCACATCTTCAAAATACACCTCAGAAATGCCGAAGTACTCATCTTCAATCTCCTCGCCCTGCAGTGGGGTATACCGGGGTGCTGACAGCTGCACGTCAGTAAGCGCCGTTTTGAACTGCTTTTTATACAGATAATAGCCTTCAGCCACCTGCCAGCTCAGACTGAGCTTGCCGTCCTGTTGGCGGAAATTAAATTTAAAGGCTTCATCAACAGGCAAAAACTGCTGCTGATCACCCAGTAAATCTGCCAGCGGGTCCTGGGCGACAGCCAGCCCGGGTAACAACAGACAAAGGGCGATAACAAAATACTTCAGAGGGTTTTTGATCATCTTGTACTACTTCTAATCCAGTCCAGGTAGGTGGCACTGCCACCACAAACATCGATCACCAGCCATTCCGGTTCATCATAAGGGTGCAGGCTTAACGCCAGCTTATACAGTTCATCTGTATTGCCATGGGTGGTTTTCATCAGCAACTGCACTTCGCTGTCCTGCTCCACCTTGCCCTGCCAGCTATAAACTGAGGTCAAACCGGGCAGTATATTGACACAGGCAGCGCGTTTTTGCTCCACCGCCGCACGGGCAATCTGACCGGCGACCTCATTATCGGGACAGGTGCATAGCACCAGGCAAATATCAGATACTGTCATCAGACCCCTCCTGTTCACTTTGTCTTTCAAAAATTTATTCAGATGTCCACGAATTGCGGGTTTAACGCGTCAGACAGCGGCGTAGATAGTGCATAGATATACTTTGTAACATTTAAGTACCCAAGCACAAAATATATGACGAGCTCAGTGGAGTTCAAAGCCCCTTATGCAAGGCGCTTGCTTGCAGGTTTAGTGGGCCTAAATTAAAAACAAGGAACGCAGCAGAAGTGGCTTTGAAATTCACCCTTCGGGCGAGTGCCAGCGACTCCATGGCTGCGTTACGCCGCCTTGACGTAGGCCCACTATGCCTGTGGCGACGTGCCTTGCCCTGAAGCTGCTGGCGCTCGCTGAGCCGGCCATATATTCTGTGCCTGGGTACTCTTACTCTTGTATTGCTATAGTTGACCCCAACATACTCTGTTTGTCGCTTTATTGAGAGCGAGGTCATTAGGATACCCCATGGGAAAACTGTTTTTTCTGTTCGCTGTAATGCCCATTATCGAAATCGCCCTGTTGATTGAAGTGGGCGATCGGATCGGCGGCTGGCCCACTATTGGCCTGGTAATACTCACCGCCGCCGTGGGCGCCGCATTAGTGCGCATGCAGGGCGTTGCCACCTTATTTCAGGCCAGACGTAAGCTGGATATGGGACAAATTCCCGGGCAGGAAATGGTCGAAGGCCTGATGCTGGCCATCGCCGGTGTGCTGTTGGTAACGCCGGGTTTTGTTACCGATGCCTTTGGTCTGTTGCTGGTCGCGCCCTTCTCACGGCCGCTGATCGCCCGCTGGTTACTCAGCAAAATGCAGGTTCAGGTGGTACAGGCCCAGCAACAGCAATACTATGGTCGCCCGGATCAGAACAGTGACGGCAGCACCATTGAAGGGGAGTACGAGGTCAAATCGGCAGAGCAAAAAGAGCGGAACAAGCTGCCCAGGGACTAGCCAGGCGATGTCAGTCAGCACCAAACACTCTGCCAAAGTTGCCAAAGCGTTAAGGAGCCTGCCCAGTTGTTCGCTTTTAACCAGGTCAGCCAGAGTTATCCGCATCAATCACTATTTCGCAACCTGTGTCACCATTGATGCTCCACGGGTCCTTATCAGTGGCCCCAATGGCTGTGGCAAAACCACCTTATTGCTGTTGCGGTCTTTCTGTTTGCATAGCAATCTGGGCAGCGCTGTCAGCCACCGCTGCCCTCGAGCCTTATTTTTAATGTATTGGTGCTGTTTCGTGGCCTTTCTTAGTTTTGCTCTTCTTCGGCAGGAGCCACCATCAGCATCCAGCCCAAGTTAAACTGATCGGTGACCATACCAAAGCAAGGTGCCCAGAAAGTGGGTCCCAGTGGCATATCCACCCTGCCACCTTCTGAGAGTGCGGCAAACATGCGCTCGGCCTCCGTCTGCGAGCTGACGGTCAGATTCAGCCTGAAGCCACTGCTTGACTCATCAGGCCCGCAACCGTCAGAAGCAAAAAGAGTGTTGTCACCTATCCTGAATTCAGCATGCATAATCTTGTTATCGTATCCCTCAGGCACGGCACCTTCAGGCATAGGTTCCGGGCTTTCGCTGAAACGCATCATACTGATTATCTCGGCACCCAATGCCTGCTGATAGAAATTCAGCGCCGCTTCACTGGTACCATTTAAAAACAAATAGGGAGTCAGTTGCGACCGTTTAGCACTGAGCCGGTTACGCATAGCCTGCTCCTCTCTGGCCATTTCACCGTCAGGATCGGCTTCGGCAAAATCCTCCATTTCAAACAGTGGCCGGATCTCAATATCCGACTCCTGTGGCATGGGATTAGGGCAACGCTTCACCCACTCCAGCGCTTCTTGCATAGACGACACCTGCCAGACCCAGAACCCTGCCACCAGTTCCTCTGTCTGCCCAAACGGACCGTCGATAACTTCACGATGATTACGTGAAAAACGTACCCGCTTACCTTCATTACTGGGTTTAAGCCCTTCTCCGGCTTCCAGAATTCCGGCCTTTAACAGTTCCTGATTAAACTCATTCATGGCCTGCATCAGTTCAGGAGATGGCATCTCTCCTGCTTCCGAGCTCTCAGTGGCCTTTACCAATACTATGACTCTCATCTTGCTCTCCGTTATTGATGTTCTGTAACAAGTCGGATAACAAAACGGAGAATCGACCCGGAATTACAATATTTTTATGCTTTTATTGCGACCTCCATACTCAATCCTTTGTCACTGGCATAGACTTTCGCGCTGACTCGGGATAGGTTAACTCTCTGTTCTTATTCTCTATTCCGGCGGTGAATGATGTTAAGACTTTTTATTCTTGTAATTTTACTGGTGGCTCAGCCTGTTGCGGCACAAACACAACAGGCAGCTGTGGCCATGCCCGACAGTTACAGTGCCGATGTGGCCAGGCAGGTACTGGAAGATGGCGGCAATGCGGTAGATGCCGCGGTGGCGGCAAACTTTGTGCTGGCGGTAACCCTGCCCGAGGCCGGTAATATCGGCGGTGGCGGCTTTATGCTGATTTACAAGGATAATCAGGCTGACTTCCTAGATTATCGCGAAAAAGCGCCACTCGCTGCTCACAAGGATATGTACCTGGATGATAAGGGCAATGTGATCCAGGAAAAGCCCCTGTACGGTATTCTGGCATCGGGTGTGCCCGGTGCGGTAATGGGCATGTGGCAGGCTCACCAGAAATACGGCACAAAAGACTGGTCAGCCCTGATAAAACCGGCTATTGAGCTGGCAGAAGATGGCTTTATGCCGCACCCCAAGCTGGTGAACTCAGTCAAACGCTATACCCGACGCGTCAAGCAGAACCGCCATGGTCGTAATTTCGATCACTTCTTTGGCCGCATGCGGGACGATCAGCTTTTTAAACAGCCCAAGCTTGCCGCCACCTTAAAGCGCATTGCCGAAAAAGGCCCGGAAGATTTTTACAAGGGTGTGACCGCGCGCCTGATTGCCCAGTTTATGCAGGATCAGGGGGGACTGATCAGCCTGGAAGATTTGGCCGGATACGAGGCCAAGTGGCGCTCCCCGATCAGCGAAAAATGGCAGGAATACCAGGTTTTGTCAGCGCCCCCACCAAGCTCCGGCGGTCTGGTACTGGTGCAGATGCTGAAAATGCAGGCGCAACTGGCGGAACACTTTCAGGATCTGGAACATAATTCTGCCCGCTATATCCATTTACTGGCGGAGCTGGGCAAACTGGGTTTTGCCGACCGTGGTGAGTATATGGGTGACCCGGATTTCTACCCGGTACCCACAGAAAAATTACTCGATGATGCCTATATTGCCAGACGGGCAGCGCAGGTATCCATCGGCAGCATTTCAGCAACCGACAAGGTCAAACCCGGCCTGAAGGAAAGTGAAGATACCACCCATTACTCGATCATCGATCAATGGGGTAATGCCGTATCCAATACCACCACCATTAATCTGAGCTTCGGTAATGGCGTGGTAGTGGAAGGGGCTGGCTTTTTGCTCAACAATGAAATGGATGACTTCAGTGCCAAGCCCGGCGTGCCGAATTTCTTTGGTGCCATCGGCAAAGAAGCCAACAAGATAGAGCCGCAAAAGCGCATGCTCTCCTCAATGACACCAACCATTCTGTTAAAAGACAATCAGGTGGAGATGGTCACCGGCTCACCGGGCGGTACCACCATTATCAGCTCGGTGTTTCAGTCCATCTTAAACCGGGTGCTGTTTGACATGAGCGCCGAAGAGCTGGTGAATGCACCCCGCGTGCATCATCAGTTGTTGCCAAAAGATGTGATCCGCCATCATCCCGGCCTCTCTGCCAGGGCGAAATATCAGCTTGAAAAGATGGGCTATAAACTTGATGACAGGCGTTTCGGTGACCTGCAGGTAATCAGCCGGGACAATATCGGCAGGCTGGATGCCGCCTCACAAACCAGCGGCCGTGGTAAGTCGATGGTGTTTTAATCATCCATGCCGGGGTCTTTCAGTGTAAACAGACCCCGGTAAAGACGAAGGGATCGCGCAGAGGTTGAGTGTAAATTTTGTATTATGACTGGGCGGTAAAAAAGCACATTGACGAAAATCGATTTGGTCAACTCTAAGAACTCTGCCCCAGGGTACGGTTAAATATTGGGATCCATCCACTTATTCATTTGTTGTTTAGGATGTAACGGGGCGGCTCCCGCCCCAAACGAGTTCCCTTAATAACATGGTCTAAAACGCATTAAGACATGGTTTTGATAACTACTCATTGGAAATATACGCGTCAACAATAAAGTCCAGTAATGGATAATGCTTGTCTAAATACGCATTACCCTGTTCCTTTATTGGCCCTTGTTTTCCACCGCGCATTCCGCCACCCGCAGTTTCGCCATAAAGTGAATAAAGTCGGTCGACTACCTCCATGCCTTCCGTCACCTCGCCAAACACAGCGAAGCCGTCTTTATCCAGTCGGCTGTTATCGTTCAGGCTGATATAAACCTGGGTGTTTCTGGTGTCCGGGCCTGTCATAGCAAACGCAACGCGACCACGCAGATTACTTTCAACAACAGGGTCATCACTAATTGCCTGATCTGCCCACGCGTCAGTGACTTGCGGTGATGGGCTTAACCCAAACTGAGCAATAAAGCCTTCCACCACCCGGTTGATCGATACCCCATCGTAAAAACCATTTTTGACCAGATGATAAAATCGATCAGCGCCCAAAGGCGCCCACTCTTTATGTACGGCAATATCAAATGCACCTTCGGTTGTCTCAAATCGCGCAGTAAACTCAGCGGGTACCGCTTGTGACCATAACGGTGCTTGCGGCGATATCAGCAGCGAAAAGTCAGGACTTGCCTGCTCTCCGGTCGCGGCCAAAAAGCGCGCAAGATAGGGACCCCATATGCTGGGTATAGAATGGGTGCCATGGCCCCGTGTTAGCTCAGTAATCGGCAGTGTAACCGCTGCACCTTGTTTTACCCGTTTTATTTGCTGCTCCAGAATGCCCAGCTCGGGCGGATTTACCTGATCGTCAGCTGAATTAATCGCCAGCAGTGGCGCTTTAATATCTTCAAGATGAGGCTTCGGGTTGTAAAAGCGCGAGGCATCAAAGGCCCAGATTAAATCATTAGCATCCATTGCACCGGCATAGCGTTCAACCATACTATCCAGCATGGTTTCTGACTGTTCCCGGGTAGGCGCTTGCAACTGGTAATTGAGCGGACTTGATACCATCATGATCAATGGATACATGGCCTCACGAAGGCCAGGGGGTTGTGTTGTGTAACTGCCCTGTTTCCATTCAGGATCGTTTTTAACCGCATCGATAATCATTTTACGCAGCATGCGATTGCGACCCGCAATCTCCACCGGCAAACTGGCCAGTGGCATCAAGGCATCCATATAGTCAGGATAGGTATAGCCCCATACCCAGGAAAACATGCCGCCCATTGATGTGCCGGTTACCAGTCGTAAGTGATCGACATTCAGATGCTCTGTTAACAACTGATGCTGGGCCCGCACCATATCGTCATAGGTATAGGTGGGAAATGCACCACCGAGTCCGTCACTTGGCTTGCTCGACTGGCCGTGACCAATGGCATCAGGCAGGATAATGAAGTACTTTTCTGCATCAAGAAGGCCGCCTTTTTCAAACAGTACACCGGCATAACGGTCACGCATAAACCCGGCTCCGCTGCCGGTGGTGCCATGCATCACCAGTACAGCATTGGTGACCTGCCCCTTGCTGTCCCGTTTTATTTCACCCAGGGTACGGTAATGCTGCCTGAGATCCAGCTCGCCTCCGGTTTCAAATGAAAAGTTCTTTATGATGAACTCGCCCTCTTGCGCCGCAGGCATGGCATTGACGAAACCGGACAGGAGCAGCGTTACAAAAGGCAGGAGCAAATGTTTAAACATTAATATCAGCCAATTACAGAATCATAGCGTCAATATAACCACAGCCACCGCACGTAATCCAATAAGACCTGATTCTTGTTCAGGTTTGTGAGGCCCAATTCACAGCGGCATGATGCTTACTAATGTAGTCTCAATGATGCGGATATCTGACTATGACAAAACTGTTTTAAGCAAATATTCCCTTTGCCAATGTAAGTAACTTTGCCACGCGACCTCCCTGGCTTTTTATCTGGAAGAACAAAGCCTGGCTGCATGTTCGCAACCGGCTCATTCCTGACGTTTATAGTCCGCGATCATTGTGTTCATGAATAATGCTGTGACTGGCGCCAGGAGTACCAATTTTTAGTTTTGATAGAGCCTGTCGAACTGTCTTTTTAACAGCGTAACGGCGGGTTTGCCGCCTTGCTCAGTGCCATAAACAGACAACTTGGTTATGGCGTCTGTTTCAGGATCGTAAACAGAGATAAAGGCGGAGCGTGCAGCTTGTTTGTCACAACGGTTATCTCCGCCACTTTCTTCTCCGGCTTTAAGCGCATCCATCAGCCGATGGGTAAAGGTTTCTTTGCGCCCCTTTTCGTAGGCGGCGTAAGCCTGATTAATGACCTCTTTATCGACCAAGATATTGCCCAGGATCGCCACATCATCGCCGGTTTTTGAACCACTCCACGGCTTAATATCTTTACCGGAATACACCAGGGGTTGGTCTTCATGCCGAAGCAGGATCACGCCGTATTGCTGGCGTTCGGGATTAAACTTATCGATTTGCATGGCTGCAAGAATTTCCCCGGCAGAACCGCCTTCCTGCATTTTCTTTACACCTTCCATGCGCGCAAAGTAGTTGCTCGCCGCCTGCACCACAATGGCCCCCTTTTTGGGAACCAATGAAGCAACGCCTGATACGTCAAAGGTACAGGACGCACCAGCAATGCCAATTTCACCGGTGCCCCGATCAACGCCTATAATCGACCAGGTGGCATAAACCGGAAAACTAAAAAGTGCTGCAAGCACGAACAGAATTGAAGCAGATTGTATTCTCATGCTGGTGAACATCATTGTCCCCCCCCCTCTCAGGTATGGGTTGTAAGTTTTGTTTTATAACCCATTGTTAGTCGCATTTTATTCTGAAAAGGTTTAATTCCCTCCGACGCCGGCAACCTTTGCGCGCAAATAGTGGGGTATTCCTACCAATTGGGGACATCCCCCCCTTCTAAATGATACTTTGACGCAAATTCATTTGTACCAGGAAGCCAGATCTAGCCACCACCACTATCCAGCGCCAGCTTGATAAAGGTGCTGATAATTTCTGTTTGCTGGCGCCAGGCCAGGCCGATTTCCCGGCTCAGTTCCAGACCCTGCAGGGGTACAAAACGAATATCCGGGCTGTGCAGCTCTTCGTGTACCGGCACCAGCGCACAGCCCACACCGGCGCTGACCAGGCCAAGGGCATATTCGATGGTCTGAATACGGGCGCGGATATCCAGCTTAATGCCGGCCTGTTGGGCTAAGTGGCGCAGTGCCGCGCAGCCCTCGCAGGGGCTGCGCTGAATAAAGGCCATATCGGTTAAGTCATTGATACTGATGGTGTTTTGCAACGACAAAGGATGATTGGCGGGCACCGCTAACTGGTAACTGTCCTGCCAGATAAGCTGATAGTGCTCGCCCTGCTGCAACAGATCCCGGGTGATGATTCTGGCGTCGCTGCTATCCTCCGGCGGCACCAGTGACAACTCCAGTGCATCACGGGCCGAGGTAAAGGCTTTAAGCAATGCACTCATTCTGCTCACCCCCAGCCCTTTGGTGACCCCCAGCCTGAAAGGCTCTTTTTTGAGACCGCCGGAGAATACCGAATGAATAGCATCGGCCTGAGCCAATAGTTGCTTGGCCAGCGGATAGAGCTGTTCCGCCGCTTCGGTGGCTTTTACACCACGGGCATGGCGTAAAAAAAGTTGCTGCCCCAGTTCATTTTCAAGCTGTTTAATCGCCGCCGACAGCGAGGGTTGAGCAATAAAGCGCCGCCGCGAGGCACTGCTTAAGCTGCCCTGTTCATACACCGCCACAAAGTGGGCCAGAGGACGTAATTCCATCGATTATCCATGCCGCCAAGATATAGATACAGACTATATCTAATAAAGAAAATTGGTACTATTCCTTTAGCTAAATTGGGCTTAGTATCGGTATCAGGCTGAACAAAAAGTGGGGTCAGAGTAAACTTTTCTGTCTATTGCTCAGCCAAAGAAATAGAACTGTGCGTTAAAGTTTACTCTGACCCCACTTTTACCAGGCAATCGTTTTTGTAAACAATCAGGTGTATTCGTTATGGCAAAACCCGCTTTCAACTGGCAAGACCCGTTATCACTGGAATCCATGTTAACCGAAGAAGAGCGCATGATCCGCGACAGTGCCCATCAGTACTGTCAGGAGCGGCTGATGCCAAGGGTGCTCAAAGCTAATCGCGAAGAAATTTTCGATCGCGAAATCATGAATGAGCTGGGTGAGCTGGGCCTGCTGGGTGCCACCCTCCCGGAGGAATACGGCTGCGCCGGGGTCAATCATGTGGTGTATGGCCTGGTAGCCCGCGAAGTGGAGCGGGTCGACAGTGGTTATCGCAGCGCCATGAGCGTGCAGTCTTCACTGGTGATGCACCCTATTCATGCCTACGGCACTGAAGAACAGCGGCAGAAATACCTGCCTAAACTGGCTACCGGTGAATGGGTCGGCTGTTTTGGCCTGACCGAACCTAATGCCGGTTCCGATCCCGGCAGTATGGCCACCCGCGCCGTCAAAGTAGACGGCGGCTATAAGCTCACCGGCACCAAGATGTGGATCACTAACTCCCTATCGCCGATGTGTTTGTGGTGTGGGGCAAGCTTGACGGCGAAATTCGCGGTTTTGTGCTGGAAAAAGGCATGCCCGGCTTAAGCGCACCAAAAATCGAAGGGAAATTTTCGCTGCGCGCCTCCATTACCGGTGAAATCGTGATGGACAATGTACTGGTGCCGGAAGAAAACCTGCTGCCTAATGTCAGTGGCCTCAAAGGGCCATTCGGCTGTCTGAATAAGGCCCGTTACGGTATTGCCTGGGGCGCGCTGGGTGCAGCAGAATTCTGCTGGCATGCGGCCCGCCAGTACACTCTGGATCGGGAGCAGTTTGGCCGCCCCTTAGCCGCTACTCAGCTGATCCAGAAAAAGCTCGCGGATATGCAAACCGAGATCACCATCGGCCTGATGGCCTGTGTACAGGCCGGACGCCTGATGGATCAGAATCTGCTCGCCCCTGAAGCCATCTCGCTGATTAAGCGCAACTCCTGTGGCAAGGCCCTGGACATTGCCCGGGTTGCCCGGGATATGCACGGCGGCAACGGTATTGCCGATGAATTCCATGTGATCCGTCATGTGATGAACCTCGAAGCGGTCAACACTTACGAAGGTACCCATGATGTGCATGCCCTGATCCTGGGCCGGGCACAGACCGGATTGCAGGCCTTCGGCTAAATCAATGTCCAGACTATGAGTCAGGTTCTGTTGATGTGATTCTGAACCCTCCACAGCATGGACGCTGTGGCGGAGCGTCCAGGGAAGGACTTACCGCGTGTTCTGAATCGCATCGACAGCACCTGCCAACAGTGATGCAGAAATTTAAACCGCCAATCAATTTTACCTGCGCTGCGGCGGTATTCAGGAGTGACAGATGTTGGATCGCAATAGTATCGTCAGACAGAATCTGATCCGTCTGATTGAGCAAAATGCACTGCCCAGACCGGCGCTGCCGATGACCACGGTTGACGCCGGCCTCAATCACGGCCAGTTGGTGGATTTATTTGAAACCCAGGTAATGAGCCGGCATCTGGATCTTGAATCCCGGCGCATGCAAAAGCAGGGGCAGAGCTTTTATACTATCGGCAGTGCCGGCCATGAGGGCAATGCCGCCTGTGCCGCCGCCCTGCGTCCTGACGATATGGCCTTTTTGCATTATCGTAGCGGTGCCTTTGCCATTCAGCGCGCCAAACAATACCCGGGCAGTACCCCCCTTTTTGATATGTTGCTGTCTTTTGCAGCCTCGGCTGAGGATCCCATCTCCGGCGGTCGCCACAAGGTGCTCGGCAGCAAGAAGATGTTTATTCCACCGCAAACCAGCACTATTGCCTCTCATCTGCCTAAGGCCATGGGTACGGCCCACAGTATTGCCCTGAGCAGAAAGCTCGGCACCGAATCGGTGATACCCAAAGACGGCATTGTGTACTGCAGTTTCGGCGATGCATCGGCCAACCATTCCACTGCGCTGGGTGCCATTAATGCAGCCTGCTGGGCGGCCTATCAGTCGGTGCCCATGCCCATGCTGTTTGTCTGTGAAGATAATGGCATCGGTATTTCCACCCCTACCCCGCAGGGCTGGATCCACGCTAATTTTGCCAATCGCGCCGCACTGGAATACCGCTATTGTGATGGCCTGAATCTGCTGGATACCTTTAACACTGTCAGCCAGGCAGCGAACTGGGTGCGTAAACACCGCAAGCCGCTGTTTTTACATATGCGTACGGTGCGACTGCTCGGCCATGCCGGCTCCGACTCTGAATTTGCCTACCGCAACCTGCATGCTATCGAGAGCACCGAAGCACAGGATCCGCTGTTGCACAGTGCCGCCATACTCATGGAGCAGGGTGTTCTCAGTGGCGATGAGATTATCGCCCTGTATAACGAGGTGGAACAGCGGGTACAACGTATCAGTAAAGAAGCGGCCAGCCGTCCAAGACTGGTTAACAAGGAGCAGGTGCTTGCCTCTGTGATCCCGCCCAAACGTCAGCTTCCGGCACTTAATCCGGTAGCAGAAGATAAACGCGCAGCCCTGTTTGCCCATGAAAAACACAATCTTGGCAAGCCTCAGCATCTGGCCAAGCTGATCAACTGGGCACTGATGGATCTGATGGCTCAGCATCAGGAAATCGTCCTCTGCGGTGAAGATGTAGGAAAAAAAGGCGGCGTCTACAATGTTACCGCCAAACTGTGCGAGAAATTCGGTGTGCCCAGAGTCATCAATACCCTGCTCGACGAACAATCGATACTGGGGATGGCCATCGGTATGGCCCATAACGGCCTGTTGCCGATCCCCGAGATCCAGTTCCTGGCCTACGTGCATAACGCCGAAGATCAGATTCGCGGCGAAGCGGCTACCCTGTCGTTTTTCTCCAACGGTCAGTATACCAACCCCATGGTGATCCGTATCGCAGGGCTGGCCTACCAGAAAGGCTTTGGCGGTCATTTTCACAATGACAATTCCTTTACCCTGTTCCGTGATATTCCCGGACTGATCCTGGCCTGCCCCTCTAATGGCGCCGACGCCGTAGCCATGCTGCGCGAATGTGTGCGCCTGGCTAAAGAAGAGCAGCGCCTGGTGGTGTTCCTCGAGCCCATCGCCCTGTATATGAAAAAAGATCTGCACGAGGAAGGCGACAACCTCTGGTCTTTTGAGTATCTGCCACCGGCACAGAACCAACCCATCGCCCTCGGCGAGCCGGGCCGCTACGGCGACGGCAAGGACCTGTGCATTATCAGCTATGGCAATGGCTATTATCTCAGCCGTCAGGCCGAGAGAATCCTGCAACAGAAGGGTATTCACTGCACAGTGCTTGATTTGCGCTGGCTGGTGCCACTGAATGAAAAGGCCATTGTTGAACATGCTCTGGGCTTCGATAAGGTGCTGATTGTGGATGAGTGCCGCAAGAGCGGTTCGGTCAGCGAAGCGCTGGTGACCTTGTTGCATGAAGCGGATCAGGCCAGTCAGCAACAACGAATGATCACAAGATTATGCGCCGAAGACAGCTTTATTCCGCTGGGCAATGCCAGTTATCAGGTGCTGCCCGGTACAGAGCAGATAGTGGAACTGGCTCAGAGCATGGTTCAGCACAACAGTAAGAAAAATAACAACATACGTGGGGTAGGCTGATGAGCACTAAACAAACCGCCGTGGTCATTTGCCCGGGCCGGGGCACCTACAATAAAGACGAACTGGGTTATTTTCGCCGTAATCACGCTGACAAAGGCCATATTCTGGATGTGATTGACAGCTATCGCCACAGCCAGGGACAGATGCCAGTGAGCGAGCTGGACGCCATGAACGCCTACAATATGCGCCAGCATACCGCCGGTGAGAATGCCTCGGCCCTGATCTATGCCTGCGCCCGAGGAGATTTTGAAGCCATCGACACCGAACAGTATGAGATTGTCGCGGTCACCGGTAATTCCATGGGCTGGTATATTGCTCTGGCCATGGCGGGGGCGTTAGGCGAACAACAGTCCATCGAGCTGATTAATACCATGGGCTCGATGATGGCCGGTAAACTGATTGGCGGGCAGATGATCTACCCCGTGGTGGATGAAAACTGGCTGCCGGACAGGGCGCTGCAGGCAGATATCCAGAACTGGATGGCTGAGGCCAATAACCAGAGTGGTGCCGAAGTCTATGTTTCGATTCACCTTGGCGGTTATCTGGTACTGGGCGGCAACGACAAGGGTCTTAAAGAAATGGAGCAGCGCCTGCCCAAGGTACAGGACAGGTACCCTATGCGGTTATTTAACCATGCTGCCTTTCACACCCCGCTGCTCAGAGGCATTTCCGAAAAAGCCCGGCAGATCCTGCCTGCATCGCTGTTCAGCAAACCAAACCTGCCGCTGATCGACGGCCAGGGTAAGATCTGGCAACCTTACAGCACCGAGCTGGATGCCCTGTATCGCTATACTCTGGATACGCAGGTGGTGGCACCCTATGACTATTCCGCTGCCATCTCTGTGGCTTTAAAAGAATTTGCCCCCGACAAGCTGATTATTCTCGGCCCCGGTGCCACCTTAGGCGGCGCCACCGGCCAGTGCCTGATCCAGAACCGCTGGCAGGGCATTGCCGACAAGGCCGGATTTATCAGTCGTCAGCAGCAGGATCCGCTGTTACTGGCCATGGGTATGCCGGAACAGCGCCCTTTGGTGACAAGCTGAGACATTATCAATCGTAGCCCGGATGCAGCTAAGCGCAATCCGGGGACAATGCCCTGAAAATGCCATCCCTTCAGTCATGCCCGAGTGCTGTTATCGGGCCTGTCCAGCACTCCCCCTCCTGTAATCCGCTGCGCTACTTACAGGCTACACTCGCTGAAGCTCACTCGCGCAGAGACGTAAAGTTGCTAAGACAAAATGGTGACTGTTTGATACCTCTGCGTTCTTAGCGCCTCTGCGAGATCAAACTACTTTCGGATTCTTTTGGCATGGTGGATGAATACTTCAATCACAACAGAGTAACCGGTTAAAACATATCCGCATCTCTGCTGTTTTTGGTTAGACTAAAACTATGGTGTCGCCATTTCATGTCTTATGTTCAGGCAACTAACCCTGTGTCTTGTTCTGATCAGCTTCAGCCTGCAGGCCGAGCGTTACCTGATTGGTATAGAGGCCATCAACTTTTATCCCCATTATGACTTTTCACCTGATTCAGAGGGTGGCTTTGCTAATGAGGTTTTTGTGCTTTTCGCTGAGATTTCTGGCCTTAAGCTGGAAATGGTTCCCCTGCCACCCAAGCGTCTTTATCATGAACTGGACCGGCGCATGGATTTTATCTATCCGGATCATCCGCGCTGGGTGCAATATCAGGGTACAGCACCACAGCGTTATTTCAGTCAGGCCGTGACCGGCAATCTGGGCACGGCGATGATCCGCCCGCAATTGGCCGATGCCAGGCCTGAAGATATCCGCAGTGTTGCCATAATTCACGGTTTTACTCCCGTAGCCTGGTTAAGCCGTTCAGCAGACAGAATTGATCTTATAGAGGTCCCGGACGCTCAGTCAGCCATAGGTCTGGTATTAAAAGGCAGAGTTGATGCGGCTGATGTGGAATATAACGTGGGCAGTCATATTCTACGCCAATCAGACAGGGAAGGTGACTTGTTACCGGCACTGAACCTGCCTTATACCCTGGGCAGCTATCACCTTTCCAGCGTAAAGCATCCACAAATTATTGAACAGTTTGATAAGTTCTTGCTTGAGCATCAGACTGAGATCCAGCGATTAAAAAGCAAGTATCGGATCAAAGAAAGGCTTGAGCAATTACCTCAGGGCCGTGTGTCACCGATAGAAAACGATAACTAAGGCAAAAACCTTCACACCGAACAGAAAAAATCCGTAAAGTAGTGACAAAACAGCAAGTTCAGGTTCCCCAATGCTTAATCATATTTCACTGTCATTTATACTGATACTGCTGCTCAGTAGTTGCGCTGTTACATCGACTCAGCCCGATTATGCTGATCTGATTGAAGCCGATGTGACCTCTTTGCAGGCGCGGATGAACAAGGGCGAGCTAAGCTCTGAGCAGTTAGTGAACTTCTATTTGCACCGGATCGAAAAATATAACCGTCAGGGGCCTGAATTAAGGGCAATAATCAGCATCAATAAAGACGCAGTACAGCGTGCCAGAGAACTGGACAGATTACGCACTCAGGGCGAAATTTCAGGTCCGTTGCATGGTATTCCGGTGTTACTTAAGGACAATATCGATAGTGTGGGCCTGGCCAACACCGCAGGCTCTGAGCTGCTTAAAGATAATCTGCCCGCCGATGACGCCTTTGTGGTCACCAGGCTAAAGGAGGCTGGTGCCATTATTCTGGGCAAGGCAAACTTATCTGAATGGGCCAATTTCCGTGGTGAGCGATCAAGCTCTGGCTGGAGCGCTTTAGGCGGCCAGGCAAGAAACCCCTATGATCCCACCACCTCCCCCTGTGGCTCCAGTGGCGGTTCTGCTATTGCAGTAGCCGCCAACCTGGTGACCATAGCAGTGGGCACCGAGACCGACGGCTCGCTGGTGTGCCCTGCGGCTGTTAATGGCATTGTTACCATCAAGCCAACCTTAGGACTTATCAGCCGCGATGGCATTATTCCCATCGCCCACAGTCAGGATACCGCAGGCCCCATGGCCCGCACCCTCAGAGATGCTGTTATTATGCTGGCATCCATGCAGGGAAAAGACAGCGCTGACCCGGCTTCCTTTGCTACCAATACCGACTGGCTCAGTCATCTGCAGGGAGAAGGCCTGAAGGGCAAACGTATCGGCATCGTGCGCAATCTGACTGGCTATCATGAGCTACTCGACAAACAGTTTGAGGCCCAGTTGGAGATTTTAGAAGCCCGGGGGGCCATTCTGGTGGAAGATGCCAATATCGAAACCCTGCGCAAATGGTCAGAAGATGAATTTACTGTGCTGCTACACGAGTTTAAAACAGATCTGGCTGCGTATCTGGCAGGCACAGGCTTACCCTATGCTAATTTGAGCGATCTGATTGCTGCCAATCAGGCTTCAGATATTGAGCTGTCCATTTACGGTCAGGAGCTGTTTGAAATGGCCGAAGAACGCACTGAAGATCAACAGCAAGACTACCAACAAGCCCTTGAGCGGGCAAAACGTCTAGCTGGAAAAGAAGGTATCGACGCGGTGATGGAGAAACATCAGCTTGATGTCCTTATCGCGCCAACTGTGGGCCCGGCCTGGAAGATCGATCATGTCAATGGCGATCATTATATGGGTTCGGCCAGCTCTGCTGCCGCTGTGGCAGGCTACCCCCATATCACAGTGCCCATGGGCTTTATCGAAGTACCAGGCAGCCCTGCTCTGCCCGTGGGATTGAGTTTCTTCGGCCCCGCCAACTCAGAGCCGGTGCTGATTGAAGCGGCCTATGGCTACGAACAAGCCAGCCAACACCGCAAACCACCGCCTTTGTAACGGCGCTCAGTCATGTCTGAATGCTGTTATCGGGCTTCCAGCGCCCTATAGTTGCACGGTATTAGCCCCGCAATCCGCTTTGCTCCTTGACGGGCTACACATAACTCGCCAGTTGGAGTAGCCCGGATGTAGCGAAACGAAATCCGGGAGCCACACCCTGAGATATGCGTCTCCTTTGAGAAAAGCAGAATTAACCACGGAGCACGCAGAGCTATCAGGGTTATAACTTCGGTTCCTTCTCCGCGCCCTCTGCGACTCTGCGGTGAGATTTATTAAATCCGTATAAGGTTACACCCCCGCCAGGCGCTTCAGCAGGGTCAGAAAGGCTTCACAGGATTTCAGCGACGCCGTTTCTTCCATGGTGTGATAGCCGGTGGTAGGTATCTGCAAAGTGGTGCCTGTCACTACGCCTCTGGAGGCAGCGATAATCCGCCCCATCTCGGTACTGCCAAGTGACTGAGGTGACTGGCCGGGTGTCAGCAAGGCATTTTTCTGCTCGATATACTCATCTTTGTAGCTGTAGCTTAACCCTGACGCCTGGCATAAATCTGCCAGTGTACTGGTCAGCTGCGGATCAAAATCCGCATTGGCATCCTTATGCCTGAGCACCAGTTGCTGACGATCAGCCTCGCCACGATCCGGATAAGGGCTGGTATCCACCACCACCAGCCTGTTGGTGCCGCTGCCAAAGCGCCGGAACCATTCGAGCAGATAACGCCAGCTTTTGCCGGCTTCTTCCTGGGCGGTAAAAAAGGCCGTGCCCTGAAAGCCCAGACTGAACAAATGCACCAGATAAGCGGCTGTCAACACATTGTCCAGTTGACCGCTGACACTGTTGTCGGTGATCCTGAGCTTATCGGCAAAGGCCACCGGCGTGCCGGCAACCAGATGTTGCATACCTTCAAGGGTGAAAATCAGGTTATTACGTCGCTCACAGACATAACTCGATGCTATTTTTCCACTACCACGATAGGCACCGGACCAGGGTTCATAGGCCATTACCGGGGTGGCATCAAAGCGATCCACAATCTTACTGATCAACTGCTCCGATACTGAGTTGCCAAGTAAATCCGAGCGGTTTCCCGCCACAAAGGCGGCATACTGAAATTCGTCGGGGCCGGTACAAATCAAACCATGGCGGTCGATATGAGCTGAGAACATGGTGCTGTAAGGATCCTGACCCTGCGCCACCAGCACCCCCTCGTACCAGGTCACATGGGCGCCGCGCTCTTCGAGCTCCCGCTGCAATACCCGGAAGAAGCTGTGCTCCGCACCCACCACACTGGGTTCTCGGATCAGTATTTTAAGCAGATCCAGCACTTCGCTTAGCTGATACATAAAGATCGTTATCCGTTAATGAAACATTCTCCGGAGCATAATATTCACTGTCCAACTGCACCAGTAAATTCCACTGTGCCACTACAAAAATATGGGGTTCACTGTCAGCATTTCTGACAAGCCTGACCAGAGCATCGTTTAACACATTGTTTTTTATAGATATTAAAAGGGGCGTTAATATTGCATGTTTATTCCTTTGTGAGCTCTATTGGCAATTAATTTATTCATCCAAACAGGTGCATCGTCCAATATCAGCTCTTCAGCCAACAAGGAACACAGGCTGTTCATTCACGGCTTTGAGTAGTGCCAACGAAAACAGACGGATAGAACAAAAACACTTGTTGATTTGAAGGAATAACAATGCAGAACAAAATACTAAAAGGTCTTTCCCTGGCTCTGGTACTCGGAGCCGGCTCCGCCAATGCAGCCCTGATGTTTGACCAGAATGTGACTCCTGATGTGATCTTTGGCAGCGGCAACGCCAATGGCAGCTTTACCGTAGATCAGAATAATGGTGTTGAACTGGGTTTACGCGGTAAGTTGCGTCACAACGCAGCGGGCGCACCAGAGAACACATTTAACAGTAACGGTGATGGCACCTATAGCTTTAACCCCGGTGTTGCACCAACCCAGGCATTCCCGACCGCAGAATGGAGCTTCGAATGGTCAATCAATACAAATTTTGATGATTCGAGCGGGTACAACCTCTCAGATCTGACCTTTCTGCTGGGCCTGGACAGCGATCCGTCTCTGTCGACCAATTTTGCTGACAGCTTTGATGTGATCAATGGTGCGCCCTGCTTCGATCATGCGCTGGGTAACAATGGCACCGGCAATGGTGGCGGCCTGGCCACAGACTGCGGTGCAGCCACTGCGGCGGCGGATTACTCGGCCAATATCGGCAGCTTTAATGTGGCCCAGAATTCATGGAAACCTCACTGGTTTCTTACCGGATTCGATCCTACTGTAGATGGTACCTATGATTTCTTCCTGGCAGCCTTCGCCTCTGATGGCAGCGAGTTAGCCCGCACCAGTATGCAGATTATTGTTGGTGAGGGGGGAAGCGCCGAAATACCGGAACCGGCACCCCTGATGCTATTACTGTCAGGCCTGCTGGGATTAACCGCAGCGCGGAAGTTTAAAAAGAAATAAAGAAATAAAGAAATAGACTCTACCTGCAAGCTAAAACGCCAGCAACGCTGGCGTTTTTTTATAGTTCTTGATACTCACCCGCTTCGCGTGCCAGCTAAAGCTGTTATAAAATTCTCCCGGAATATTAGTGTTCAGGATGGCCAGTTTGCCGGGCTTGTAAGGAACATTGCCCGGCGATCTCTGTAATCTTCAGATTGGTGAGCCCGGTGGCAGTGGCAATGGCTTAAACAGCGGCGTCCATTCACCATTCTCCAGATAATTCTCTACCTGCTGTTGCAGGTACTTATGCTGACTGTTGTTATCATTATCATCCAGCCAGTCTTCAAGCTCGGTAAGTGCCGCATACATATCCGCGCGCACTTCAGGGGCTAACTCCGGTTGTGCCATGGCATCAATCCAGCGATACACCAGTATATGCAGGACTCTGTTGTGTATCTGTCGCTGATAACCCTGTTGTGACTTGTGCTCAAAGGTGCTTTTCAGTAACGCGTTATACAGGCCATCTATACCACCCACTGCTTGTTGCTGAGTGAGTCGGTTCAGTCGCTGCGGATGTAATAACAGGCTCAGGGTATTATTGGCGGCAGCTTCGGCAGCCGAGATCGGATCAAAGGTCAGCCCGGTGCGGGCTTTAAAGCTCTCACGACCTTCCTGATCCCCATAAACCTTGGGTGTAATCAGCTCCAACAGCGACCCGGGCAAGGCCAGATATTCAGGGCTGATGGTGTCCAGCAATGCACTCAGTGCCGCCTGCTGTTTATCTGCTGATACCGGTCTGACACCTTTGGGCTGGCTGTATTCCCCTTTAAGTTCATATTCGTAATGCACACCACCAATCTGTTTAGCTACGGCTTCCACCTGATAACGATGTAACAGATAGATGGGCACCAGGGCTTCCTGTAGTGACGACAACGCCCGCTTATCGGCAATGCTGTTCAGACCAAAGTTCTGCAACGCCAGCCTGCGTACTTCAGATAATCGCTTCAGCTCGGCAACAGGATCGCTGCCATTATCCCACAGGTGACCAATGGCACTGGCACCGCCAACCGGGCGGGCATCACGATCGGCCATATACTCCAGCCCCTGTGCCTTGGCCTTAGCAACCAGCTCTGCCATCGCCTTTTGTTCATCGGTAAACTCCCCATAGCCTATCTCGATGGCGTACAGATCCCACTCACCCAGGCCTTCACGGTAGGCGTTGTTCAGTACCACTTTGCCGTTTTTAATTTCTGCCAGCGGATGGGGGTAGTCCATCACCGAGGCGCGGCCATTAGCGCTGGCGGCAAAGTTATGAATGATCCCCAGCGTATGGCCCACTTCATGGGCGGATAACTGACGAATACGGGCCAGCGCCATGGCCTGCTGCTCACTGGTATCGGCATTTTCATCAAAAGGGCTGGTGAGACCGTTGGCGATCAAAAAATCCTGACGTACCCGTAAAGAACCCAGAGTCACATGGCCTTTGATGATCTCACCGGTACGCGGATCGGTAATCGAGCGCCCATAAGACCAGCCACGGGTTGCCCTGTGCACCCACTGGATCACGTTATAACGCACATCCATAGGGTCGGCGTCTGCCGGCAAGGGCCTGACCTGAAAGGCATTCTTATAACCTATGCGTTCGAAGGCCGTATCCCACCACATGGCCCCTTCATACAGGGCGGTACGCACCGGCTCGGGTACACCGGGGTCGAGATAAAAGACTATGGGTTCAACAGCTTCGCTGATATCTGCGGTGGGATCTTTTTTAACCAGCCGGTGCCGGGGCAGCAATCGTTTCACCATCGGCTCGTCAATAGCGGCGGCGTAATCCATAAACTCCACCTTCCAGTAACCTGAGTAAGGATGGAATGGCCTGGATTGATAACCTTCTTCAGGCAGAGCAATAAGCGAGTGATGCAGATGCACTGACACCGCAGCGGGTTCAGGTGCCACCTGCTTAACATAGTCTCCGGCTTTGCTTCCGGCGAAGGTCACCAGAGATTCCAGCTCGGTATTGCGGGGAAAGGCCTTGCTGCGATCCAGATGAACACCACTGCGTTTGGCATCAACTTTATAGGTGCCTTGCTCGGTTTCTGTCAGACGCTCGCTGACCTGGTGAATATCCGACAGCAGAAACTCTGTATAGTCGACCAATACTTTGCCATCGGAGTCAGCCACTATGGGCAGGCCAGCAATTACCGAGCTGGCAAAGGCCTCAGCTACGCTTTGCTGTTCGGCAGCATTATCTGAATCGGCGCGATAATAGGTGTTCAGTTGTTTCAGCAGCACCTTGTTGCCATATTGTTCAAACTGCACCAGCCGGGTATCTCCCTGCTGACCTCTGTCCAGGCCAATATCATTGGAGCCGATGCCCCTTGGCAGGCTGCTCTGGAAAATAAAGGGTGTATCGAGTTTATCCACCACCAGAAAGACTTTGTCCTCTTCACTGTGGTAGTAGAAATCGAAATAGCCCTGATGATGCTGCATGCCCTGAGTGAACTCTTTCACCCCGGCCGCCCAAAGTGAACATGAAAGCAGAACGGTAAAAAGCAAAGTAATGATGCGCATAGTTGGTCTCATTGTTGTTTTTCTGAAATGTCAGCAACTTCCCCTTAGCCTACCACCACCCGCGACACGGCCCAACACTTATGCCAATCCGCATAGATGATTGGTATTAAAGCCCGGGCAAACGGACTGATTGTGGCCTGAACTATACTCCGTCAGCCTGGTCCCGATCCCCCAGTCGCTCGGTCATCAGTTGCAGCCGCTTAATCTCCCGCAGCAGCGACTGACGGTTCATTTCATGAAAGCCCCACATTTTCAGGGCAATCTGCACCATAGTACTAAGCAGCAACAACACCCCAAAATGAAGCTTGTGGGCCAGGCCCGCATCGGTTGTTACAAAGAAAAACTGATAGCCGGACCAAAGCATCAGTGCCGAGAGTAACAATGCCACTGCACCAACAAGGTACATCCAGACTTTCATCTTGCTGCTATAGGCCTGCCCCAGCATCTCAAACAGACCCGGCTGTTGATCCATTTTTTGTTCCAGCTGTTTGCTTTCCTGCTGCAGCTGCTGACGTAATTTTTTATCGAAATCCATGGTTATTCTCCACTGTAGAGTTGTTTAAGCGTCTGTCTGGCGCGAAATAATCTTGATTTAATGGTGCCGGATGCCAGTTGCAAAATGTCACTGACCTCTTCAATACTTAATTCGTGCAGGTAAAACAGTTCTATGACTTCACGTTCATCACCATGCAGCTGGTTCACCAGCCTGAGTAAATCCAAATCCTTCTCCCTTGAGGTTGCGATCAGTTGGTCATCATCTAAAGACTGATGCTGAACACGTCGTCCCTGATCGAGCAATTGCCAGCGAACGGCACGGTAGAGCCAGCTGCGAAAGGCATGGGGTTCCTGTAATTTTTTCAGGCCATGCATAACTTTTAGCCACGCATTGTGTACGGCATCGTCAGCTAACGAGCTGTTATTGCAGGATTTATACGCATAGCTGAATAACAGTGGCTGGAAATGCTGATACAGGGCCGCCAGGCTGGCTTTGCTGCCTTGCTGTGCCTCCATCACCCAAAGGGCGACCTGCGTTTTTTCCATCTCCACTGCCTTTAGTCATTTTTATTCAATCTACTACAAGGACGGGCGAGGTCGCCAAGGGGTTCGCAATAAATCGCCAGATTATCCATAAAATTGAGAAAGACTTGTTGGTAGTGAAAACCACGAAAAAATCATTTCACCACAGAGGCACGAAGAACACAGAGATGTAAAAGGGTTACAAGATCCGTAGCCCGGAGGAATCAGAGTGATCTTATCTCTTTCTCTCGCAGAGGCGCTGGGGCGCAGAGTGATAAGGTGTTTTATTCTCTGCGCCTTGGCGGGATCATATACAGGCTTTGGTGCTAGACCCTTAGAGATCCTGATTTTCGTCAGGATGACGAGGGAGAAGGCTGGATGACGGGGTATCACAGTGCTCTGCTCCCGGATTCTGCTTCGCTACATCACGGGCTACTCAGGGCGACACCCGGCAAGCAAATTCGTATCAACCGGATTAAGTAAAAAAACCCGCGGTTATCGGCATAACTGCGGGTTTTTCAGAGTCTGAGTTTTTACGAGGCGTTACTTGGCGTTCGTGCTCTCGAAGATCTTATCGGCTGAGGCGGCCACAAAGCCACTGTATAGCTTACCGTCCGGCAACGGGAAGCGCTCAGCGAACTCATAAAAACAGCTCGGAATGGTCAGAGCCTTGTCGCTGAACTTCACCGTCATTTTATCGGCCATGGTGGACGACTGAGCCAGGTGTACGTCCGGCCCGCCTTTGATCTCGCCACCGGAGGTATTGAGTTCAAAACCCGCCTCTTTGAGCTTTTCATTCACCTCTGCCAGCATATTGTAATGCTTGAGGTGATTCAGGCTGACGGTAAAGTGATTGGCGCGGAAACCCCAGGCCGAAACCCATGCAGCATACTCAGATTCTTCCAGTAATATCTGATATTCTTCGCTGCTTACCTGCCAGTGGGTACCGGAGTACAGAAAATCTTCTTTATTCACTGCATCGGCAGGAATAGCGTCTACCATCCGGTGAATAATCTGCTGAACCTGCTCAGAAAACTCTTCAACCAGTAACTCACTGATAAAGACTTTGGGCTTGGTGTCGTCAGCATGCTCGAAATGTTTGGCCTTGAGCTTTTTCTGCTCAAAATCATACTGACCTTTTTCTTCATAACCCAGGGCCAGGAAATGGGCAGCCAGCTTATCCAGATTCACTTTATCCAGATTGAAGGTACGGAAAGCCACATGATCATTGATCAATTCATCACCGTCGCCGAGCAGCTGATGCACTTTCTCAGCGGAAGGGGTCATGGCAACATAATCCTGCCAAAGGTTTGAAAACAGGCTTTCTATACTGGTATGCATAATAATTAAAAATCCTATACTTAAAGAGTGTAATGTGACATTTAGCTGGTAAAGACAAAACTCATGACCAACCCAATGTCAGACAGGCTCTATTATACAGCAGCATTGAACAAAAAACAGTCAGAAGTGAAAGTTATACAATTCCAGCCAGAAAAGCGCCGCTATAAGGCATTTAACATAGAAAAAGGCGGCTTTCGCCGCCTTTTTGTTATGAGACTGTTAAATTTTCGTTAACTAAACTTGAGGCCTGGGTTCAGGCTACCGGGTAGCTGGCTTTTTTCCAGCTCCACTGAAGCCACGGGGTAGGCGCAGTAGTCAGCCGCATAATAGGCACTGGCTCTGTGATTACCACTTTCTCCTATGCCGCCAAAGGGCGCCGCACTGCTGGCGCCGGTAATCGGCCGGTTCCAGTTAACAATACCGGCACGGATGCGTCTGAGGAAATGCTGATACAGCGCAGCATCGTCAGACAACAGGCCTGCAGACAAACCAAATACTGTATTGTTGGCTTCATCAAGAGCCTGTTCAAAATCGCTGTAACGAACCACCTTAAGCAGCGGGCCAAAATGCTCTTCATCGGGCATTTTGTCCAGCATCGCGGTCACATCGATAATACCCGGAGTGACAAAACCGGACTCAGGATCCAGGTGTGTCATTTCCACCAGCGATTCACCGCCAAGGGCCTGTAATTGCTGTTGAGCAGATACCATCATTTTCGCCGCAGCAGAAGAAATCATCGCGCCCATAAAGGGCTGCGGATCGGCATCATAGTCACCTACCGCGATATCCCTGGTCACTTCAATCAGACGCTTCAGAATCGCATCGCCCTGCTCACTCTTCTCGATAAACAGGCGACGGGCGCAGGTACAACGCTGGCCGGAGGTCACAAAGGCAGACTGCACGATGTCATGTACAACGGCGTCGATATCAGACACATCTTTAACCAGCAGCGGGTTATTACCGCCCATCTCCAGCGCCAGAATCTTGCCCGGATGACCGCCAAACTGCTCATGCAGCAATTTACCGGTGCGTGAACTGCCTGTGAAAAACAAACCATCAATATCAGGATTTGAAGCCAGCGCCTTGCCGGTCTCCAGTTCACCCTGCACCAGATTAAGCACACCGGCTGGCAGACCGGCCTTCTCCCATAGTTCGATGGTTTTCTGTGCCACCAGCGGGGTTTGTTCGCTGGGTTTGAAGACCACGGTATTGCCGGCTAACAGCGCCGGTACAATATGGCCGTTAGGCAAATGACCCGGGAAGTTATACGGGCCAAATACCGCCACCACGCCATGGGGGCGGTGGCGAATAAAGGCCTTACCCAGCGGCATAGGGTTTTCCACTGTACCGGTACGCTCATGGTAGGCCTTCTCTGAAATCGCCACCTTACCGATCATGGCGCCCACTTCGGTGGCGGTTTCCCATAATGGCTTGCCGGTCTCGCGGGCTATAGTCAGCGCCAGCTCGTCTTTGTGTTCACCTAACAGCTCAGCAAAGCGTTTGGCAACCGCCAGGCGTTCTTCGAAGCTGCGCTCAGCCCAGCCTACAAAGGCCACCCGGGCAGAGCCAATAGCCGCCTCGACCTGAGCTGGCGTGGCAGACTTTGCCTGCCAGATTTGTTCTTTCTTGGCCGGATCAACCGAAGCCATGTCATGGCCTTCACCTGGGAGCCACTGACCATTAATAAATTGTGCTTTTGTCATCGGATTATCCTTTTATCTTTAGCGGAGCAAAACGCACCATATCGCCGTCTGCCAGGTTTAATGCACTGGCTGCCTGAGCGGAAATGATGGCCTCCTGTTTCGATTCATCCACCAGCAATGGCGTGGCCACGCCACGAAAATCTTCCACTCTGGTATTGATGACCATATTGGTTGCTGCGTCCTGAGTGTCACCCACTCTTATGGGTAACCGGCGGCTGATACGGGCTGTACGGATATGCTGAAGATCCGCTTCGACGGTGGGGCCGGCATCGAAAATATCCACATATCCCCGGCAACAGAATCCTTCCGACTGCAACAACTGCAACGCCGGGCGTGTTTTTTCATGCACTTTGCCGATCACGGCCTGGGCTTGCTTGCTGAGCAGACTGACATAAATCGGATACTTGGGCATCAGCTCGGCAATAAACACCTTCTGGCCGATACCGGTAAGGTAATCGGCAGTAGGAAAGTCCATGGAAAAGAAGTGTTCTTCCAGCCACTGCCAGAACGGCGAATTACCTTTGTCGTCAGAAACACCGCGCATTTCCGCAATCACCGTTTTTGCAAAACGATGCTGATGTTCCTGTAAAAACAGGAAACGAAACTTGGATAACAACCTGCCATTACTGCCTTTGCGGGCCTTTTCCCGTAAAAACAGCGTGCAGATCTCGGTCACTCCGGTGTAGTCATTGCAAAAGGTCAGAATTTCCACCAGATTCGACACATTCAGCTCACGGGATACATGCGCCACCTTACTCAGGTGATAATGATAAAACGCATCATCCAGCCCGACTGCCGCATGAATACCGCTGGTGCCCACAGCCTTTCCTGAGTCTGTGTCTTCCATCACAAACAGGTAGCTCTGCTCACCGGGTTCACTCACCTCGGCAGCAAAAGACGCTTCTGAACTGGCAATCTTATTGCGCAGCAATTCTTCGTTGACCGGCAAAGACGTAAAACCTATGCCCGACTCAACGGCAATGTCATGCAACGAATCATAGTCGCTGCTCCGGATTGGGCGGATAACCATCATGGTCGCTTACTCCTGCTTATATCGGGGAAAGACAACCCCTGCTGAGATGCAGGGGTTGCTTGTGATCAGGAACGAATCAGCCGTTGACGACTTTAGCCACGGCACGTTCGAATCTGGCCAGGCCTTCTTTGATATCTTCATCAGGTATAACCAGAGATGGGGCAAAACGCACCACATTGGCACCGGCGACCAGACACATCAGTTGCTCATCCACAGAAGCAACCAGGAAGTCACGGGCACGACCCTGATATTTTTCATTCAGCGCGGCACCCAGCAATAAACCTTTGCCACGGATTTCGCTGAATACCTGATACTTTTCATTGATGGCATTGAGACCATCGCGGAAAAGTTGTTCTTTATGCTTCACCCCTCCCAGCACTTCCGGGGTATTGATCACGTCCAGCACCCGCTCAGCCACAGCACACGCCAGCGGGTTACCGCCATAAGTGCTGCCATGAGTACCAGGCTTAAGGCTTTCGGCGATATCTTTAGTGGTCAGCATGGCGCCAATGGGGAAACCACCACCAAGAGATTTAGCTGTAGTCAGAATATCCGGCACCACATCCAGGCCCATGTAGGCATAGAGGTCGCCGGTACGGCCGACGCCGGACTGCACTTCATCAAAAATCAGCAGGGCGTTGTGCTTATCACATAACTCACGCACACCTTTAACGAACTCAGGTGTCGGGCTGATAATACCGCCTTCCCCTTGCAGTGGCTCCATCATCACGGCGCAGGTTTTATCCGACATCAACGCTTCGAGGCTGGCCAGATCGTTATACACCGCGTGTTCTACGGCGCCCGGCTTAGGACCAAAGCCATCGGAATAGGCCGGTTGCCCGCCTACGGTTACCGTGAAGAAAGTACGACCGTGGAAGCCCTGTTTAAAGGAGATAATCTGGTTCTTATCTTCACCATGATGATCCAGCGCCCAGCGGCGGGCCAGTTTCAGCGCCGCTTCATTGGCTTCGGCACCAGAGTTGGCAAAGTAAACCCGGTCAGCAAAGGTCAGGTCAGTGAGTTTTTTGGCCAGACGGATAGCGGGTTCATTGGTGAACACGTTACTCAGGTGCCAGAGTTTCTCGCCTTGTTCTTTAAGTGCCGCCACCAGCTCAGGATGGCAATGGCCCAGGGCATTCACCGCAATACCACCGGCAAAGTCCACATATTCAATATTTTCCTGATCCCAGATTCTGGAACCTTTGCCTCTGACAGGGATCATGGCCGCCGGATTGTAGTTGGGGACCATCACCTCATTAAACAGTTCACGAGTCACTTTCATTTATATCTACCTCTTGCTTTGCGGGTGGCATGGCGAAAAATGCCGCTATTATTCCAGATTTCCCGGCCGTTGTCTTGCAGGCTGAAAGGCCGAAACCCCCTGAAACTAAGGGTTTAACCTATAATTGCAGGAATAGTGAATAACTATCCGAATCCCATACGGGGTATGAGGTTCAGACGCCTGCGGCAGACCCTTTTCCGGTAAAAGTCAGGGCCTGCATGATTATTTAAAAAAATTTTCTGAAAAGAGGTTATTGCAGCGGTTATTCTTCAAAAGAAAGGTTCAGGCGCTTTAAATCTGTCACTTTCAGTTTCGCCAGGGCCCCCGGAGGCATTCTGAACAACTTCAGATAGGCTTTCGCCTCTTCCATGTTAATCAACCTGTAGGTTTTCAGCATACGGTACTTACTGTACGCCGCTCCCTGAGCCAGCACTTTGCCCAGGTCTGACATCTCAGACAGCGGCTTGTTATCAGCAACCTCATGCATGGCAGGGGTAATAAAAACCCGGCGCAAATCCATTCGCTCTATCAACCTGCTACTGATAGCCAACCCGTGTTTGGTTAATATTTCCCTGAGAAACTCACCACTGGGCTGTAACTCCGACAATGCGCTGTGTTCTTCCTTCATTTTCTCAGCATGAGCTTCGGCAATGGCATCCCGCTGAACCTCATCAAACAGCCTGAAGTACAGGCGTACCAATACTATCTTGCCGATATCATGCAGCATACCCAGGGTAAAGGCCTGGCCGGCATCCATTTCCCCCATTTCGGCAATTTTCTTACAGGACAAGGCGGTGCCGATACTGTGCTCCCACAGCCGGGTTTTTATATTCGGGAAAGGATCGGTAATTTGCGGCGTCCAGCGCCGGAATGCCAGTGCCGGGATCACCATTTTCAGGTTTTCTATACCCATAAAACTCAGTGCCACCCGCAGGCTGTCTACCGGGATCACCTTGCCCTTTTTATCTGTGCGTCGGTACCTGGGCATATTGATCATCTTGACCAGATCCGTATGCAACCAGGGGATGGTGGCCACCAGTGGCTCAATCCGGCCGATAGAAGAGGCTCTTACCGCCATCACATCCAGTACATCAGGTAAGTTTTCATGCACGCCCAGAATTCTGCTGTACAGCAATTCGGTGTCCTGGATTTTCTCTTCCAGTCTGACCTCCAGTTCCCGGTTCAGCTGTTCCAGCAGTGAATCGAGAAAATTCTGGTGATGTTTCTGATTCAGCGTCTTGTCACGCTTAGCCTGTTTTTCCACACGCAACAGCTGACGACCAGACTCTTCCACCTCGGGCAGAAAATTATCCGGACTGTCATTTCCCGTGGCCGTGGCACGCTTTGCCATATCCACGCCGATTTGCAGGCTGGTGAATCTGTGCTCTATTTGCTGTAAGACACTTTGTTGTTCTGGCATCAATATTCTTTTTGCTATTGTCTATGCTGGTTATCGGTCTTCGCTATAAATAGTAAAGGCAAGACCGGGCTCAGGGACTGGTATTGCTAAACCTCCCTGTCAGCCCGTTGACGCCGAAGTGTCAGCCGGACATACAGTCCAGTCATTCCTTTGTCCATGCATAATGCTTATGGGTTTACATGATACAGAGAATTGCCGGATATGCAGATAAACACAGCGTATTTTTTATCTGCCACGTCGATGTAACGCTCACTTACACTTTTACCTTTGGCACAACCATGGGGAAATGGTATCTGTATACTGTGTAATTTCAGGAGTATGGCATGCCTATACCTTTGGTCTGGCTTGGGCTGGGTATCGGTGCAGTAGTGGCATCCGGTCAGTGGCGAAAGGCTGCGAACCGCAGCCAGATACAGCATTACCCCGGAGAAATCGATATTCCCGTGCGTCCGCAAAACGGTGCGGTTGTCTGTTGTGGCATCTATGGCGCCTTTGATCACAGCGGCATCTGGATGGATGATGTGATTATTGAGCGGGCAGGAAACGGGCTGGTGCGCGCCATTTCACCGGCAAGGTTTATTGCCCGTCGTTCTGGTAAACAGATTTTTGTCGCCTGTGACGCGCAGGGCAAAGTGCTGGCAGATGCCGAGGTCGGCTACCGCGCCGTAGCGCAAATCTATCACTATGCGAATTATCACCTGCTGAATAACAACTGCCATCAGTTTGTTTCCTCATGCCTGCATGAAACGCCAGCAAGAGTCACCTTTTTCAGCGAACTGAACAACCTGCTGGTGCGGCGCTATGCAAACAGAATCAGCTGGCACCCTGCCATAATCAGTTAGCACTGATTCAGAAAGTTTTTGAGTATCTGATGACCGGCATCGGTGAGCACTGACTCCGGATGAAACTGCACGCCACAAAGAGGCAGAGTTTTGTGTTCAATCGCCATCACCGCTTCTGTTTGCCCCTGCTGCTCTGTCCAGGCGCTGATCACAAATTCATCGGGGATACTGCGTTGCTCCAGCACCAGTGAATGGTAGCGGGTGGCAATAAAGGGGTTGCTGACGCCGGTAAACAGCGCCGAGCCACTGTGGTGTACCTCAGAGGTTTTACCGTGCATCACTTTGTTTGCCCGTACCACCTGCGCGCCATAGACCTGACCAATGGCCTGATAGCCCAGACATACGCCTAAAATCGGAATCTGACCGGTAAAGCATTCTATCGCGGCGAGGGTGATGCCTGCCTGATCAGGCGTGCAGGGGCCAGGCGAAAACACCAGATACTCAGGAGTCAGACTGGCGATATCCTCCAGGCCAAGCTGATCATTACGCACCACTTCAACCTGTTGCCCCAGCTCGGAAAAATACCGCGCCAGGTTATGGGTAAAAGAGTCGTAATTGTCGATAAGCAACAACAATCTGCAATGCCTCGTCAGCCGGAGAAATCAGGTGTACTGATATTAAGGGAGGGGATTATGCCTGAAGGGGCTTATCCAGCCAATCAGGCATAAAAAACCTATATTCAGGGCTGTAAACTTACGGGCGGGGAATAAACCCCACTGCCTCGTAGACTTTTTTCAGGGTTATGGCGGCACGCTCGCTGGCCTTATCCGCACCTTCTTTCATGACGCGATCCAGCTCGGCTCTGTCATTACGCAACTCGCGGAAGCGGGTCTGGATCGGTTCCAGCAAGGCCACCACTGCATCGGCCACATCGGTTTTCAGATGGCCGTACATCTTGCCTTCATAGTCTGGCACCAGCTCTGCAATAGATTTACCAGTAGCACCACTGAGCAGAGTCAGCAGGTTGGATACACCGGCCTTTTCCTGTGGATCAAAATAAATACGCGCCTGCTCATCAGAGTCGGTGACCGCTTTTTTTATCTTCTTGCTGATTTTTTTCGGCTCTTCCAGCAGCCCCACAAAGTTATTGGGGTTGTCATCAGACTTGGACATTTTCTTAGTAGGATCCTGCAGGCTCATGATCCGCGCACCAAATTCAGGGATATAGGGCTCGGGGATCTGAAAACTGGGCCCGTAAATATTATTAAAGCGGGTTGCCACATCCCGGGCTAACTCAAGGTGCTGTTTCTGATCATCGCCCACCGGCACCTGATCGGCCTGATACAGCAGAATATCGGCGGCCATCAGAATAGGATAGGTATACAGGCCGGCATTGATATTGTTGATATTGCGGGCTGACTTGTCTTTAAACTGGGTCATGCGGTTCAGCTCACCCATCTGGGTATAGCAATTCAGCACCCAGGCCAGTTGCGCATGTTCAGGCACCTGCGACTGAATAAACAGGGTGCTTTGCTGTGGGTCGATGCCGCAGGCCAGATACAGAGCCAGGCCATCGAGGGTTGCTTCATGTAAAGCCTTAGCTTCCTGACGCACGGTAATGGCGTGCAGATCCACCAGCATGTACAGGCAGTCGTAATCCTGTTGCATGGCCACCCATTGCTTCAGCGCCCCCATATAGTTACCTATGGTCAGTTGTCCCGATGGCTGGCAGCCGCTTAATACAATGGGTTTACTCATTTTAAGGTGATCCTTTAAATACAGTCTTGAGCTCAGAGTCCGGCCAGTTGCTCGCGCATCTGAGCAATCACTTGGGCATAATCCGGTTGGTTAAATATGGCCGAGCCGGCCACGAAGATATCGACGCCAGCCTCAGCGATGGCGCGAATATTATCGACTTTTACGCCGCCGTCAATTTCGATACGAATATTTCTGCCACTGTCGGCGATACGCTTTTTCACCTGAGCCACCTTTTCCAGTGTGGAGGGAATAAAACTCTGGCCACCAAAGCCCGGGTTCACCGACATCAGCAGCACATAGTCCAGCTTATCCAGCATATGATCCAGGTAATGCAGAGGTGTTGCGGGGTTTAACGCCAGACCAGCCTGACAACCGGCCTGTTTAATCAGTTGTACGCTGCGATCGATGTGCTCAGAGGCTTCCGGATGAAAACTGATCATGCTGGCACCGGCCTCGGCAAACATTTCAATCATGCTGTCTACGGGCTTCACCATCAGATGCACATCAATATCCGCCTTGACACCATGCTTTCTCAGTGCACTGCAGATCATCGGCCCGAAGGTGAGGTTGGGCACATAGTGATTATCCATTACGTCGAAATGAATAATATCGGCACCGGCATCCAGCACGGCGTCCACTTCCTCACCCAAACGGGCAAAATCAGCAGATAAAATCGAGGGCGCAATAAGATGTGGCTGCATGACATATCTAATCTGTTGGCAATGGGCTGTTACTCTACCCAATTTACCTGTCACAGAAAAGGCTCACCACTGCACCATCAGCCGCCCTCACGCTCCAAGATGGTGCAACAGCGGTCTGACAACACAGCGCCGCTGCCACTTCCTCACTGCTTTACCTTCAGAACGTCCACATTTAACCCATAAATATCAATAAGTTAATTGATATTGGCTCGCAAGAGACAAAAAGGTGGCAAGGCGGCACCAACTTTGCTCCAGCCTTTGTGCACATTATTACAATCAGGAGACACAAGTATGAGACAAATGCACAAAGCATTGATCGCCGCGGCACTAGGCAGTGTATTTTACAGCCAGGCCAGTATCGCCGAAGTCAGCGCCAATATTGGCGTAACCAGCAACTACCTGTGGCGTGGTGTCACGCAAAGCGCCGATGGCCCCTCTGTTTCCGGTGGCCTGGATTATGAGCACGAGAGCGGTTTTTATGCCGGCACCTGGATTGGCTCTATTGACTGGGGTAACGGCAACGGCGCCGAGGTAGACTGGTACTTTGGTTATGCCGGTGAAGCCGGTGACTTTGGTTATGACGTAGGTTATGTATATTACGCCTACCCTGAAGAAGAATTCGACGATTCTAACTTTGGTGAAGCCTATGCTAACGGCAGCTTCGGTGCCCTCGGCTTTGGCCTGGCCTATACCCTGAATGCCGATGCCGATGATGATGCACCGTTCGGCCAGGGCGACATCTATTATCATATCAGTTACGGCTTTGACCTGCCCCAGGAGTATTCACTGGGTCTGACCTACGGCTACTATGATTTTGATATCGACGAGAGTGTCTGGGGTGACTGGAACTACAGCCATGTTCAGGCCGATTTAAGCAAGGGTGATTTTACCTTCAGCATTTCAAAAGCACAGGAAGAATCCGGCGATGACGACACCAAGTTTGTTGTCAGCTGGGGGACTTCTTTCTGATCTCAGTACCAACACGGATTTGAGTGCCTTTCTGGCACTCCCCACCTTTCGGGCCACAATTTCAGCGTGGCCCGTTCATCTGTTTGCGATAAAGTCTGCTATTTTCCCGATTATCCCCGTTGTTCAATTATTAATCTGGCGTATAATACCTCCAGGCTATAACTATTTGGTGTTTGTATGACGGGTAAAATCAGGATGATATCAGGCGTAGCGCTGGCCCTTTCCCTGGTCATGGGATGGTCCGCTTATTGCCATAAAAGCGAGTACGGCATCGACTGTGCAAACAGTAACGCACAGGTAGACACCAGCCTGCCACTCAGCCACCCCCAGAACCGCTGCGCAAACGGTGCATCGCAGGATGTTAGCTGGGCATCATGGCTCTCCGGCAGCCAGCAAGGCATCCAGTTCCATTTTCTGGATTTACTTGAACTGCTTTCCAGAAGCTCTGACAGCAACGCTGATCACATCCCGGCCAACTAATGTCTGAAACCAAGATGTCCTGGTGGGAAGTGATAAAAAGCGTAGCGGCCAGCATGTTTGGCGTGCAGAGCGAGAAAAAGCGCCAGGCAGATTTTTCCTCACACCAATCCATTTTACCCTTTCTGATCGTGGGTGTGATTTTCGTTGCCCTGTTTGTGATCAGCCTGATTATCTTCGTTAAGTGGCTGATTCCCAGCTAGAATAGCGCTTTGGCAACACCAGGCCGACTACAAAAAGCGATTAATAAATCGCATAAACGACTTTGACTTCTTCGCCAGAAATATCAGGAATAATGGCAGCAAAAAAATAATCACAGAGAATGAGATCACCCAGTGGATATTCTTGTAGGGCTCATCATTTAATATCTGCACTAAGTCAAAAAACGCAAAAACACCCAGGACGCCAACCAGTAAGGAAATGGTATCCATGAAGGATTGAAACTTTCCTTTTGACATTTCCGTTGTCAGGTCGACAAAATCTCTCAGCTTATTATGTGTTTCCTCAAACTCCCTTTCCAGGCCCCATCCTGCTGATGATCTGATATACCATGAAAACTCCAGCATATCCTCGTTATGCCAGATATTCATGTTATTGAACTCGTCATAATTCACCGTTAACTCCCGTTGCAGGGTCGTGCTTTTATCCAGCAGTCCGGGGTAATCACTTTTAGAGGTGGAGCCGATATCATCAAGCATTACAGATATTTCACTGCTAATTCTGTTTTTTAAATGCTTAAGCAGATTGAAGAATGCAACCTGATAGCAATAGTTCTGACTCTGTACATGGGTGATGAAGTAAGCGTAGTTGCGATGTACTTCAGCCCTGATGCCACAACTAAAGCGTTGTCCTTCAGAGCTTGCAAGTGCTCGCCAGTCGTCATCTTCAAGTAAAAATGTCGTGCCATACATAGAGGGGATATAGAAGTAGTCTTTTGATAACTTAAAATGGTCGTAAACCTTTTCTATGGTGCCAATATCCGGATCACCCTGAGCACCGGTATCACGCTCTGTGAGTGCGAAGAAATCCTCAACGGATACCTCTTGTTCTTTTACTTTTGCGAAGAAAAGGAAGAAACCCAGATTTAGAACGTGGCGGATATTAACGTTTTTACCGTTTAACGAAAAAAGCTCTTCTCGGGGGATCCAGTTTGTTCTGATTCTCTCAATATCTTTTACTGTTAAAGGGACTTGCGCTGCACATTTGGCGATGATCACCAGATTATCAGAAGAATGGATTATCACCTGATAAGCCACATCGACCGGCGTTCCATCAAAATCCAGCGCAACGCTGCCTAACGAAAAGGTGAATACACGATTCCGTTTCAGATAACGGTTGTGATCAAAGAGGCCGTTAAGTCGATCAACTTCATTCAACGTTTTAAGTTGGTCGATGTGTTTACTGAAAAAGTATTTTGGAAGCGAAAATGCCCGGGATGAATAAAAGTGATTGATCATGATTTTCGTGGCCCTGAGTAGAAGCTTACTGTTTTGAATCCCTGCAGAGATCGGTTAACGCGACCCAAACAATAGTGATTTCCGGAAACTGAAAGCTAATGTACCACTCATAATTTCTTGAAGACAGACAAACGCGGCAGGCATCGCCAAGGAAAAATGATGGGCATCCAGGGAAACAAACGGATCATGCCCGACATATACGATGCTTGCGCTAAAGGGGATATGGAGCGACCTCATAGCACGCCTGTGCAGTATTTGACTAATGGATCTGAATACCGCATGTTTGCAGTCATAACAGCAGAGCGAAAGGGAACAGGGAAATCGTATGGAGTGGGTATTATTAGCGGTTCTGGCCTGCCTCTTTATGTTCGTTGGCGCCATTCTGTCTTTTCGCAATAAGGGCAATATTGCCGAGCTGCTCCGTGAGCTTGAACTGTTAAAACTGGAGGTTAATAGTCAGGGCAAACAAATTTCCCGTCTGAAGCATTTGCTTTATGACAATACTGAATCTGCACAAGACCCCCTTTCGCACTTTGAATCTGCCACACCAGAATCATCAGCAACAGCACCCATTGCCAGTGCGCCTCCTGAACCTGAAGTTAAGCCAATATCCGCAGCAACAACGCCTCTTACTGCGACTGAAACCCAGTCTGACCGCGGTAAAACCCCGGCCCAACAAACAGCCCGGGGCTTTGACTTTGAGCACTTTATCAAAGGCAATGGCCTGTTATGGCTGGGCGGGCTGATACTGGCCATCGGGGGCATTTTTCTGGCCCGTTATGCGGCTGAAGCCGGTATGTTGCCCCCGGTTGTGCGGGTCATCATGGGCGGAAGTTTTGGCCTGTTGCTGGTCGTGGCCGCCGAGTATCTGGCCCGCAACGCTGAGCGCTTCAGTATTCACTCGGCCTATGTTTGCGCGGCGCTGGCAAGTGGCGGACTGATCACCTGTTACGCCATGGTAATGGTGGCTCATGACTACTATGGCTTTATACCGGCGCCCTTTGCGTTTGGCTTACTGGCGTTGGTGTCTTTGAGCGCAACCTCTTTGTCGCTACGATTCGGCCCGCTGCTGGCCTGGATTGGTATTATCGGGGCCTATGCGGTACCGGCACTGGTCTCCACAGGCTCGAATAATGTCACCGCTTTACTGCTGTACACCGCCTTTATCTCTGCCTCTGCCATCTGGGTCTCCCAGGCTGTTAACCAGCGCTGGTTATGGTGGCTGAGTTTTGCAGGCCACTTTTTATGGATGGCCATCGGCCTGACCATGGCCGACAGCAGCCACTTTACCTTGTTGCTGGTATTTGGTTTATTGTCTGTGTACCTGTATGTGTTGTCCGATATTCTTGGCTGGGATCTGCACATTAAAATGGACAAGGCGCTGCCAATCAAAGCGCTGCTTATGCCCCGCAAAGAACACCTGGGCGTAATCGCACCGCTATTGGGCATCAGTGTTTTTCTGGCAACGTTCAGCTCTGCACCCCAGGTTGTTATCGCCGCCATGGCCGTATCAGCGCTGCTGTGTTATTTGCCTTACCGCCACAGCGCCTTTGACTCCTGGCCGTTTCTGGCACTTATCTTTTTGTTGTATGGCTTCACCCTGTTGCCTGCACCGCTAAGCTACACCGATAACCTGTTTCCTTTTCGTGGTGGCTATTTGTTTATTCAGACAGCGGCCCTGGCCGCTATTGCCTACAGCCTGCTAATGCTGCGTTATACACAGCGCCCCGCCTGGCTGTTGCTGCTGGTGCTGGCGCCTGTGAGTTTATTCGGCATCAGTTATGCCTTATCTGCCGATCAGGCCAGCCAGTATCTGTATCCGGTCTGGGCCATGGAACTGGCGCTGCTTGCCATCGCCAGTTCTGTGGTAGCGGCGCGTGCCGCGCCGGGACTTTTTCGCATTACTCTGACCATACTGGCCAATGCCTGTATTACCTTATGTATGACCATGTTGCTGGATGCCGCGACCTTGTCGCTGGCCATCGCCATCCAGATCGCCAGCATGAGTTATTTAAGCCACAAATACCGGGTTGAACTGCCGGATTGGTTATATAAAGCCGCCCTGACAATAGTGACAATCCGCCTGAGCTTTGCCCCCTGGCTGGATGACTATGCCGGTGAGCAGGTTCTGGGCCTGCACTGGACAATAGTCATCTACCCCCTTGTACTGGCAACCCTCTGGTTTGCCAGGCATTACAACCCTTCAGCCTTTTTCAGAACCTGGCTGGAAGGGTCCTTTGTGCATGTGCTGGCGCTGTTTGTTACCACGGAAACCAGTTACCTGCTGGTAGGCCATTACCCGGTATTTTTCGATCTCAGCTTTAAAGAGGCGGCCCTGCTGGCCCTTAACTGGCTGCTGCTCTCTGGCGTTTACCTGTGGCGTGCCGAAAGAGCTCAGCGCACAGCCCGGTTCTATCGCGTATTTGCTGGCCTGCTGATTGTGGGCGCCGGCGCATTACACCTGGATATTTCATTGGCCAGCAACCCCTTTATTGCAACAGTACCAACCGGTGAAGGCTTGTTTATCAACTGGTTACTGGTGCTGTGGGCATTACCCGCACTGATGCTGCTGAGCATGGATCAGTTGGGCCTGACGGCGGCGCGTTTTAAAACTCTGCTTAGGCTGACAGCCGGGCTGTTCGCCTTTATGTATATCAACGGCCTCATCCGCGGTGCCTGGCACGACGGTGCACTCCGACTAAATGGTGTTACCCAGCAGGCCGAACTCTATGCCTACTCTATTGTTTGGTTACTTATCGCCACCGCCATGATTTTTATGGGCCAGTACTTCAGCAAGGTTAAAATAAGCCATCTGGGTTTTGGTATTCTGGCCATGGTACTGCTCAAAGCCTTTTTAATTGATATGGCGAATCTGGAAGGCCTGTACCGGGCCATATCCTTTATCGGCCTGGGCTTAAGCCTGGTCGCCATCGGCTGGCTGTTCCAGAAACTGAATTATGAAGATAAACAAACCGGTGCTGAAACTTAGCCGCCTGAAGGTATTTCTGAATAACGGCTTTGAGCGCAGCGGACATTGTTAGAAAAACTTGGTAGTTTACTGTAGATTTAAAATGGCACTCATGGGACTGATTTATATACGGTCGCTCGATTGGTAAGACAAAACTAAGATGGATTGGTTAAACACGATAATTTCAATCATTGACACGGCCAGTTATCTTCAAAGGTGACTACCATTTTCTGACCAAGATCCTAAAAAAGGTTGAACGATATTGAAATTAACGAGGTTACCAACTTTGTATTTTCTTTTATTATACTTTCGCTAGTAATTTTCGAGTGGTCAGAGGATATAAGGTTTAATCTCATTTAGGCCTTTATGTTTGAAATGCTATTTTTTGGTGATATATGCTGTTTAGGTATTTTTTCTTATATTTAGTTGTTTTTTTGCTATCGTCTTGCTCCTCTAACTTGCGCACTTATGATGGGCATGATGGTGAATCTAAAGAGGGAGAGAGAACTAAATCCTCTTCCTCACCTTTAGATCCCAAGATGATGAAAAACTGGAAAAGAGAAATAAAATCTTTTTACGATTCCTCTCCAACTTTAAATATTGCCCCTTATATTGTTGCTATAACATCAATAGAAGATTCTGTGTTGTCTGGTGATTGTAAAGCGGCGTCCATTCCGGAATTGGATAAATTACTTTCGTTAAATCCCAGCAGCTTGGTGGCAAACTACCTTCTAGGCGAGTGTTCAGAGAATAGCAGTGCGCCCCGATTTAGACAGAATGCCTTTGAAATTTACCAAACTTTGGCATCGGTAAAAAAAGGGCTTTCACCCGAGAGAGCCATTGAGATAAGAGAGGTCCTGGAAGCACCTCTTATACTGTCCTTTATGGGTGTTGATTTTTATGATATCGAATTGATTGAACACAAAGACTTTTTTTTGTACAAGTTGCATACATTTAATCCACATTCAAAAAAAATGGAACATCGGTATTTTTCAAACAAAAAGCTATTTAGTGATTTCGGGTTGAATGACATTAGCGTTTTAGATGAGGAAGAAGATTATAATTCTTTACCCTTAGTATTGTACTTTTCACAAATATATCCGTTTTTAGACAAGCTCTTTGCGAGAAATTTTTTAGCGCAGGGAGAGTATGCTGCTGTTATCAATATTCTGGAATCAAACTCAAAGGAAAGTTCAATATCATCATCGTTGTTAGCAGAAGCCTATATGAAAAATGATGATTGGGATAATGCAAGGAATACAATGGTCGAGGTCGAGCTTTTTGCTGATTATGGTTTTGATGAAGCACTGCTCACCCAGGCAGAATATATAATTAATGTGTTTGGAAAGGCTGAAGGAATAGTACGTATTTATGAAATTTTAGGTCAGATAGATCGGTATGCGATTCAGACTAATGCCTTGGAAAGATTAGTGAAGAGGTTGGTTGGTTATGAACATCATAGGACATTGTTGGATTCACTCTACGCACATAGTGATGATCCATACATACCCCGACTAGTGACTAAGATTTCTCGAGAAATGCATACCGCTAATCAGCACGACATTGAAACTTCCTTGCTGAAATTTTCGGCAGAGAAAGGTGATAATCAGGCACTATTTTACTTGGCCATGTCCTATAGAGATGGACACTCTGTCGAGATGAACTTGAGCAGAGCGATTGAGCTATTCGAAGCTTCGTCACAAGCAGGGTTTTCAAAGGCTGATTGTTATTTAGGATTACTTTATAGGGATTACGATTCAATATTTGACTTGGATAAGGCTCTAGAACATTTAGAGATAGCGTCGAGCGCCGAAACTGGAGGATGTGAGTTTGAGTTGGCGTACACCTATGATGAGTTAGTAGGTGACTATGAAAAAGCTGGATATTTGTACAAAGTTGCATCTGCTAATGGAGATGGTGCCGCTACAAACAATCTTGGATTAATGTATGAAAGTGGAAGAGGTGTCTCGAAAGATGTTGAGAAAGCGATTTCTCTTTATTTGGAGGCTATTAAGCAAGGAGACTCATCGGGTCATGTTAATTTAGGACGGTTGTATGAGTCTGGTATAGATGTAGAGCAAGATTTCTCAAAGGCTTTTTCTCATTACTCAAAGGGAGTAGAGCTGAAAAATGATCAAGCTATGCACAACCTTGCAAGTATGTACCTCGCGGGAAATTATGTCGAAAAAAACCGACATAAAGCAAATGAGCTTTTCAAAAGAGCAGCGTTAAAAGGCAACCAGTTTTCTCTATTTAATCTTGGCAACGCATACCGCTATGGTAGAGGAGAAGATATTGATATTAATAAAGCCCTATTCAATTATAAAGGCTCTGCGGAATTCGGACAAGCAAGGGCTTTTTGTGAGCTCGGTGAAATGTATAGAGACTACCCAAACATTAAGAATATGGAGTTATCTGAGCGATATTTCTTGGAAGGCGCTAAAGCTGGCGTTCAGAAGTGTCAGCGTGAATTAGGATACTTGTATAAAAATCATTTCGAGAAGCATGAGGAATCTGTTAAGTGGTTAAAAGTGGCGGCAGCGCAAGGAGATGTTGATGCGAACTATAGCTTAGGATTGGCATATGATTTCGGCTATGGCGTTGAAGTGGATGTATATCGGGCAATTGATTATTACGAACAAGCCACTAAATTGGGAAGCGATATTTCTCCTGCAAATCTCGGATATATTTATGAGACCGGAAAGCATGGAACAACTATCAATAATCGAAAAGCGCTGCATTACTATGAAATTTCTGCTAAAAGAAATAATCCTCAAGGCATGAATAATCTGGCGACTTTTTATCGCTACGGAATAGAAGTTCAACAGGACCTAAGAAAAGCATTTGTTTTATATACAAATTCGGCGAAAGCGAATAACGAGTTTGCATTAAATAACTTGGCAAATATGTACCTAAATGCTGAAGGAGTACAGCAGGACTATGGAAAGGCTTTTGAGCTCTTTGAACGCTCTTCATCACTTAACTTCCCAGACGCCATACACTCTATAGGGGCAATGTACTTTCATGGTCTTGGAGTAGAAAAAAACTACTCAAAGGCTGTTGAATATCTGACTCGCTCATCTGATCTGGGTAATAGCAGTTCTTCAAATGAGCTGGCATTGATTTTTTCTGATGAAGAGTTTTCAGGGAAGGACTTTCAACGGGCCATACAATACTTCACTTTATCTTACGAACAAGGTAGTCAAGAAGCTCCTTTCAATCTTGCATTATTGTATCAACGAGGTGTGACTTTAAGGGAAGACATACCATTAGCAATTCAATGGTTCAAGAAAGCATTTGCAGCCGGAAATAAGAAAGCTGCTGATGTGCTTTCTGAAATGTATTGGTACGGTAATGGGGTAGAGAAAAATGAAGAGTTAGCTATTTACTGGATTCAAAGGCTGGCAGAATCCCAAGGATACAATAGTGAATCTTTTATTGGCGAACATTTCTTCTATGGTGTCAATGTTGAGCAAAGTTATGAGAGAGCACGCCACTATTTCGAATTGGCCGCTTTGGAAAAAGATGATATTGCTCTGAATAATTTAGGAGAAATCTACCGATTTGGTCTTGGAATTGAGAAAGATCAAGAGTCGGCCATGATTTACTATCTGGAATCTGCCGCAGCTGGTTCTATCATTGCGATGTATAATCTTGGCGAGATATACAAAGAAGGTCAGGGAGTAAATAAAAGCAATCAACAGGCTCTAGAATGGTTTGAAAAATCAGCTGAGGGTGGATATGTTGAGGCAATGTACGCTGTTAGCAAATTGTACATGAAGGGGGAGGCCATACAAACTGAGATGAGTGAAGCCAATCGGTGGTTACTTAGAGCTGCACAAAGTGGACACGTAGAAGCAATGTTTGATATCGCCAAGGGCGTCTTGGAGCAGGAGAATGAGCTAACGAGTCGGCAGCAAGCCCTGAAATTTTTGAAGGATAGCGCAGAAAATGGATACGAACCGGCTATTGAGTACCTTAATGACGAGGTTGAGTACCATAATTAGTGATTTGTAATAGTGCAGACTGTTGGCTGAAGGGTAATTAAGAATAAAAGTGTCAGTTCCAGATCGAGCGTTCACAACTGGCATCTCACAGCCTTTTCGGACGAAGGGCAGAAGTGGGCGTTTTAGCCGAAAACCAACGGGTAAGTACACAAAAATTAGCGCTTGTTAAGAGATAAGCGCTAATCATATTTTATGCAGCTTCCCATCACACAGCTCATGTTCAGATTCTACAATTGATTCTTGAACATGTATGACGGGATTACTTAAGTCCACACCAGCATTTTGCTCGGGGAAGACAACCGTAGGTCTGGCCGGATTATAATAAAAAATTTTGGAACTCCAGTTTAACCGCTCGCCAATCTGATATGTTGGCTTATGCTTTTGGGTAGTAAAGTATGCGCAAGCTGTTACAAGCCACTCTTTAGATATGTTCACTTCAACACTTTGGTTCTCACACTTAGCTTTCCCAACGAATAAAAATTGCTCTAACTCTCCATCTGGCGATACTGCGTACATACCTACTAATCCGCAAAATGTATCAAAGCTTGAAGTACTATCCATCGCAGTTGAATGAACGTGGACAAAAACCAATAAAAGTAAAATGAATTTCACCGAATTCTCCATGCAGCCTGACAGCTAAATGATGCGAACCCTAATAGCTGCATATTAAAAATCCACTATTCTTACGACGATTTCCCATCGTCACTTCCTCTTCGCCTCTCAGCACGATCAACAATTAATAAATAGATGCTGTGAGCAATGAGCCCCCAGCAAACTAGAGCGACAATAGCGCAGGGAAAAGCCAGTTGGGGCACTTGCGCCTTGAAGCCACCAATAGAAAAAATAGTAGTTATAACACCAAAGATTGCCTCAAGAGCAAACATCTCAATGTTTAGCATATAAGCAGGCTTAGTCGTCTTAGCTGCATAGTGATTAACTTTATAACTCATGCCTACTAATGTTCCTTTGGTTGAACGTACACTCCGTCAACGAGCGATAGTTGTTAAACAATAAACAAGCCCCACTCAGTTCGTAGCCGCCTGCAAGGTACAGCCTGACAGATTTTCATACGATAAAGCATCGCACAAATCTTTGCATTTTGTCATCAAACAGCTAACGGCAGCATTCTAACGGTCAAATTCGTGTCACTACCGCTTAACAGCTGTTGCGCCAAGTTTGAAGCCGCCGGAGGCGAGGAGTTTATTGACTACAGACAGCCGCGGGTCAGTATTGCCTTTTTCGATATCACGCAGGTTTTATCTGAAATACCCACAAATCTTGCGCATTGGGTCTGTGTCATGCCGTACAATTGGGTGCGTATACGTTTTATCACCTGCCCTGTGCTAACAAGGTTTTCAGCCAGCTCTGTTTCTATCGCCTGCAAGATAGCCTTGCGTTCGATGACAGACAGATTAACCATGGTAGCCCCCATCTCAGACATCTTGCTTTTGGTCCTGTTGAAGCCGATAGTCGGAACTATTCTACCGAATACTATCAATAAACCACTCATATCAGGAAGCAAACTACCGTTTTACTCTTGTGCGTAGTGAATTTACGGTAGTTTATTACCGAATAGGCGCAGCGTCATTTGGGTCTGGCCGTAGGGCTGATTTTTTTGGAAATAGGGCTGTAGATTGGAAACCTTGTGACACAATGATTCCCCTGAGTTACCTCTGAACAGGGCCCTTGTTATCCGGCGATGTCAGCAGTGTTTTTACAAACTTCCAGTGCCAGGCAATGCCTGCCAGAACCGCAATATGGAAGAGTTCATGGGGCCCCAGCACGCCGGGGATCAGCACCGGCACACGCAGGAAATCCAGCGTTGCGCCCAGAGTGTAGGCAAGGGCTCCGAAAAACAGCGGCCGGATAATGCCAAAGCCATGCATTTGGTGGGTAAGATAAGCCGACGCAATGCCCATCCAGCCAAGACCAATATAGAACAGCAGCCCCAGCCATTCGGCAAAATCACTAAAGTAGATGGTCTTCAGAGTCAGTCCGGTAATGGCAAGGCCCCAGATTAAGGTCAGAAAGCCCCAACGCCAGAAACCACGGAAGATGATGGCGTGGATGGGGGTAAAGGTGCCCGCGATCAACAGAAAGATACCGGCATGATCGAGCCGTTTTAGCACCGCCCGCCCGGTTGTGCCGGGGTCCAGCAAGTGGAACACACCACTCATCGAGAGTAAAAACACCACGGTGAATACATAAATACACACCGTCACCACACGCACCGGTTGCCCCAGCGCCTGGCGGATAAGCCCAATCCCAAGTATCAGGGCCAGTAACGCGGCCAGTAAATGGCTGATGGAGCTGAAGGGGTCGCCAAAACCGGGAATATCTATCACATCCATAGTGCTTCTCCAACGCTGTGTTAAGCGGGGCAGAGTGAATCAAAGTCAGAACACTTTACAGAAACCCTGGCGTGCAAATTTGCCTGCTTGTAGCCATTAAGCCTGATACAGGGCCAGCAGTTCGTCCACCTTGGCGCGGGCATGGCCTTTCTGGCTGATATAACGCCCTACTTTTAATTCTTTAAGGCTGGCGCCCTGGTACATCTGCCGGGTCAGCTTGGTATCATGGTTACTGATCAGTACTGGGATCCCATGCTGCTGTGCGGTGCGGGCCGCACAATCTGCCAGCCGGCTTTGCTCCGCCAGACTAAAACCAGCGGTGGCATAACCGGTAAAATTAGCAGTGGCACTTATTGGCGCATAAGGCGGATCGCAATAGATAATATCCCCTTTTTGGGCGAGGCTGAACACATCCGCGAAAGGCTTACAGACAAAGGTAGCGTGGCGGGCTTTTTCGGCAAAATTATAAAGCTCGGCCTCAGGGAAATAAGGCCGTTTATATCTGCCAAAGGGCACGTTGAACTTACCGGAAAGGTTATAGCGGCACAGGCCGTTGTAACCGAAGCGGTTCAGGTACAAAAACAGCACGGAGCGCTGATAGGTATCATCGCTGAGGTTAAACTCCTCACGCACCCCGTAGTAATGCTCAGGGTTATTATTGTCCGGGGTAAACAGGGTTCTGGCGTCAGCAATATAGTCTTCCGGCTTTTGCTGGAGTATCTGATACAGGTTAATCAGATCGGGGTTGATATCGTTGAGCAGGTAGTCTTTGTAGTCGGTATTGAGAAACACAGAACCGGCGCCAACAAAAGGCTCTATCAGCCTCTCGCCATCGGGAAGAAGGGAACGTATTTCACTGACCAGACTGTATTTGCCACCGGCCCACTTCAGAAAGGCCCGGCTTTTCTTATTATCCATCTTGCCACTGCTGCAACAATAAAGTCAGGATTGTAACTGAATCCGGATTAAGGTTGGGAACTAATTTCCTGTCGGATTTGGGCAACGGTTTTTGCAAATGGCTGGCCGGCCTGAACCTGCGCCGGCAACTCACTCACCGCTGCTCTGGCCTGCTCCAGCGTGCTGAAGCTGCCCTGCATTAACAATACATGCCAGTTACCACCGTAGCGCTGTGTCTGGTAACGCCAGTGCCTGTCGTCAAAGCCATGGCGATGAATAAATTCCTGCAGGACCTGGCTGTCACTGGCGGCGCTTAGCTGCAACAGATACTCTGAATCCGGCAAGGTCAGCAGATATTGCTCATCCCAGGGATAATCGGGCTGAGCCTGTGCCACTTCTGACGGGCTTTGTGTTTGCTGTGCTTCTTCTGGTTCTGGCGCAGCAGGCGTCTCTGTCACTTCTGCCGTAACCACCTCAGGCGCTTGTTGTTCTGTAACCTGCGCCACATCCTGGGTTACCTGCGGCTTTTTCAGTTGCTGTACCGCCTCTGACCACTGGGTAACGGTTTGTGTTGCATCTGTTTGCACAGCGGTCTTTTCAGGCTCAGACCGACGTTCAGCCTCAGGCGGCTCTGCCTGCTTTGCCGTCAGCTCGTTGGCAGAGGACGGCTCTCCGGCTGCTGTCTGCGCGGGTGATTGTTCGGGGGCAACCGAAGCCGTTTCCTGCGCTGGTTGCTCTGTCTTAAGTTGTGTAGATACTGCCGGTGGTTGTGCCTGCGTGGTTGCCATGGCGTTGGTCGGTAACAGTTCGCTGATCAGTTCGGGGTGGAACCAGTGCATCAGGCCACCAAAACTGAGTATAAACACCACCAGCACCGCGGCTCTGAACACTTTGCTGGCAATCAGTCCTGGCCTGGCTTTTTCCGGCTCGTGCTGTTGTTGCCGCAGGGCCAGACGGGCATTGAAGGCCTCGCGTTTTTCTGCGATCAGGCGATCCAGGTCGGAAAGCGCCAGTTCAGATGATTCAGTAAAATCATATTGCAGCAGTACGGGTTGCACATTACCGCTCAACTGTTGCTTAACTGTCAGGGCCCAGTCTGTCTCGCCCGCCAGCAAAATACATATCTGATCACTGCGCTGACTGAGATCCCAGAGCTCCTGGATGATCATGGACGCCAGATTTGCGGCATAACTGATCGCGATCACCGTCCGGCCTTCATTCAGGGCCGCAGCGGGGAAGCTTTGTTGCAGGGGACGGCGCACATCCCGTTGCACATTGCCAAACAGCTGAGACAGCAATTGCTGGCGCAAGGCCTGATCACTTTTGATTTCGGTGGCGTTCAGGCAGGCAATATTGACCGACTCATCAAAGTCGCTGAGAAATTCACTGAGAAAACGCTGTTGTCTTGACGCACCCTTTCCGCCCAGCAGAATAAGCCCTGAGCTGAAAGTCGTCAGATGTTGTAGTCGTTTTTGTAAGTCAATAAAGGCTGTTTGCACGTTGCCACCTGTCAGGAGGCATCGAGAATCTCTTTTAACAATGCCTCATCTACGTCGTCTGTCACTACAGCACTGCCAATGGCATCAGGGATCACAAAGCGGATACGGTTGGCCTGAACTTTTTTGTCATGGCGCATGTGTCGCATAAAACTGTCGAAATTCATTTTTTCAGGTGCCCTGACCGGCAATCCAAAGGCCTTGAGTAAATCGACAATACGACAAACTTCTGACGCACTGAGCCAGTTTTTGTGCTGTGCAACCACAGAAGCAAGAACAATGCCTGTTGCGACAGCTTCACCGTGCAACCAGTTGCCATAGCCCATTTCGGCCTCAATGGCATGGCCAAAAGTATGCCCAAGATTCAGCAGCGCTCTGAGTCCTTTTTCCTGCTCATCCTCGGCAACAATACGGGCTTTAATCTCACAACAACGGTGCACTACGTCCTGCAGCAGGGCCTGATCTTTATCCAGCAGCCCTTGCTGATGCTGCTCCAGCCAGTCGAAAAACTCAGCGTCATAGATAACGCCGTACTTGATCACTTCAGCCATACCGGCGGCAAACTCCCGCTTGGGCAGGCTGCATAAGGTCATGGTATCGATGATCACCGCTTTAGGCTGATAGAAGGCCCCGATCATGTTTTTGCCAAGAGGATGATTGACGGCGGTTTTGCCGCCCACAGAGGAGTCCACCTGCGAAAGCAGTGTGGTGGGTATCTGAATAAAGGGAACGCCACGCTGGTAGCAGGCAGCCACAAAGCCGGTCAGATCACCGATCACACCGCCGCCCAGGGCAATAAGGGTGGTGTCGCGGGCAGCATTACACTCCAGCAGGTGGGTCATAATGCGCTCGAAGCTGGCAATAGATTTATATTGCTCACCATCAGGCAGTACCAGTTTGTCGGCGTCCAGCCCTGTGAGCAGGTCCATCACCTGGGCGCCATAGAGCACATCAACAACCTCATTGGTAATAACAATGACCTTGTTGCTGCTAAGGTGCTGACGCAACTGCTGTGGCTGGCGCAGGATATTGACGCCGATATAGATAGGGTAACTACGCTCACCCAATTCAACATTCAGTGTGTTCATCAGCGTAGCATCCCCGCTCTGTAATCCTGATTAGAGTCCGATTTTCTCGATAATCTGACTGGCAACGGCGCGGGCACTCTGATCGTCAGTCTGTACCACATAATCTGCCACTTCTTCGTACAGCGGGTTGCGCTCTTCTGCCAGGTTGCGTAACACCGTTTCCGGATCATTGTTCTGCAACAAAGGACGGCGTTTGTCACGCTGAGTTCTGGCAACCTGCTTATCGATAGTGGTTTGCAGATAGACCACTATGCCTCTGGCGGCAAGACGATTGCGCACGTTCTTGCTGATTACCGAGCCTCCGCCGGTGGCCAGCACGATGCCCTGCATTTCGGTCAGGTCGTTGATCACGCCTTCTTCCCGAACCCGGAATCCTTCCTCGCCTTCCAGATCGAATACCCAGGCAATATCTGCACCCGTACGGCGCTCAATTTCCTGATCTGAGTCGTAAAAGTCTAAATGAAGTTCGTCTGCAAGGTGTTTACCAATAGTGCTTTTACCCGCACCCATTGGCCCTACCAAAAAGATATTACGTTTTTCGGCCATGTTTGATTAATGTCACACAACTAACGGTTAAAAATGAATAAACTCAACCCCCGGTCGAATTTGAGAAGCGGGATTATCTCAGTTTAATCTGTGCTTATGCAAGTTTGATCTGCAGTCAGGGCAGGAAAAGACAGAAAGGGGGCCGTCAGCCCCCTTTCTCCTGTATATCAGAGCGCCTCATCAATGATTTTTGGCGTCACAAAAATCAGCAGCTCGCGTTTCTCGGAAAAATCCTGTGAATTCTTGAACAGGTTACCCACCAGTGGCAGATCACCGAACAGCGGAACTTTTTCAATACCGTTGATAATATTCTGCTGGAATATGCCACCGAGCACCACGGTCTCACCATTTTCCACCAGCACCTGGGTTGAGATTTCCTGAGTATCAATGGATACCGCAGGGCCCGTTGAGGTAGAAACGGTCTCACCGCGGGTATCCTGGGTCACGATCAGATCCAGAATAATACGGTTATCCGGCGTAATATGAGGTGTCACCGTCAGGCTCAGTACCGCCTTTTTAAACTCGACCGAGGTTGCACCGCTTGAGGTGGACTGTACAAAGGGGATTTCAGTACCCTGTTCGATATAGGCTTCACGCTGATTGGCCACGGTAATACGTGGGCTGGCGATGATTTCACCTTTGTTTTCACTCTCCAGCGCAGACAGTTCCAAATCCAGTATGGTTCCGTTAGCCAGTTTGGCGATCTGAAAGCCGATGCGCCCGGCCGCGCCGGATACCGGCAGGTTTACATTCAGCCGGTCAGCCAGTGCCGGAACCTGACCACCGGCGATGGTTTCAGCCCCCTCCAGAGAACCCGATACACCGTCATCACCCTGGCGGTCACTGAATCCCCAGCGTACACCCAGTTGCTCATCGACACTGTCTCTGACGGTCACCATCCGGGATTCGATCAGTACCTGCTTAATCGGAATATCCAGCTCTTTTACCATGCGCCGCGCTTCCTGGATAGATTCCTGCGTGTCTCTGACCAACAGGGCATTGGTACGATTGTCCACTGTCACTGCGCCGCGGGAGCTGAGTATGCCTCCTTCACTGGATTTCAGAATGGTGGCCATGTCTGCGGCCTTGGCATAATTAATCTGGATGGTTTCTGAACGCAGTGGCGCCAGTTCTGCCGCCTGCTGTTCTGATTGCAGACGCTGGGTCTCTCTGGAAGAAAGCTCTTCTGCCGGGGCAATCAGCAGAATGTTACCTTCCATACGCTTGTCCAGCCCCTTGATTTTCATGATCATGTTCAGGGCCTGATCCCAGGGAACATTGTCCAGACTCAGGGTGACATTGCCGGTCACCGTATCCGTGGTGACCAGATTAAAACCGCTGATCTGAGCAATAACCTGCAACACCTGACGTACCGGAACGTCCTGAAAATCCAGCGATACCGGCGCGCCGTCGTAGTCAGCTCCAACATCTTGCTGCGCGACAGCAGTGGGAGCGGTATCGATCTCTACGACCAGACGATCACCGAGCTTCTGATGCTGAAAATTCACCCCGGCAGAGGTTTTAAATACAATCACCGCGCCTTCGTCCTGCTGAAAGGTTTCCAGCCAGTCAACCGGTGTACCAAAGTCCATCACATCCAGACGATAGAGTAACTCTTCAGGCAGACGGCTGCCGGGTAGCTGTAATTCCACACCGTCGGGTACTTCAGCCAGTGCCGAATCAAAACCCTCTTTATCCAGCTGTATTTCTATTCTGGCGCCACCAGCCTGATTACGGCGAAATTCGATGTCCTCTAGTTGATAGGGCAACGCCTCCACTGGCGTTTCATAGGGATCCACCAGCTCTACATCCTGCGCCTGGGCGGGTAAACTTTTGACGCCTACCAGAATCAACAGTACCAATGACATCCATTGCCAGTGCCGGCTGCGCCTGTTGAGCTTTTTATTAAAAATATAACGTTCAGACATTGTCATTTTCTCCTGCCTTTGAGGACATCGTCAGGGTTGCTTGTTTTTCCTGCCAGCACCCTGTGCCGTCGGGCAGCATTTCAGTGATCGAAACCTTGCCGTTGGAAATCTCAGTAATTCGTCCAAAAAACAGACCCAGACGGTCGCCCACACTGGCTCTGTGTAAACTGCCATCATTTGCCTGAATCATGGCCCAGGTTTTGTTATTACGGGTAAAGAAGCCCTTGATAGAGAGGGCATCTGTACCGTAACGCTCCAGTGGCTGCTTGGTTCTGGAAAAATCCGGTTGCAGACAGTTGGCCTTTTGCGTCTGCACCAGTTCTGCAACCTGGCCTCGGGGCCGTTGAAACGGGCTGCGTTTTTGCTGGGCTTCATACACAAAAGCCGGCGTTTTGCTGAACTCGGGGTAAGGCTCAATATTAACCTGGGTTTGCTGTTCAACCTCAGCGACAAAGGCCTCCAGATCATCCAGCTTCGGCTGACAACCGGCCAACATCAGCAACATAAGGATACAAATGACTCTCATTCTGCACGCTCCGTCATACCGTTAGTCGACGACGTGCGATATGTCTTGGCCTGCAGACTCAGGCGTAATCCGCCGGTTTCATTGACCATTTCAAAATCATGCACCGTAACAATACGGGGCAGCCCTGCTACGTCAGAAAGAAACTTACCGAAATCGTGATAATCGCCCCGCACTTCCATCTGAATTGGTAATTCCGTGTAAAACTCTTTCGGTACTTCCTGTTGCCAGTTGAGTAACTTGAAATTCAGGCCGGCCGAGGTACCCACAAAGGTAATGTCATCCAGCAGTCCGGGCGTTTCGTTGCTGGTTGGCAAGGACCTGAGCATCGAGGAAAAATCCTGCTGAATTTTGGCCAGTTGTTCTTCATAGGCCTGCAGATTAATCGCGATACGATACTTGGCCTCATAGCTGTTTTTGAGTTCCACTTCCTCAGCCTTGGCCGTTTCCAACAGGGGTAATTTGTCATTAACCAACAGATAGAAACCTAAAACACCAGTGAGGATAGCAATCACAAGACCGACCACAAACTTGACTTCAAATGGCCAGATAGCCAGTTGTTCGAAGTCCAGATCATTCATTTCCTTGAGTTTATTAAAATCAAACTTCATTTTTCTGAATCCTCCACCACCATCTGCGGAGCAACAGCCGGACTGATATTGAAGGTCAGCTTGAATTCGCTCACAGCATCTGAGCTGCTGGTATCTGCCACAATAGACGACAGCTCACCACGATTGAATACTCTGGAGAGTTCCAGTTGCCGCATAAATTCCGACAACCTGTTATTGGAGTCGCTGACTCCCAGTACTTCAAGCTGGTTACCGCGGCGTACCAGGCTACGGAATGACACGCCTGGCGGCAGAATACGGGCCAGCTCGTCCAGCACCTGGGGCGCAACGTTACGGTTAGTCTGAAGCTGCTCAATCAGCGCCATGCGTCGTTCCAGATCTTTTTTCTTGTCTTTGATGTCTTTAATTTTTGCGATCTGACCATCCAGCACGGTGATGCGTTGCTGAAGGTAATTGTTACGTTGTTGCTGGTTGGAGATCATGGTGTCGACCAGCGAGCCAATCAGCCAGAACAAGGCCAGTACGAACACCGCCACCAGCGCCAGTAAAGTAATATATTCCTGCTTTTTCTTCTGACGATGTGCCGCGCGCCAGGGCAGAAGATTTATATGTGCCATGGACTAAAACTCCTGCTTGCCAGACCTGCGGCAATGGCCAGTTGTGGGGCCAGAGAATCCAGGCGTTGTTGTATTTCCGGCTTCACTTTCATTTGCGCAAAAGGATCAAAAGGTGTCACGGTAATTGACAGCTCGCGCTCCAGTTCTGAAGCCATTTCCGGCAGTAATGCGCCGCCACCGCTGACTAACAATTGTTGCGGCTGCTCTTTGTTTGTCGAGGCCACATACATTTGCAGTGCCCGGGTGACCTGCTGCTGAAGGTTAGAAACAAATATTGGCAATTGCTGTTCTTTCCAGCTTTCAGGCAAGGTTCCCTCAGCCAGTTGCTCCTCTACTTCTTTGAGTTCCATGGCAAAAACCAGGGAAATATCCCTGAGCAGACTGTCACAACCGAAATTATGTTCTTTGCTGTAAATCACACGATTTTCCTGAACCGCAGTGACCAGCAACTGGCTGGCACCGAGATTGATGCAGCACACCGGCTGCTCTTCACTCGGCGGACCAAATTCTATCAGGGCACTGCCAAGTGCATACCCTTCCACATCAACCACTTTGGGCTCCAGTTCCAGCTCCCGCAACAGGGTTACCCTGCTGTCGACCATGTCTTTGTGTCCGGCACTAAGCAATACATCCACCTTACCCGTATGGCTTTTGCTCGGGCCCAGTTCTTCAAAATCCAGGTACACTTCATCAAGCGGATAGGGGATCAGGCTATCGGCCTCGATTTCTATCTGAGATTCCAGTTCGTGATCAGACTGCCCTGGGTCCATATACACCACTTTAGTGATGATGGATGCGCCGGATACGGCTATGGCCGCTGTCTTGCACTTCACTTTGAGCGTGTTTTTTACTTTACGGATAGCATTACTGACCGCATCAAAGTCTCTGATGTCTCTTTCAGCGAAGGCATCGCCGTTAATCGGCTCACAGGCGACTGCCGCTACCTGTATGCCGGCACCGGAACCTGTAAGCAATACCGCCTTGACATAGCGGGTGCCAATATCCAGACCCAGTACAGGTGGTAATTTTTTGCTGAAAACTTTATTAAGCAAAGCGGCGTCCTGTTTTTTTCGTTAAACTACGAGTTAACCATTATTCACTAAATTTTTATACTTAATGGTTCCCGAGATGGTACATAGGTATAAAATATAAGCTATTTCCCTGAAATTGCTCTGATAACATAGGTTTTTGTGAAGTACGTCAAACCTTTAGCACTAATTTTTTTCGTTTCCGCACTACTGGGCGCCATTGCTTTGGCGGCCCTGTATTTTTATATCCGCCCGGAACTGCCAAGTGTAGCTATCTTAAAAGATGTGCGCCTGCAAACTCCAATGAAAGTTTATTCTCAGGACGGACAGCTGATTTCACAGTTTGGTGTCAAGCGACGCATACCTTTGGAATTAAAAAACATACCTGAACCTATGCTCCAGGCTTTCCTTGCCACCGAAGACAGTCGATTTTATGACCATCCCGGTGTAGACATTATCGGCGTGGCCAGAGCATTCATGAATCTGGTCACAACCGGCGAAAAAGGCCAGGGTGCCAGTACCATCACCATGCAATTGGCGCGCAACTTCTTTCTCAGCCGGGAAAAGGCCTGGATGCGCAAGATCAAAGAAACCTTTATCGCCCTGCATATCGAGCAACTGCTCAGCAAGGACGAAATTCTCGAACTTTATCTGAATAAAATTGAGCTGGGGCACCGGGCTTTTGGTGTCGGCGCGGCCGCCCAGGTCTATTTCGGTAAAACCGTCGATGAGCTGAATCTGGCGGAAATCGCCACCATAGCCGGACTGCCAAAGGCCCCCTCAAATCTGAATCCCATCAGTAACCCCGCGGCCTCAAAGGAAAGACGCAGAGTGGTGTTAGCGCGAATGCTGGATGAAGGTTATATCAGCCGTGCCGATTTCACACAGGCAGCAGAGCTTGAACTCGAGGCAAAAAAACATGGGGCAGAGATAGAATTGCATGCCCCCTATCTTGCCGACATGATCTACGCGGAAATGATCAAACGTTATGGCAGGGAAGAAGCAGAAACCGGTGGTTACCAGGTTTATGCCACCGTACCTTCCGCTCTGCAACAGGCCGCTCAGCAAGCGGTAAAACAGAACCTGCATGACTACGATGAGCGCCACGGCTATCGCGGTCCGTTGGCGCAGCTTTGGGAAGAACCACTGCCGACACCAGCGGATAAGGACAGTGAGCGTCAGACCATTGCAGAGATACCCGGATCAGAGGATGAAAATACCGCCTGGTCAGAACAACAGATGACAGCATTTCTGACAGGCGAGCCGAGTTTCCCTCCTCTGGAGCCCGCGATTGTCACTCAGGTAGAGGAAAAACAGATCAGGGTCTTCACTCTGCTTACTGGCTATATCGATATTGGCTGGGACGGACTGGCCTGGGCCAGACCCTTTATTACTGACAGCAAACAAGGCCCGGAGCCAGAGCAGGCTTCTGATATTCTCAAACCCGGTGCGCATATTATGATCCGGTTCAACGAAGAACTGGAACAGTGGCAATTGTCTCAGTTTCCCGATGCCAGCAGTGCCCTGGTCTCGCTGGAACCTGAAAGTGGTGCTATCCGGGCCATCGTCGGCGGCTACAGTTTTTATCAGAGCCAGTTCAATCGTGCCATTCAGGCCAAACGACAGGTGGGCTCGAACATCAAGCCCTTTATCTACTCAGCGGCATTAGAGAAGGGGTACAGCCTGGCCAGCATTATCAATGATGCCCCGATCAATCAGTGGGATCGCAATTCCGGCATCGCCTGGCGGCCCAAGAACTCCCCGGAAGTCTATGACGGCCCTATCCGTATGCGGGTCGCCCTGGGGCGCTCCAAGAACGTGGTATCGGTGCGCCTGCTGCGCAGCGTGGGTCTGGATGATATTATCTCTCATCTGGCCAAATTTGGTTTTAATCCCAACGAGCTGCCCAAGGATGAGTCTCTGGCTCTGGGCTCTGCTTCACAGACTCCCCTTGAAGTGGCCCGGGGCATTGCCATTATCGGTAACGGCGGTTATGCCGTAGAGCCCTACTTTATTGAGCGGGTCGATAATGAATTCGGTGAAACCCTGTGGCATGCCAATCCGGCGATTGCCGCCCCCGCTTTCTCCGAACAACAGGACGCGCCACTGGATTTGCTTGCCATTAGTGAAGGTAAGGATTTAACCCTGCCACCCTTATATGCACCACAAGTGTTGTCCAGACAGAATGCCTTTTTAACCCGGGAGATGATGCGTACCGCTATCTACGGCGGGGGGAGCTGGTCGAAGAATACCTACTGGCAGGGCACTGGCTGGCGCGCCAATAATCTGATGTCCCGCGATGATCTGGCCGGTAAAACCGGTACGACCAATGACGCTAAAGATACCTGGTTCAGTGGCCTGGGCGGTAATCTGGTGACGACCACCTGGGTCGGTTTTGATGATATGAGCCGGTCATTGGGTCGCACCAGCCGTAATCAGTATCTGATCAACAGGAATCCGCAACAATTTAACTGGATGGGTAATGCCATGGTGGGCGCTGAAGACGGTGCCAGAGTGGCACAACCGGCCTGGATCCGTTTTATGCGTGAAGCGCTGGAAGGGGTACCGGAACAATATCCAACCATTCCTGAGGATATTGTCACGGTCAGAATTGATCGCACCACAGGTAAGCTGACTCAGCGCACGGATCACACCTCAAGATTTGAGTATTTTATCCGTGGCACCGAGCCTACCCAATATGTGGATGACAGCGAATTTGTCGACCCCTTCGATCAGGGCCAGCCAGTAATAGAAAGTGAGGATATTTTTTAATAGTTATGTAGCCCGCAAGGAGCAACGCGGATTGCGGAAACTACCGGTTAACGCTTAGACCCGGATTCCTCTTCGCTTCATTCCAGGCTACACCTGCTTTCTCATAGGTTAGTGGTAAAAAGACCTCACCGCAGAGACGCAGAGAGCAAAGAGGGAAAAGATCATAACACTTCAATCTCCGCGCCCTCGGCGACTCTGCGGTGAAAATTACCATCATCAAAAGTCGCTGGATGCCCGACAACAGCACTCGGGCATGACAACTTGTAGCCTGCAAGGAGCGCAGCGGATTGCGGGAAAGGCGAACGTTATCGAATACCTCTCCCGGATTTCGCTTCGCTACTACATCCGGGCTACCGCTGAAAACTGATGGCTTGTATCACGCCAACTGATTAACCGGGATGGCACCTGCAGGCATGGGCTGCTCGGTGATCCTGACCACATATTCCATGGCCACTTCATCACAGGCATTTTTCTTCGGGCAGATATCACAATCCTTCATCACTTTTTCCGGCAAACTGGCCATGGCCGTGCGGATAAAGCCGAGCTTGGCAAAAAAGTCCGGTACCCGGGTCAGTACAATCACTCTTTTTAATTCAATATGCCGCGCCTGTTCCAGCAGGTACTGGATCATGGCCCTGCCCTGCCCTTTACCCTGCACATCTACGTCCACACCCACAGAGCGAACCTCCGCCAGGCCGGTCTGATAAATATACAAACAGGCACAGCCTATTACGGCACCTTCCACTTCGGCCACCACAAAATTCTGAATATCATGAATAATATTGTCGCGGCTGCGGGGCAGCGTCTCACCCTTCTCTGACCAATAGCTGACAATACGCAGGATCTGATCCACATCGGTCATTTTGGCCCGGCGCACGGACAGCGCCTCGGCTTTTTGTGCGTTCAGGCGCTGCTGCACCTGCTTAAGCGCCAGTTGGATCTGATCGGTGCCGGTTCCGCCGAGTACATGGGAGCCAAGAATTTCATGTTTGCCCGACTGAATCGACTCAATGGTTTTTTGCACCTGCGAGCGTGAAGTACCGCCCAGCACTTCCCGTTTATCCAGACAGGATTCGATGGAAAGATGCTTGTATACATCTTCCTCGATCCGATCAGAATACTGTTTGAGTTCTGACAGGGAAAAATCTTCCAGCGGCTTACCGGCTTCGATAGCGGCCAGTACCGCCTCTCCCACAATATGGTGGGCCTCACGAAAGGGAATGTCCTTGCTGACCAGATAATCGGCCAGCTCAGTGGCATTGGCATACCCCTGCTGGGCGGCCGCCAGGGTGCGGGTGCTGTTAACCCTGAGCCCCTGCGCCACCATGACCCCCATATCCAGACATTGCTGCCAGGTATCCAGAGCATCAAACAGGCCTTCCTTGTCTTCCTGCATGTCTTTGTTGTAGGCCAGCGGCAGCGCCTTCATGGTCATCATCATTGCTGTCATGGCGCCGTACACCCGCCCTGACTTACCTCGGATCAACTCCAGCGCATCGGGGTTTTTCTTCTGCGGCATCAGTGATGAACCGGAAGTCACTTCGTCACTGAGTTCGATAAAACCCGCTTCGCCGGAATTATAGAAAATCAGATCCTCGGCAAAACGCGACAGGTGCATCATGCTGATGCTGGCTGAAGACAGCAGTTCAATCACATGATCCCGGTCAGACACCGCATCCAGGCTGTTCATGGTGGCCCGACGAAAACCCAGATCCGCAGCCAGTTCCATGCGATTGATAGGATAAGCCGTACCAGCCAGGGCCCCGGAGCCCAGCGGACTGGTATCCGCCCGGTACAGCGCGTCTTTAAGGCGACCGATATCACGGTCAAACATTTCCACATAGGCCAGACACCAATGCCCGAAAGTCACAGGCTGGGCCCTTTGTAAGTGAGTATAGCCAGGCAGCACCGTGGCCCGCTCACGCTGAGACAGGTCCATCAGTGCCTGCTGGAAATTCACCAGCGAGAGCAACAGCTCACCACCTTTTTGTTTGCACCAGAGCTTAAGATCTGTGGCCACCTGATCGTTACGGCTGCGACCAGTATGCAGTTTCTTGCCCAGATCGCCGACCTTGTCGATCAGCTTGCCTTCAACCCAGCTGTGAATATCTTCGGCATCAGACTCCAGTACCACCTGTGGATTGGCCTGTACTTCTTCAATCAGACTACCCAGCGCCTGCTCAAGATCATGCTGTTCGGTAGCCGATAGTACGCCCACCTTGAGCAGCGCCTTGGACCAGGCTACCGAGCCGACAATATCCTGCTCTGCCAGGCGAAAATCCACTGGTAAGGAATCATTAAAGGCCTTGAACTGCGTGCTGGCCTGCTGCTTAAAACGGCCTCCCCACAATGCCATAGCTATTACCCCTGTTGTTGCGACTTGATGGCTTTGATCCGGCTCGACAGGCTGTAGAGACGGATAAATCCTTCGGCATGACGCTGATCATAGACATCATCTGCGCCAAAGGTGGCGAAATCTTCAGAATAGAGTGAATTGGGTGAGCGCCGCTGTACTGCTGTAGCCTGGCCCTTATACAACTTAATCACCACTTCACCGGTAATGTCTTTGGCGAAGGACTGCGCCGCATCCAGAATCGCGTCCTTCAGCGGTGTAAACCAGCGCCCGTCATAGACCAGATGGGAAAACTCCAGTGCTATCTGCTCTCTGAACTTAAGTGAGTCTTTACTTAGCACCAGATGCTCGAGGGCTTTATAGGCTGCCATCATCACATAGCCACCGGGAGTCTCATAACAGCCGCGGGACTTCATGCCCACCAGACGGTTCTCGACAATATCCAGCCGTCCCACACCATGAGCTGCAGCCAGTTGATTCAGTTTCACCAATGCCTGATAAGGGCTCAGCGCATCACCATTAACGGTAATCAGCCTTCCCTGCTCAAAGCCAAGCTGAATGCGCTCGGGCTTGTCCGGCGCCTGCTCCGGGGAAACCGTCATGGTCCAGACCTGTTCAGTTGGCTCGCACCAGGGATCCTCCAGTTCGCCGCCTTCATGGGAAATATGCCAGGCATTGGCATCACGGCTATATATCTTAGTAGCCGAGGCGGTCGTGGCAATATTGCGCTCAGCCAGATAGGCGAGCAGATCTTCACGGGATACCATGTCCCATTCCCGCCAGGGCGCAATAACACGCAAATCCGGCGCCAGTGCCGAGAATGCTCCTTCAAAGCGCACCTGATCATTGCCCTTGCCGGTACAGCCATGGCACAGCGCATCGGCGCCCACTTTACGGGCCACCTCTACCTGAGCTTTGGCAATAATGGGTCTGGCCATAGAAGTACCCAGCAGATACTGGCCCTCGTAAACCGCCCCGGTCATCACTGTGGGGTAAATATACTCGCTGACAAAGGCTTCTTTAAGATCGACGATATGACATTCACTGGCACCAGAGGCCAGGGCTTTTTGTTCCAGCCCCTCAAGCTCCTCGTCCCCTTGCCCGACATCGGCGGCAAAAGCCACCACTTCACAGTCATAGTTTTCCTTCAGCCAGGGAATAATGGCCGAGGTGTCCAGCCCGCCGGAATAGGCCAGAACGACTTTTTTTACAGTTTGATCAGTCATGATGTCTCCTTGGCTGCGGGTTATTGACCCAGCAGGCTGATTAAAATAGCGTTCTGTGCATGCATTCTGTTTTCTGCCTGCAAGAACAAAAGTGAGTAATCGCTATCAATAAGTTCACTGGTAATCTCAAGATCCCGGTGTGCAGGCTGGCAATGCATCACGGCGCTGGCACCGCTTTTTTTAAGCAGCGGCATATTCAGTTGATAGGGCATAAATACCTCCTTGATCTGCTCAAGAGGCGTATCATCTCCCATCGACAACCAGGTGTCGGTATACAGTGCCTTGCAGCCCTCTGCTGCGGCCAGATCATTGCTGATAGTGATGCTGCCACCGCTTTGCGCGGTCCGCTGACGGGCCTTATCTACCATTTCCTTATCGGGTTCATAACCCGCCGGTGTCACAATGCGCACGTCGGCACCGAGTATTGCGCCTACCAGCATCAATGAATTACTGACATTGTTGCCATCACCGATATAACAAAGAGGCAAGCCCTTCAGCTCGCCAAAATGTTCCTTTAAGCTCAGATAATCCGCCAGTGCCTGACAAGGGTGATAGAGATCGCACAGCGCGTTGACCACCGGCACTCTGGCGGCAGTGGCCAGATCTTCAAGGGTCTTGTGGCTGTATACCCTGGCGATGATGGCATCGGCCCAGCAAGCCAGATTGGCTCCCATATCCAGGGTATCTTCCCGTCCGGCCAGTTTGCCTGCCTGACTGTCCAGATACACCATATGCCCGCCAAGTCGGTTAATACCGATATCAAAGCTGACCCGGGTGCGCAGCGAGGGCTTTTCAAATAATGCCACCAGACTCTTACCGGCCAGAACCTGCTGAAACTCTGCCGGTGTGGTTTTTACCTTCAGCGCCAGCTCCAGCAGGGCGTTAAGCTCGGGCTGCGACCAATCGGCGAAGGTGAGTAAATCCTGTTTCATTGGTGCTCCTGATTCAGTTTTGTTTCGTCCATGGATTGCAATTCGGGTGGACAGATGCGGGTTCCGGCAGAATCGCCGGATAACATCTGCAACAGGCTCTGCGGCTGCTTCCAGCTGGCGATGGTGACCGGCATGCCGATACTGGTAGCAGCACTGAGCGCCGCCTTAACTTTCACCAGCATGCCATCACGGATCACCTTCTGCTCAACCAGCGCATCAATCTGTTGTGCATTAAGCTGTGCCAACAGACTCTGTTGTTTATCCAGTACCCCGGCCACATCAGACAGCATCACCAGTTCGCCTTTAAGCAACTGCGCAATAGCCGTCGCGGCCTGATCGGCGTTGACGTTAAGTAATTGTCCACCGTCGCTGCAGCCGATGGAGCTGATCAGCGGCAAATAGCCTTCGTCTAACAGCACCTTAAGCAGCTTACCATCGGCAGGCTCTACTTCGCCCACAGCACCATACTTGGCCTGCATCTGGGTGCAGCGCACCAGGTGTGCATCGGCCAACGACAGACCCACGGGTTCCAGCCCACAAGCTCTGGCCTGAGCCACCAGCTGAGTATTCGCAGTTCCCGCCAGTGCGCCCACCACATAAGGCATATGCACATCGGTGGTGACCCTCAAACCATCAATCTTGGTGGATTTAAGATTCAGCGCCTGCATCCACTGTTCGACGATGGGGCCGCCACCATGCACCAATACCAGCTGACGGGTCTTGATCAGTTCCTGTATCACCGCGAACAGGCCTCGGGCGGCGTCTTTATCACCTATAAATGCACCGCCGACTTTAATCACTAAAGGTTGCATACTCACTCCTGTACTAATGCCGTTTGCGGTTGAAAATTAAAGCGCAGATTGGCGCATTGCAGTGCCTGAGCTGCGGCACCCTTGAGCAGGTTATCGATGGCACTGGCCACCACCAGATAGCCGGAATCAGGATCCAGCTTCCAGAACAGATCGCAGTAACAGCTTCCCGCCACCTCGTCGATCTTCGGCCAGCTCTGTCTCAGCCTGACCAGAGGATTATTGCCATAAGCCTGCTGGTATGCCTTATCGACTTGCTCAGTATCGGTGCCGGGCGCCACTTTCACCGTGATAGTGGCAAGAATGCCGCGTTTGAAATTGCCAAGATGGGGGGTAAAGATCACCGGCGCACCCAGCTCAGCGCTGATTTCCGGCTGATGCCGGTGTCCCAGCACGCCATAGGGCTGCAGGCTCACTTCACAAAAACTGCTGTTCAGTGTCGCCTTACGACCGGCACCACTGACCCCGGACACCGCGTTGATCACAGGCCAGTGCTGTGAATCAAGCAATCCGGCTTGTTGCAACGGCTTAAGGGCGGTCAGTGATGCAGTGGGATAGCAGCCGGGAACGGCAATCAGACTGGCGGTTGAAATCGCCTGCTGATGCCAGTCAGCCAGGCCATACACGGCGTTATCGAGCAGGGCTGAATGCTGATGGCCAAAGCCATAATACTGCTCGAATACCTGCTTATCTTTGAGTCTGAAGGCGCCGGAAAGATCGAAAATCACCGCCCGACCAGCAGTTAATTGCGGCATCCAGTCATGGCTGGCCTGATGGGGCGTGGCCAGAAAAACAGCATCATAATTATCGGCCAGAGTGCCAAGGGCATCTTCTGCAAGCGGCTGCAGGACTAGCTCCACCTCACCCTGCAATCGCCCGTACAGCTCACTCAGCTTCTTGCCGGCGTCCTGGCTTTGCGCCGAAACAAACAAATCACAGAGCGAGAACTGCGGATGTTGGGCCAGTAATCTGGCTAACTCAGCGCCGGTATAACCACTGGCACCAATAATAGCGGTCTTAATCATAGTGTTAATGCAACTTTTTAAGGATTAAATAAAGGATAGATAGAAAAATGCGGCTCCGAAAAGGAGCCGCCAAAGGCTGCTAGTGCTAAAGCCAACTATCGCCGTCGGGTTACAACCCGACCTACAATCGTCGTCTGAGCCGGGAGAAGCAGGGGTTGGTTAATTTCTGTTGCATTGACCTGATAGATTCATCTACTGTTTGCCTGAGTGGTATAGTGCCAGCTTAAATATATTTATGCAATATTTCTGCATAAATATATTTAGTGTTCTGCCCTGAGCCAGACTTCAGTTATCATGTGTATCACCGCACAATCTCAAGGTGTTCGTTTCAGAGCCTAACCAACATAATCGGAAGTCAAAGATGAAAATGCCCGCTTTTATAGAGTCTTACAGCAGGATTATCGCTGCGCCGAGCATCAGCGCCTTTGATCCGGCAATGGATCAGAGTAACCGCCAGATTATTGATCTGCTTGGCAACTGGCTGGGCGATCTTAGTTTTAACATAAGTATTCAGGCTGTGCCCGGCACCAGAAATAAGTTCAATATGCTCGCCCGCCTCGGAACAGGGGCTGGCGGATTATTGCTGGCCGGTCACTCCGATACTGTGCCCTTTGATGAAGGGCGCTGGCAGAGTGATCCCTTTACACTGAAGGAAAAAGATAACCGGCTTTATGGTCTGGGCACCTGCGATATGAAAGGTTTCTTTGCCTTTATTCTCGAAGCTCTGAAAACACTGCCACTGAACAAACTGCAAAAACCCCTGTATATCCTCGCCACAGCGGACGAAGAAACCTCCATGGCCGGGGCCCGTTTCTTCGCACAGCAGCAGCTGATCAAACCGGAAATGGCCATTATCGGTGAACCCACCGAGCTTAAGCCCATCTACAAGCACAAGGGCCATATGGCCCACACACTGTCTGTACAGGGCCAGGCAGGTCATTCCAGTGATCCGGACAAGGGCGTCAATGCCATAGAAATTATGGTTCAGGCCATTGGCGAATTGCTTAAACTTAAACAGACACTGGTCAGCCAGTACCGGGACGAGGATTTTTCAGTTCCTCAGACCACCATGAACCTGGGCCATATTCATGGTGGCGACGGTGAAAACCGCATCTGCGGCCATTGTCATCTGAATTTTGATCTGCGCGCGGTACCGGATCTGTCCGACGAAGAAGCCATTGCCCGTATCGACGCGGTCTTGCAGCCCTTAAAGCAGGCCTATCCAAACCGCATTAGCCGCCAGGCCATGTACGACACGGTACCGGCCTTTGGCAGCCGTCAGCAAACTGCACTGCTGGAGCTGGCACAGCAGTTCACCGGCTTTAACCCCACCAGCGCCAACTACTGTACCGAAGCCCCGTTTATCAGCGAACTGGGTTGCGATACGCTGGTGTTAGGCCCGGGCAGCATTGATCAGGCCCATCAGCCGGATGAGTATATTGCGCTGGACTATGTAGAGCCGACCGTCAGTTTGTTGCGTAATCTGATTACCAAAGTCTGTTTAAATCAGTAAGCTTAGAAAAAACACAAGGAGCGGCATTGAAAGTGAAACCCAACGCTCAGATAGAAGCGGTAATTTTTGATATGGACGGGCTGTTGATTGATTCAGAGCCACTGTGGCGGATGGCAGAGCAGCAGGTCTTTGCCTCTGTGGATATTCAGCTAAATGAACAAATGTGCCTGCAGACCACAGGCCTGAGCACCGAAGAAGTGGTACGCTACTGGTACCAGGCCTTTGATATAACACGGGATGATGTTGGTGTTATTGCCCGTCAGTTAGAAGACAGAATGGTAAAGTTGATCCGCGAAGAGGGTGAGCCTCTGCCTGGTGTGTACCCGCTGCTGGAACGTTGCCGGGAACTGGATCTGAAACTGGCTGTCGCTTCCGGCTCTGCTGACCGGCTGATAGAAGCCGTCATGGAGCGACTGGCGTTGTATCCATATTTTGATTTCCATCATTCAGCAGAACATGAAGCGGCCGGTAAGCCGGATCCGGCGGTGTACCTGAGCACCCTGAAAAGACTGGGTCTTAAGGCCAACCAGTGTATCGCTTTTGAAGATTCAGTGCGCGGCGTGCAGGCGGCAAAGAAAGCCGGGATCTATACTATCGCCGTACCGGAATCAGGCATGCCCAAAGGGCCGGATTTTGCCATTGCCGATGGCATCATCGACAGTCTGGAGCAGGCCTTAATGCTGCCGCAGTTTGCACTGACCGATGACGCTCCCGATAACCCACAACTGGAACACTAACTCATGCAGAAAAACCTGGCGCTGGTCGCCCATGATCATAAAAAACCGGATTTGATACGCTGGGCTCAGGCTCACAAAGAGATTCTGGCGAAACACCATCTGGTAGCCACAGGTACTACCGGCGGATTGCTGGCCGATGCACTGGCGTTGCCGGTATTTCGATATAAGAGTGGCCCGCTGGGAGGTGACCAGCAAATCGGCGCACTGATCGCGGAAGGCAAGCTCGATGCGCTGTTTTTCTTCTGGGACCCCTTAAACCCGGCACCTCATGATCCCGATGTCAAAGCACTGTTACGTTTATGCTCGGTGTGGAATGTTCCGGTGGCCTGTAATGAGAGTTCCGCCGATCTGATTATCAGCTCGCCACGCTTTGAAGATCCTGGTTATCAACGGGCAATACCAGAGTACTGATGAACTTTTATCTGAGCGAAGAAAGCGAACTTGAGCAACGCTATGACAGCCTGATTCAGGGGTTCTGGCACAACCAGGTAAGTACCGGCAGCTTTGCCGGCGTGGACAATATCAACATTGCCTATGCCTGTGCATTGCATCCTCAGGCTCGCGGTAGCGTGGTGATCAGCAGTGGCAGAATAGAGGGCTACCTGAAATATAAAGAGATCATTTTTGAGCTTTACCAGAATCATTATTCGGTGTTTATTCTGGATCATCGTGGCCAGGGTCTGTCCGGGCGGATGACCCCTCAGGTTCATCAGGGCTATGTTGCCGATTTTTCTGATTATGTCACCGATCTGAAAACCTTTTATGATCAGGTCGTGATGCCGCAGAGCAGTCACAAGCCGCTGTTACTTGGCCATTCAATGGGCGGTGCCATAGGCACGTTATATCTGAACCGCTACCCACAAGATTTTGACAAAGCCGTGTTTACCGCCCCCATGTATGGCATCAGACTGCCGCTGCCAAAATGGCTGGTAAAAGCGCTTCTGAGCGCCGGCCTTACGCTGAATCAATGGGTTGGCAAAAGGCCCTGGTATTTCTTCGGGCAGACCGATTACCTGGCTATTCCCTTTGCCATCAACCCACTGACTCACAGCAAGGTCCGCTATCGCATCTTTCGTCAGGAGTATGAGACTCACCCTGCCATGAAACTCGGCGGCGTGACCTATAACTGGCTGCGGGCGGCCATCAGAGCCACTGAACAGCTTGAACAACAGGTCAGCGAGGTACAAACCCCGATCCTGGTGCTGCAGGCGGGAGGGGATCAGATCATCGACAACGAAGCGCAGGATCACCTCTGTGCCATGATGCCCCGATGTCAGTTAAAACCGGTATCCGGCGCCAGACACGAATTGCTGATGGAGGCAGACAGGTATCGCCAGCCATCCATGCAGGCTATTCTGGCGTTTTTTGAGCCACAGAAACAGGATCCTGATGAATAAGCACTTCCGCTTCAGGAATTTCACGGTTTACCGCTTCCTCGACTTTAACCGTAATATCATGGGCATCCACCAGCTTCAGATTGTCATCCAGCTCAAGATGAAACTGGATGAAAATATTACGCCCTGACTGACGGGTACGGATATCATGCACGCCGTGCACCATGGGATTAGACATCGCCGCCGCTTCGATGGTCTCGGTGTATTCCTGAGGTAATTCTTTGTCCATCAGTGCTGCGGCCGACTCCATAGCAATGGTTCTGGCGCCCCACATCAGATACAGGGCAATGCCAATGGCAAACCAGCCATCCATTGACAAAAAGCCCTGAGTAGTCAGCCACAGCGCCAGCAGTACCGCCAGATTCATCAGCAGATCGGACTGATAATGTAACGAGTCCGCCTTGATGGCCACCGAGTTAGTGCGCCGGATGGCCATGCGCTGCACCGCCACCAGAACCAGTGTCATCAACACGCTGAACAATGTGGCATACACGGCGAGTATGGGCTGATTCAGAGGGCCGGGATCTTTAAGCCTGTCAACGCTGTGGAAAATCAGCAGCATAGCCGAACCGAATATAAAGGCCGACTGGGCCAGACCGGCCAGTGACTCGGCTTTCCCATGACCAAATTTATGATCGTCATCGGCGGGCATCAGGGCATAGCGGATCACAAAAAAGTTGATCACAGAAGCGACCACATCAAATACCGAATCGGTCAGAGACGCCAGCATCGAAGCTGAATTGGTCACATACCAGGCCCATATTTTCACCACAATCATGGAAAACGCCGCCACCAGTGCGAAGGTGCTGGCCAGTTTGACCCAAAATGCGTAGCTGTCCTTCATTCCATCCATTTCCACTGTCTTGTCTCTGTCTGCCTTTCAGTATACCTGTACAATAGGCACAATATCACTGCACATCATGACTGAGACTATGCTGGACATTATCCTGTATCAACCGGAAATCCCGCCCAATACCGGTAATATTATCCGCCTTTGCGCCAATACCGGCTTTCGCCTGCACCTTATCGGCCCGCTGGGCTTCAGCTGGGAGGACAAAAAGCTGCGGCGGGCCGGTCTCGACTACCACGAGTTTGCTGCAATTGGCCAGTATCATAACCTTCAGGAGTGTCTGCAGCAGGTTAGCCCGGAGCGCCTGTTCGCCTGCACCACGAAGGGTAAAAGTTATTACACTGACGTGGCATTTAAAGCCGGTGATGCACTGCTGTTCGGGCCGGAAACCCGCGGGCTGCCTGCAGAAATCATCGAATCCCTGCCTCCGCAACAGCGCCTGCGCATTCCTATGCGACCAGACAGTCGCAGCATGAACCTGTCAAATGCGGTATCGGTGATGGTGTTTGAAGCCTGGCGGCAGATGGGCTTTGAAGGCGCGGTGTAATACCGATCCGCCCCGACTACTCGAATTTCTTTTCTCTTCCCAACAGTGCCAGAGCCGCTTCTCTGGGCGGCTTATTCTGGTAAAGCACCTGATAAATCTGCTCGGTAATGGGCATCTCCACACCCTGGCGCTGCGCCAGAAGATAGACTTCCTTGGTGTTGCGATACCCCTCCACGACCTGACCGATGCTTTGCATAGCGTCATCCACAGACATACCGTGGCCGAGCGCAAGACCGAAGCGCCGGTTGCGGGACTGATCGTCAGTGCAGGTCAGAACCAGGTCGCCCAGGCCTGCCATACCCATAAAAGTCGCGGGCTGGGCGCCAAGGGCCACACCAAGACGGGTTAATTCTGCCAGCCCACGGGTGATCAGAGCCGTTCTGGCGTTGGCGCCAAAGCCGATACCATCAGCCAGGCCTGCGCCTATGGCAATCACGTTTTTTACCGCACCGCCAAGCTGGATGCCGATAAAATCTGTGTTCTTGTACACCCGCAGGGATTTACCACAGTGCAACATGTCGGCAATATCTTCGACGAATTCATCGTCAAGAGATGACAGAGATATCGCCGTTGGCAAACCGGCAGCCATTTCTTTGGCAAAGGTAGGGCCGGACAGTACTGCCAGGGAAATATTGTCACCGAGAATACGCCGGGCCACTTCCTGCAGCAGGCTTCCTGTTTCAGGTTCCAGCCCTTTGGTGGCCCACACGACCCTGTGCTCCTCATTGAGCATCGGCTTAATCTGCTCCAGCATGCCAGCGAAAGCATGACTGGGTACCACCACCAGAATATTACGGCTGGCGGCGATGGCTTTGTTCAGATCGGATTCGACTTGCAGCGTTTCAGGAAAAGGCGCATCCGGCAGATAGCGCTGATTACAACGTTGCTGTTGCATCTGTTCCATCTGCTCTTTGTCACGCCCCCAGAGTACGGTGGGTATAGCGTTTCTGGCGAAACAAAAGGCCAGAGCGGTACCATAAGATCCCGCCCCCAATACCGTTAAACCGGCTTTAGTAGTCATCAGGCCTGTGAACTTGGAGCCGCTTCTTGCTGCTGGCCCTGCACTTCCTGAGCACGCTTTTGCATATAAGCGGTAAAAATGGCATCAAAGTTTACCGGTGCCAGATTCAGTTGCGGGAAAGTACCGCGGTTAACCAGATTAGACACACATTCACGGGCATAAGGGAACAGCGTTGCAGGGCAGAATGAGCCCATGATGTGGGCTTTTTGCTGATCTGTCATCTCACCGATGGTGAAAATACCAGCCTGTTGCACTTCTACCAGAAACGCAGTTTCTTCACCGGCTTTAGCCGTCACAGTAACAGACAACACCACTTCATAGCTGTTGTCGTCGAGCTTGGTGCTGCGGGTATCCAGGTCCATTTTAACTTCCGGCTTCCACTCTTTCTGGAAAATCGCCGGGCTGTTAGGAGATTCAAAAGACATGTCTTTTACGTAAATACGCTGGATTGCAAACTGTCCCTGAGCATTTGCCTGGCCATTTGCGCCTTCTGCGCCATTTGCTTTAATTTCGTCTGTCATGGTAATTCCTGTAAATAATATTGGTTGAACCTGAGTTTAGGTTTAAGCAGCCAGCAGTTTGTCGAGTTCGCCCCGGGCATCCAGCGCCATCATCTCGTCACAGCCACCTATGTGTTGATCATTAATAAAAATTTGCGGCACTGTGTAGCCACCCTTTGCCCGTTCAATCATCGGCGCTCTGAGCCCGGGTTGCTGATCTATCCGGTACTCCTGATACTCTATACCCTTAGTGTCAAGCAACTGCTTGGCGCGAATACAAAAAGGACAAAAGTTCTTGGTATAAATCTCAACTCGGCTCATGACGTATTTCACCTTAATCCACAAAACTGGGGCCCACAGCAGCCTGGTTGTTACTTGGCAACAGGTAAACTGGCGCTGGTCCAGGCGTTCATTCCGCCCTTAAGTACATAGACCTGAGAGAAGCCTGCCTTTAATAACTGCGTTGCAGTACGTTTGGCCGTCGCCCCCATGGCGCAAACCACAATAATGGGTTTATCTTTTTGCTTTTCAAGGTCGGAAAAGTCCCCTTTTGCCAGTTTCTCTGCCACCAGTTGCCTGGCGCCGAGAATATGACCTTTACGAAAATCCGGTTGTGGGCGGATATCCAGCACCACTGCATCCTGTTTATTCATCAGCATGGTCATCTCCAGGGTACCCAGTTCCTTTACAGGAGACAGTTTGCTGCTTACCAGGCTGTATATAAAAAGCAGTGCCAGCGCCACCCAGATACTGGAGAGAATATAATGGTTACCGACAAATTCGATCAGCTGTTGCATGGAATACATTGCCTCTGAAATGGAAGTGCTGCGAAAAAATGAGTGCAAAGTATATAGAAAAAAGACACAGAAACCAGTCTGGCGCCTAAACAGAATACAATTCGATATAGCTGATTCGGATTAACTATTGGATTTGCAACTGGCAGTCCCTTAACATCTGGCCTTATCCCGTTATTTGTATTCACCGTATTCATCCACAAGGAGTCACTTTATGAGTCAGCTTAAAGGTCCACTTGCCTTAATTATTCTCGACGGCTGGGGTCATCGAGAGGATCAGCAGGACAATGCCATCGCCGCGGCCAACACACCGGTGCTGGACAGACTGACTCAGGAGTACCCGCACACGCTGATTTCAGGTTCTGGCCTGGATGTTGGTTTACCGGAAGGACAAATGGGCAACTCTGAGGTAGGCCATGTCAACCTTGGTGCCGGGCGGGTGGTGTATCAGGATTTTACCCGCATCACCAAGGATATTAAGGATGGCGAGTTTGAACATAACCCTGTGCTGGTAAAACACCTTGAAAGGGCGGTATCAAATAACAAGGCCGTGCACATTATGGGGCTGATGTCACCGGGCGGTGTGCACAGTCATGAAGAACACCTTTTTGCCATGATTAAGCTGGCAGCCGAAAAAGGGGCGGAGAAAATTTATCTGCATGCCTTTCTAGATGGCCGCGATACCCCCCCGCGCAGCGCCAAAGCCTCACTGGAAAAAGCCGATGCCCTGTTTAAAGAGTTAGGTAAGGGCAAAACCGCCAGCCTGGTGGGCCGCTATTACGCCATGGACAGAGACAACCGCTGGGATCGGGTCGAGGCTGCATATAACCTGCTCACCGCTGCACAAGCGGATTATCAGGCAGACAGTGCCGTAGCCGGGCTCGAGCTGGCCTATGCACGGGATGAAAATGACGAGTTCGTCAAACCGACGGTGATTGGCGATAGAGTCTGTATTGAAGATGGCGATGCGGTCTTTTTTATGAATTTCAGGGCCGATCGCGCAAGGGAAATCACCCGCGCCTTTGTGGAAAAAGACTTTAAGGGCTTTGAGCGCAAACACCACCCTGAACTCAGCGGATTTGTGATGCTGACTGAATATGCCGCCGATATCGATACCGATTGTGTCTATCCGCCTGAAGCACTGAACAATGTAATGGGAGAATGGCTTGCCAAGCACGATAAAACTCAGCTACGCATTTCTGAGACCGAGAAATATGCCCATGTGACCTTCTTTTACAGTGGTGGTCGCGAACAGGAGTTTGATGGCGAAAAACGGGTACTGGTGCCTTCGCCTCAGGTCGCCACTTACGATCTGCAACCTGAAATGAGCTCCACCGAACTGACCGACAAACTGGTACAAGCCATAGAGTCAGGCGAGTTCGATGTTATCGTCTGCAACTATCCCAATGGGGATATGGTCGGTCACACCGGCGATTTTGACGCCGCCGTCAAGGCCTGTGAAGCGGTAGACCATTGTATTGGCCGGGTAGTGGAAGCACTGCAAAAAGCCGGTGGAGAATGCCTGATTACTGCCGATCACGGTAATGCCGAGCAAATGAAAGACACCAGTACCGGCCAGGCGCATACGGCCCATACCAGCGAACTGGTGCCCTTTATTTATGTGGGTCGGGCCGCTGACGCCCGCGAGGATGGAACCCTCAGCGATGTCGCCCCCACTATGCTGCATCTGATGGGGATGGAACAGCCACCGGAAATGACCGGCAAGCCCATCGTCACCCTCAAATCCTGAGACACTGATGTACTGGCGGTATCTGAAAAAGGCCGGTGAAGGGGTGCGAAATACCACCCTGGTGCTGGCCTTTGTGACTGTTTTGCCACTGCAGGCGCAGGGGAATACGGCAGAACTCGATGCCCTCAGAGCACAGATTGAAGAGCGGCAGCAACAACTTGATTACAGCATCGCCACTGCCAAAGAGCTCGAAAAAGCACTACAGAATGCCGAACAAAAGTTATCTGAATTATTCCGGGGCCTGAAACAAACCCGCAGTCAGCTCGAAGAAAACCGCGAGCAGCAGGCACAGCTTGAGCAGCAACAAAAGCAGTTGATAGCTCAAATCAGGCAGCAGAAAGACGCCCTGAGCAGCCAGTTA